>NZ_CP089291.1:0-317500 GCF_022818495.1 Fodinisporobacter ferrooxydans | reverse complement strand
ATTGATTCATTCCGCACTCTTCTCTGATTCTGTTCGCCTTTTCTTCCAGCCAATGTATAGGTAATTGACTTAGGATATGCTGCCACAACGCACTTCACGCACCTTTATACGAACATACGTTCTGTTTTGAGTATAAAATAAATTCCCCGTATTGACTACCGGGGAAATTGGGTCTTATTCCTCGTCACTTTCATCCTCTGGTTCATCGACTAAGTTCTTGTACACTTTCCACATGCGCAAAAATTCCTTTTTCTTCTCCTGTGGTGCAGACAAGAACTCATTAAACGCAACCGCAAATTTGGTGTTCTTTCTCATTTCCTCTAGCATCAAAGACTCCTCTAATGTAAGCTCCGAACTATCCTCGAGGAGATCCTGCTGCCTTTGTAACTGACGAACCGGGGTTGGATCCTCCGTCATTTCCATCAGATAATCGATCGATACATCGTATGTTTTCGCGATATGAGCCAGCATTTGCGGATCAGGCTTTCGTCTGTCTCGTTCATACTGAGATAACGTCTCGTTTTTGATGTTGATCCTGTCTGCTGCCTCTGTTTGATTCCAGTTTTTCTTGATTCGAACGATCTTTAGCCGTTCTCCGAGTGACATAGTCTCACCATCCGCCAATTTGTTAAGTCTAGTATAGCACAAATAAACAAAACGTAAAATATTAGTCATTTCGTTATTAACGTATTGACCTGATTGAATTCATCGCCCTATAATAAACTTACTTTCCATGAGAGAAGGGTGATCGATTGATCCATCAAGAATTGCGTTACGTTCGTGAAAGACGCGAGAGTTTAGGACTTACCCAGGAACAAATTGCCACAAAATTAAGGCTTTCTTCAGCTGGCTATCACAATATCGAAAGCGGCAAACGCGGTCTTTCACTCAAACGCGCCATACAAATTTCAGCTGCACTTGAATCATCACTTGAACATCTGTTCCCAGATTTACTTCAGCAGGACAAGCTATCTCCTAACGAAAAGGAGGCGATTCAAAATGAAAAGTGAACAAATTGACAAACTGCGTAAAAAAGAAGCTCTTTACAAACAACAGATCCAGGAGTTGTATCCGGCTCATGATCTAAAAGCGCTGGGAGCTGTCCGATATTATCAGGAACAGCTCAAAGAAGTTCAACTGCAGTTGGGTTGGCATCTGGCAAAAGAACATGACCAAAAATCACTAAAACGGGTAAACACCTGGTGCTCGGATTAGCTCTTAGTAAAAATCTGATGACAGGAGGGATCGAGTGCATTTCCACTCCTTGATATCAGTGGGTGAAGATCTTTTCTTACACCGTTTGAAGATTGGGCCTGCGATCTGGGAACTTTTATGGTGTGCAAGTCATGCGACAACAGAGACACAGGATGACACCGGAATTGTCTGGGGACTCGTACATGGTGGCAGACCCATTAAATATCAGGAAATCGCTCTGGTGCTTCAATCCAGTCAGGATACGATAAAACGCAATCTGAATCGGCTTCATGATCTATCCTACATTCGAATGACGCGTGCCCCATACGGCCAGATCATTCGAGTGACGAATCGAGTTTATGCCAAAATGAATAGCAGCAATCATGCCCTATCTCATTCACAAAGAGCAGGCAAATCTGCCGGATCTCTCACTAACAGAGAAGGCAAAAATGAACAGTCAAACAACGAGAGACAGGGAAATTCTGCCCTATCTGATGAGCAGAGAACACACAATTCTGCACAGTCATCGGGCAAAAATGTCCTATCTAATCATGATAGTGATAAAGATAAAAAAGATGTAAAAGATGATGATGAAAAAACATCATCTCTCTCACAGATTGAAACGTATTTTTGCAACAAAACCGGCGCTGCGTTTCTTCCTAGCGGTGATTATGAGTGAATTCGGCAGATGCTTGCTGACGGAATCGCAACTGTTGTGATTCTTGAAGGGATTGATATCGCCTTCACACGCTACCAACCGCGCTTTCAGGGAGACCGCGTAAGATCGATCAAGTATTGTGAGCCAATTATTCGACGAATCCATCAGGAAAAGCAAGATTCTATCCAAGGAGGGACACCGTATGATGGCCCCATTTGTCAAGACAACAATTTTTAATCTCTAAGCTATAGTCCAGTTTTCCCTGTTCCTATCCTCTTTTTAGGAGGAGTGGGAGGGGTGAATGGCCGTAGGCCAGAGGGGAGGAGCGAAGCGGCTTCCCCTGTTCGTTTTCTTTCATCCCTTTGTTGCTAAGCAATCTCCTTTCCTGAATATGTATTTTGCCGAGAAGAAGTAGGAATCGGATCCTCAGGTTTCATGCCATCCAGGTAAATCCCAGCAGGCGTGTGATAGTTGAGCGATTGGTGTGGCCGTTCGTGATTGTACTTGTATACGAATTTTCTGATTGATTCCCGCGCCTCCCGTGGTGTGGCGTATTCTTTTGTGTATACTTCCTGGTACTTGAGCGTTCGCCAAAATCTTTCAATAAAGATATTATCCACAGCTCGATTCTTTCCGTCCATGCTAATTCGGACGCTAGCTTGCTTGAGTATATCCGTGTACTGTGGACTGGTGAAATGACTGCCTTGGTCGCTGTTCCAAATCTCTGGCTTCGCATGCCCCAAAGCCGTCTGAGTGGCCTTCAGCACGAAGTCGATCTCCAGTGTCTGATCCAACTCCCAACTCACAATATAGCGGGAATACAAGTCAATCACGGCGACAAGATACATCCATCCACGCTTGAGGCGGATATAGGTGATGTCGATTGACCAGACATGATTGGGGTGACTGGCCTTAACGCCTCTAAGCAGATAGGGATAAATCTTGTGGGCCAGGTTCCGTTTACTCAGATTCGGACTAGGGCTCACACCGGCAATCCCCATTTCCCTCATGCAGCGTACGACACGCTTGCGGTTGATGGCCCAGCCCTCTCGCCGCAGGATCGCCGTAATGTAACGACTTCCTGAGACTGGCCGATCTGTGTATATCTCGTCGATGCGTCGCCGGAGACGGATCTCCTCGTCAGAGACGCTCACAGGGTTGTAGTAAAGGCTCGAACGATTCAGGCTGAGTAACTCTGCCTGCCTAGAAATAGAAAGTTTCTCACTATCGTGATCGACCATAGCAACTCTATCATCTCTAGTTCGGTTTGATGCCAGATTTTTTTTTAAGCCACTCAACCTCCGTGGTTAAGCGACCGATTTTCGCATAGAGTTCAGACGTTTCTTTTTCATGCTCCTTCTTGAGGGTGGCGTTCTTCTTGCCTTCGTCCTCAAACAGGCTTGACATATTCTCTACGGCAGTGTTCTTCCAACGGTGGAGCATCGTGACGTGCACACCGTATTCAGATGAAATCTGAGCGATAGTTTTTTCTTCTTTGAGTAGTTCCAAGACGACTTCTGCTTTGAATGATGCCGAATAATGTTTTCTCATACTCATATTGTAGCTTAATCGGTCCCTTCTGAGTTGTTTAGTTTCTGGGGACCACTATATAAGTTCCATTCGAAATTATCTCCTTTACTAGTTGATAATCTCAGTATGCTCAACTTCCAATCCTGCTAGACAGTGAGGAAGCCTAAAAATCAATGACTATTCTAAATAATTTTTTAAAATAATCTCCTTTAACTCAGCTCCCTTGCCAGCAACTACTATCTTAATTGGAATACATTGGGCGTGCTTAATATGGGGGTGATGTACTCACGTACCCCTATTGGCTTTGATGAAGGAAATTGAAAGATAAATGGAAAACCACTGAAAATTGGTTATTCCTGGAGGAAGTTGGGGTAGAATAAAAAACTTGAAATAACCGTTTGCTCAGGGTACAATAAAAACACATTGTGTTGTACGTACAAATTATACGTTTATACATCTTGAAAACGGTTAAATGTAAATATTTCTAGCTAAATTCTGTGTTTATTTTGGTAACATTTTTTATGTGCGTACAAATTTTTTCTCTTTTTTACGAACAACATTTAAGGAGGAACCATTATGAGAGATTTTAAATCCTATACGTTCTGGTTTGTTACCGGCAGTCAGCATCTATACGGGCCAGAAACACTGAAAGAAGTAGAAAATCATTCAATAAAAATTGCGGAGGGATTGGATCGTGCTTCCAATATTCCATTTAAATTGATTTTTAAGTCCGTGCTAACAACACCTGATGCAATTCGTAGATTGTGTATCGAGGCGAATGCAGATGATACATGTGCGGGAATTATCACATGGATGCATACATTTTCTCCAGCAAAAATGTGGATTACCGGCCTGTCTGAACTGCGTAAGCCTCTGCTGCACTTGCACACGCAGTTTAACCGTGATATTCCTTGGGACAGCATTGATATGGATTTCATGAATTTGAATCAATCCGCACACGGTGACCGGGAATATGGGTTTATTGGCGCACGTCTGGGGATTGCAAGAAAAGTGGTTGTAGGGTATTGGGAGGACGTTGAAGTACGAGACCGAATCGGTGCTTGGATGCGCACGGCTATTGCCTTCACGGAAAGCCGTCATTTGAAAGTAGCGAGGTTTGGCGACAATATGCGCGAGGTAGCTGTAACCGAGGGGGACAAGGTAGCTGCGCAAATTCAATTCGGTTGGTCGGTAAGCGGATATGGAGTCGGTGATCTCGTACAAGTTATAAATGAAATATCAGAATCTGAGGTAAACAGGCTGCTGGATGAATATACAGAGCTTTATGATATTTCGTCAGAAACCCGCAACACCGCTTCCGTTTGGGAGTCAGTACGCGAACAAGCCCGGATCGAGCTTGGAATGAAAGCATTTTTAAAAGAAGGGAATTTTAGTGCTTTTACCACAACTTTTGAAGATTTGCATGGGATGAAGCAGCTGCCGGGTTTGGCCGTTCAACGGCTGATGGCAGAAGGTTACGGCTTCGGGGGTGAAGGCGACTGGAAAACAGGTGCGTTTGTCCGGGTTATGAAAATTCTTGCTGATAACGAAGGAACCTCTTTCATGGAGGATTATACGTATCACTTTGAAAAAGGGAATGAAATGGTGCTTGGGGCCCATATGCTGGAGGTTTGTCCAACAATTTCGGCTACTCGTCCAAGAATCAAAGTCCATCCATTATCTATTGGTGGCAAAGCAGACCCCGCACGTTTGGTTTTTGACGGCAGATCAGGTGCTGCTGTATGTGCGTCGGTAATTGATCTGGGCCATCGTTTCCGGTTGGTTGTCAATGAAGTCGATGCGGTTCAACCTGACCGTGATATGCCAAAGCTGCCGGTAGCTAGAGTTCTGTGGAAACCAGAGCCATCATTGCGTGATGCAGCTGAAGCATGGATTCTGGCTGGAGGTGCTCACCATACAGGCTTCTCCTACAACGTTACAGCTGAAAATTTAGTAGACTGGGCGGAAATGGCCGGAATCGAGTGTGTAGTGATCAACAAAGGAACATCACCTTTGACGTTCCGCAATGAACTCAGATGGAATGAAATATACTGGAGAAATCGTGAAATGAGATAGGAAATTCATATTTCATGGCAAAAAGGCTGTCTGCAATGCGACAGCCCTTTTGCCATGTTTTTTATAATATTTGGAAGAATACCTCAAACATGCACATAAAAAAACCACAAGAATTCGTATGCTTCCTTTACTGGCATCACACGTATCTTGAGGTTTTTGATTTTGGGAAGCGAAATTAAAGTCATTTATTTTTTGTCGTGTTTCTCACGATTAGCTCCGGTTCGAACGTATAATCCATACTGTGATTGGTAGTAATGTCCGCATTTTGGATAAGATGCAGTATGGTTTCAGCTGCTTTCATTCCCATTTCAAATTTGGGATGCGAGATCGTCGTGAGTTGAACATCGCTGATCGTGGCGAGTTTTGAATCATCAAAACCGACAATTGAGATATCGTCTGGAACACGAATTTCATAGTTTTTTAATTGTTGAATTAATTGGATTGCGATTTCATCGTTGTAGCATACAATTGCATCCGGACGTTGTTCGACAGGCTTTGTACAAATAAAATCAGCGTACTTTTTGGAAACCAGATCTTTTTGTTCGGTTGTATATAAAGAGATCAAATCAGAATAGAATGTAAGAGAATTTTCTTGCAATGCATTCAGAAAACCCTTTAGACGATATTTCCCCTGTAAATCATCCGATTTGAAGATCGCCCCGATCCGTCGATAGCCTAAGTTGATCAGATGGTTGGCGGCAAGCTTGCCTCCTCTTTCATCGTCCACTTTAATGGTAGTGCATCCAAGCTCTTCATAGGACGCGTGCAGCATAAGAAAAGGAATCCGCTTTCCCAGCAAAGATAAATAATATTCAAGGTTTGGGTTTGGATACGTACTTTTGGTTGGTTCAATAATCAAACCATCAACCTGTTTGTTCATTATGATTTCTAAAGCTTTTGCTTCTTGGGCAAAATCGTTATTTGTGCTTAATAAAAGAATCGAATACCCTTTTGGTGTCAAATAGGATTCTATTCCGCGAATAATTGAAGGGAAAATGTAATCCGAAATATATGTTGTAACAACACCGATCATATGGCTTTGGGACGAGTTTTCCGGTTGATGTCCAGGCAGGGTGGGGCAAAAAAATGTTCCTTTCCCTTGCTCTTTATACAACCATTTTTCATGAACCAACTCATGAATCGCTTGCCGAACTGTATGGCGGCTAATATTAAATTGTTGCGCCAATTCGTGTTCGGTAGGAATTTGTTGGCCAGGTTCCATCTTTCCCGAGATAACCCATGATTTAATTTGACTTATAAGTTGAATGTATTTTGGTACCTTGTTTTGTATGTTCACAATTTTCTCACCCTTTTAATCTGCATACAATCATAATTTACATTCCAAAATGGCAGTTTTATATAAATCTACAATCTATAATTGTTTTATAAACCCGAGAGCTTTGTATATCTAAAGCGGGATTTTAGTTGTAATAGGATAATTTTAAATGTGAAGCGATCTTTTATCTATAATCTTATATTTTTTAATGTGTACGTACAATATAATTCTAAACAATTTATTCCTGATTTGAACTTTTATATGTCTGCATGTGGTCCACGGATCAAACTTTTACGATGCCTTTGAACTAACACTACAAGTATAAGAGTCAAGGTTTCATGAATCATGTATTGACCATTATGATATTTGTACGTACAATAAAAGTTATAGAAATAATTATACGTATATATGTAATCTTTTTCATATAATTTTTCAAATGTAATTTTTAACTTATGTTCTTACGTGCAATTGAAATGTGATTTCATGCTGTACAAATACCGTTCAGTTTTCGAAAAACTTTTAGGGGGAATTATTACATTGGCTAATAAGCTGAATCTAATAAAAGCTGATATCGCTAACAGTCGAACAGCTTTAGGTATTGAGTTTGGTTCTACCCGTATCAAAGCAGTTTTGATTGATTCTGATCATTCACCAATAGCTTCTGGAAGCTATGAATGGGAGAATCGCTTGGAAGAGGGGATATGGACATATTCTCTTGATGATATTTGGCAAGGTCTTCAAATAAGTTATCAAGAGATGGCAGTTGAAGTGAAAGAAAAATATGGAGTAACCCTTCAAAAGATTGGCGCAATTGGATTTAGTGCGATGATGCACGGCTATATGGTGTTTAACAAAGATGGAGAGTTGTTGGTTCCATTTCGTACCTGGAGGAATTCGATCACTGAACAAGCGCGAAAAGAATTGACAGAACTTTTCAATTATAATATTCCGCAAAGATGGAGTATTGCTCATTTGTATCAAGCAATTCTAAATGAAGAAGAACATGTAGTAGATGTTACATTCTTCACCACACTAGCTGGCTATATCCACTGGAAGTTGACTGGAAAAAAGGTTTTAGGAATTGGAGATGCTTCCGGTATGTTTCCAATTGATGTGGAAACAAAGAATTATGATACAAGGATGATTCAAGCTTTTGATGATTTGATTGGTGAAAAGAATTATCCATGGAAATTAGAAGAGATTTTACCACAGGTGATGTTAGCTGGCGATGAAGCTGGGCAATTATCAGAAGAAGGAGCAAAGCTATTAGATGTGAGCGGGAACCTTCAAGCTGGCATTCCACTTTGTCCTCCAGAAGGCGACGCAGGAACTGGTATGGTCGCAACTAACAGTGTTGCTAAACGTACAGGAAATGTTTCAGCAGGAACTTCGGTGTTTGCTATGATTGTGCTGGAAAAAGAATTGAAAAAGGTTCATCCAGAAATCGACCTAGTCACCACGCCTTCTGGAAGTTTGGTTGGTATGGTTCATGCGAATAACTGTTCTTCTGATATCAATGCTTGGGTGAAGCTTTTCCGTGAGTTTTCAGAAGTTCTAGGTTGTAAAGTAAACATAGACAAAATCTTTGAAATCTTATTCAGTAAGGCTCTTGAAGGGGATAGGGATTGCGGAGGACTATTGTCTTATGGCTATTATTCTGGTGAGAATATCACAGGAATGAGAGAAGGCCGACCATTATTCGTACGTTCACCAGAAAGTAATTTCAATCTTGCAAACTTTATGCGCGTACATTTATTCTCAGCACTTGGAGCTCTAAAAATCGGAATAGATATTTTGTTAACTGAAGAAAATATTCAAATCGACAAAATATTGGGACATGGAGGTCTGTTTAAGACCAAAGGTGTTGGACAAAAGGTAATGGCCGCAGTTATGAGTGCGCCTGTATCTGTTATGGAAACTGCTGGTGAAGGAGGTGCATGGGGGATTGCTCTGCTTGCATCCTTTATGACAAATAGACAAGAAAATGAATCATTGGAAGAGTATCTTGACAAAAAAGTATTTGTTACCTATACCGGTGTGAAAGTAGATGCAGACGAAAAAGATGTTGAAGGCTTTGAAGTCTTTATCAAGCGTTATAAACAAGGACTTACAATCGAGCAAGCAGCTATTGATAGTTTAATTTAGAAGGAAGAAGACCAGCTTTGTTATAGCAGCTTAAAGAAGAAGTGTTTCAAGCCGGACACAAATCAGGAAGAACTGTACTTGTTGAAATAGGTACAAGGAAAGACAGGGAGGAAACATTATGTTAGAACAGTTGAAAAAGGATGTTTTAGAAGCCAATCTTCAGCTTCCAAAACATGGTTTAGTCACTTTTACCTGGGGGAATGTAAGCGGAATTGACCGGGAAGCGGGATTGTTTGTCATTAAGCCAAGTGGCGTACCATACGATCAACTTACGTTAGAGGATTTGGTCGTACTGGATTTGGATGGTAACAAGGTGGAAGGCAAGTTAAATCCATCGTCTGATACGCCTACACATCTTGCGTTATATAAAGCGTTTCCACAGATCGGTGGAATTGTGCATACACATTCGCCTTGGGCAACAAGCTTTGCACAAGCAGGTCGACCCATTCCAGCCTTGGGTACCACACATGCAGATTATTTTTATGGTTGGATTCCCTGTACCAGAGAAATGACAGCTGCAGAAATCGAAAACCAATACGAGCTGGAAACGGGGAAGGTGATTGTTGAAACATTCAAGGAATTACAGTTGGATCCTATGCAGATCCCGTCCGTGCTTGTACGTAATCATGCTCCGTTCTGTTGGGGGAAAGATGCGGACAACGCCGTGCATAATGCTGTAGTTTTAGAAGAGGTTGCTAAGATTGCATTCCATACGTATGTGCTGAATCCGGCAGTGGGTCCAATGAATCAGGTTCTATTGGATAAACATTTTTTGAGAAAGCATGGATTAAACGCATATTATGGGCAAAAGTAAAAAGCTCATTGAATAAGATGGTTTTTTTTGAAAAATTAGGTTATAAAAACAACTTGTACGTACATCGAAAAGTTTGTATAATTTAACTGAAAGCAATTACATTTCTAATAGAGATAAAGAATTTATTTATGTTGCCTATTTTAAGAAACTGAATGGCGCGAGGTTGGCGTATCATCAATGCGTTGGCTCTCGTTATTAGGGAAAACTTTGATTTTCTGTGAAACCGTTTTTTGAAAGCGTCTATCTATTGAAAACTTTTTTTAAAACCATTAAGTGTTGCAAACCGCCAGTTCGCAACAACCTGTAGTCAAACATGTAGAATGTTGTACGGATATCCGTATAAGTGGAGGTGACCGAAATGTCAGTACATGCACTTCTTGAGACACGAAACATTATAAAGCGCTTCCCTGGTACAGTTGCTTTAAATAATGTGTCTCTCCAGTTTTATCCAGGTGAAATTCATGCCATTATGGGTGAAAACGGTGCAGGTAAATCAACGTTATTAAATATTCTTACGGGGTCTTTATCACCTACTTCAGGGGAAGTTTTGTTAAACGGTAAGACAGTCCATTTTCGAACTCCAAATGAGGCTCGTTTAAATGGAATTTCAATCGTACACCAAGAAATGAGCCTATTTCCGGAAGTAACAGTACTGGAAAATGTTGTGGTAGGGATTACACCCCATAGGTTTGGATTTATCGATAAACGGAAAATCATTCAGTTGGCAAACACCTATTTTAAACGATTTGACATTGATTTTGAGCTGGATAGCCTGGTTAAAGACTTAAGTGTATCGCAACAACAAATTGTGGAGATTGTAAAAGCACTATTGGTAAAAGCAGATGTTTATATTTTCGACGAACCGACGGCAACTTTAAGCAGTAAGGATGTTGAACACTTATTTGAAATTTTTGATGATTTGAAACATCAAGGGAAAGCTATTGTGTATGTAAGCCATAAATTCGATGAAATATTCAGGATTTCAAACCGGATATCTATCTTGCGTGATGGCCAGCACATTGGGACAGAGTTGGCTCAAAATTTAGATTCTGCCACTGTGATCAAGATGATGGTTGGTCGGTCACTCGATCAAATTTATCCGGAAAAAGGGACTGTTAGTGAAGAGCGTATCTTTCGTGTAACGAATCTGGACGCCGGCGAAAAATGCCAAAATGTATCATTCGATTTACACCGTGGCGAAATTCTGGGTGTGTTCGGGCTTGTGGGATCTGGCCGTACAGAAATTATGAGGGCTTTAACCGCTATTGATCCACGTCAGAGTGGCGAGTTTGAACTGTTTGGGAATTCTGTTCGTATACGAAGCGTGAAAGATGCGATTCACCATGGGATTTACTACCTGACGGAAGACAGGAAACAACAAGGGCTGTTTTTGAAAATGTCGATTGATGAAAATGTTGCCGTCACCCATTTGAAAAAAGCATCACGTAGTGGGATGGTAGATTCACAATATGTAAAAGAAGTAAGCAAAAAGGTCCTAAAAGATTTACGTGTGAAAGCATCATCTACGGAACAGCTTGTAGGGAGTCTCAGCGGGGGAAACCAACAAAAAGTCATGATCGGCAAGTGGTTGACACTGAATCCGAAAATATTGATTTTGGACGAGCCTACCCGCGGGATTGATGTGGGCGCGAAATCAGAAATTCATCAATTGCTGCGGCAACTGGCAAACGAGGGGTTTGGCGTTATCGTCATATCTTCAGAATTGCCAGAAATTGTGGGGCTAAGTGATCGCGTACTTGTCATCCACAAAGGCCAAATAGTAGGAAATCTGACGGGATCACAAATCAATGATGAAGAGATCATGTCGTATGCATCCGGTTTGGAAACCGTAAGTTAACACGATTGAGGAGGGTAAGTTGATGTCTAGTGAAAACGTTATTAAAGGTGGTTCAGCAGATACAATGGTTAAAAAACCATCTTTATTTGCAAAATTGAGCAAAATACGGGAAGTTACAATTTTTGCTGTCATTATTCTATTAGCTATTATTCTATCTGTAATAAGCCCGACATTTTTAACGGCTGATAATCTGACAACAACTGTCATGGGGGTTGTCATGATGGGGATTGTAGCTGTAGGTATGACAGTGGCCCTGGTATCCGGTGGATTTGATCTTTCGGTTGGCTCCGTGATGTCAATGGCGGGTGTATTAACCGGAAGTTTGGCGCTAAGCGGAATGAATATTTGGATTGCGGCTTTGATTGGATTGTTGGCAAGTTTGGCTTCTGGTGTATTAACCGGAACATTCATTGGTAAAGTAGGTATTAACCCATTTATTATGACGTTGGGTATGCAAGGTGTGATACAAGGTATTGCGTATGTTTTGACACAGGGGGCGCCAATTTCTGTAACTGGAATGTCACCGTCCTTCCTCTTCCTTGGACAGGGGAAAATTGCCGGTATTCCGACATTAATATGGATTTTGTTGATTGTCGTAATTGTGAGCGATTATATTATGCGTCGAGCGGTTGTTGCCAGAAAAGTTTACTATCTCGGAAGTAACGAAAAGGCGGCATATCTTTCCGGTGTTGGTGTAGCTCGCGTAAAAATTTGGATTTATATTTTGACAGCAGTTCTTTCTGGTTTAGCAGGCTTGTTAACACTGTCCCGGTTTAGTGTGGCTGCTCCGACTGCCGGAATTGGGATGGAATTGCAGGCGATCGCAGCATGCGTCATCGGCGGTGCAAGTTTAACAGGTGGTGAAGGTACAGTTTTGGGCGCCTTGTTAGGAAGCTTGCTTGTCGGTTTGGTAAATGATGCGCTGGTTTTATTGAATGTATCTGTTTACTGGCAAAGTTTGGTTACCGGTTTTGTTCTGATTGCTGCAGTTACATTAGATGTGTTAACACACAGAAATAAAGCGTAATTGGGTTTAGATTGATAAAAGTGTAAACATCTTTAAATTGTGCCCAATACGGCACAGTTTAAAACAAAATTTATAACAGAATTCAAAACGAATGAATAGAAAGGGGAAAATGAAATGAAATCCAAAAAATTTTTAGCTTCTCTTGGCGTTATCGGTGCATTGACTGTTGGCCTTGCAGGTTGTGGTACAAGTAGCAGTACACCATCCGGTGTAGCAAATAACACATCTGCATTAAAAGGTAATACAAACGAAACGTATTATATGGTGACATTCTTATCAGGTATTGAATATTGGAAAGGCGTTTATGCCGGAATGCAGGACGCAGCAAAAGCCCTTGGCGTTAAAACTGTATATACAGGGGCGCCACAATATGATATCAATCAAGAGGTAACTACACTGCAACAGGTTATTGCGAAAAAACCAGCAGGAATTTTGGTAACTGCTATCAATCAGAAGGCACTTACACCAGTTATCAACCAAGCAATTGCACAAGGTATTCCGGTTATCACGTTTGACTCCGATGCTCCAAACAGTGAACGTTATGGGTATTTAGGTACAAGTAATGTAGAAGCAGGTCAAAAAGCAGCCAAATTCCTTGGGAAACAACTGGGCGGGCATGGACAAGTTGCAATTGTCTCCACACCTGGCGAATTGAATCTTGATCAACGCGTACAAGGATTTAAGGAAGAAATGCAAAAGGATTATCCAGGTGTACAGATTGTCGCAGAGGAAAACGGAAATTCGGATCAAATTAAAACAGCACAGGTTACATCAACATTACTTCAAAAATATCCAAATCTCGCTGGTGTGTTCGCAACAGAAGCGGATGAAGGAACAGGGGTAGCTACGGCTGTTAAAGAAGCCAATAAAACAAATTCAATCAAGATTGTAAGCTTTGATACAGACAAATCTACATTACAACAAATTCAATCCGGAGAGATCACAGCAACCATTGCACAAGGTACCTGGAACATGGGTTACTGGGGTACAATGGAAGCATTCATGGTTCATCACAACTTGACAAAACCGGTTGCCGATTGGAAAACGGCTAAAGTTGATCCGGTTCCGCCAAGTGTTGATACTGGTGTTACCGTTATTACAAAAAATAACGTAAGCTCTTATTTGAAATAATGCTGTATATAAGGGTTTGATATACTTGTAGTATTTGGGGGCGTCGCTAACTACTTCAAAAAGTAGTTTTGCGACGCCCCCTTGCTCATCTATATGCATTCCTTAACCCAACTTTCCGCACTTAATCGCGTGAAACCTTGACCTGACTGGATTTTTAAAATTTTGTCGGTCACTACAACCTTTTTGCTATCACCGTATGTTTACGTTTGAGCGGATCTTTAACATTGAGCAAACGATAGATTTCCTGATGAGCGCTCTCCGGCGTACTTGAAATCCGAACGTGGTGAATCTGGTCTTGATCATCAGTGAGTATGATTGTGCTGCGTTGATACGTAGATAATGCCTTACACACCGTCGACCATTGGCGATGATCATCTTGCTCGGCGAGTGTCTTCTCAATACAAATGAGCAAGTGATACGCAAGAACGGAAATAAACAGATGACCTTCTGTTCTGCTCTTTTGCTGATGATAAACCGGGCGCATGCCCAAATCCGTTTTGAGCGAACGAAACGCCTCTTCGATTTTTGTGAGTGTTGTATATAGACGCCAAATGTCAGCCGCCGCCAAGTCTTGATGGCTTGTTTCGATCACATAACAACCCGTCAGGGTTTGGCGCTTCACGCGGCTTTCTTTTTTGTCATAAGTGACTGTCGTCACCTTCTTCTGTGCATCATCAAGTTGCAGTACGATGTCATAGTGAGAAGCGGTGCTTGGATAACGCTCTTTCAGTCGGCCTACCCGTTCACCAACCTTTTCAACAAGTTGAATGTTCCCTTTGGTGACGGAAGCCTGCAAGCGGCCAAGATCCTGCAGAAAACGTTCTTCCTTGAGCGCATCCATTGCTTGCTCTTTTTGTTCGCGTCCTACACTTAGGCAGAGTACTCTCGATCCGTTCTCCCACAGGAGTTTTTTGACATACACTGTCCCAGAGGCAATTTCATGGCCAATGGGTTCGAACGTGGTTTTGGCTTGCTCAAACTCCTGAACGTACTCCTTCTCGACAGCTCTGCGCTCGACGATCAAATACGGATATCCGACGGATTTGAGCAATTGGATAGTTTCTTTGGTGGCAATCCCACGATCCATGACGATTGTAGGCCGTTCCTGCGAAAAGAGTTGCGGCTCTTCTGGTACGTACAAGTGCTTTAGAATTTCCGGCAATGTTTGCGGTTCAGACTGGTTACCACCATAAATACGACTGAAAATCGGAAAACCGCGTTGATCCACCACAAGCGCTAGCGTCACCAGTGGTCGCTCGGTACGTTGTTCTTTAGAATTACCCCGCTTGGCCAGCGCATTGTTCTTACACTGGCCCTCGAAATAGGTGTTGGTCAAATCGTACAAAAACAACGTTGTCTGACTCGGGAATAAGAGCGCCTCCTGATCTCTGAGCGCCTTCTCTATCTTGTCTTTATGCGCAAGCAGGATGTCTGCAATCTCATATACAGCATCTTTACGGATGTTAGAGAGATCAACAGGCAACAGTTCCAACAAGGCAGTCTGGTTGCGAAGCCAGTTCCAAGATGCAAGATCACTGGAAGGTGCCACGAGTCGGCCAATTATCACTGCCTGAGCCAGGGCTTGCTGTTCCGTGGAAAGTCCGCAGTTCTGGAGGATTTGGTTAAACCCAAGGTGTTCCCAAAAGGTATGCGCCACTAATTCCGGTCCTAATGAGCGATACTCAGAAGTTGCGATACTTTGCAAATCTATCGTTACCAAATCGCGTTGCTCGTGCCGTTGTTGCTTTTCTTGTGACTTCGTTTGAACGAAGTGATAATGTTTCATGGCTGCATCGGCAGCCTCGACTATGGTAGCGTCTTCAGTAAAAAGAGACTCCTGTCCGGCTAAACGAGACTCCAACACAGCAGCAAGCTTGCGCCAGTCGGATTTAGGCAGCGTAAGCGTGCCCAGTTCCATAATAACCCGCTGACGCGGCCCTTTGTCGGTACGATAGGACTCGACCAATTGATGTTTGATGTAGGTTGTATTCGATTTTTTATGTTTGGTAGATGTTTGTCGTATGAACATACCTCTAAGTATAGCAGAAGTGTAAAATAAAGTAAATACTATATTTAAATATTAGGTCACTACATTTGCGATTTTGAGGAGCGCCCCCAGTAATAGCAAGGATTTTCGGCTATAAAAAAGCAGTTTTTGCTCCGAATTGGACAAAAACTGCGGAAAGTTGGGCTAACATTTGGTTCCAATCTGCCTGCAAAAATGTGGTATCCATTTTTTGATATGGTGCGATTCATTTCGATGATGGAGTTTATCCAAAACATTGATGCACTGGTTGTGATTCTATGGATTTTGAGTGTTTTTGTACATTTATCACTTAATTTCTTTATTGCAAGCTACGGAACCGCTCAATGGCTAGGCGTGAAAAATTGGCGAATCATCATATGGTTTATTATTCCTTTCGAGTTTTTATTTGCAACAACATGGCTCCCAAGAGTTACTGTACACACTGATGATGTTAAAATATGGGCATATTTTGTATTTCCAATTAGTATGATTGGGGTTCCATTGCTGTTATGGATTGTCGGTACTTTACGCAAAAAATGATAAAAGTGTGAAATTGGAATGGAGATATTTTAGATATTTGATATACGAACACTGCCACATCTCGTTTGTCAATATGACATTTCCTCTCACGTCGACTTTGTGGTGTACCGGTTGTAGTGGTAAATAACACGAAACCGCAAGAAAACGCGCCAGTAGTGGAACCGATGAGTGCATTTGTGCCTGCTGCGGAACCTGTAGTTGCAAGTGGCAAGTTTGGCTTATTTTACGTTCGATTTCGGCGTGAATCCGATTGGGGCAAGCGCACAGGTTGCGCCAGTTGTGGAAGTTGAGCCTGTGTATGAGCCGAGCGTGCTTATTGTCACCAATGCAGAGCTGCGGGCATCGTTTGGCTTTGTCCAAAGCGAAAAAGGTCAACAAGAAGAAAGTGGCGAACGACGATCAGCAGTTAGCGTTTTTACTCTATTCAAATACTTTTCAGGTACGGGGACGCAAATTTGTGCGTCCCCTTACCGAAGGGTATTCTAATAATGAGAGTTGAAACGAATTAAAGATTAGACAATAGCAAGTGGATTAATCATGGAACCAGTAGCATTTCTTACTGTAAGGGGTGCCGCGACAAAAAGAAATTCATAAACCTGATCACGAGCCAATGCCTCGACTTCCACAAACTCCATAATATGAATACCTTCCTGTATTAGGAAATAGGTATGCACAGGGTGGGGGTTATTAAGATCTATTGCGGGAATTTGTTCAAGTGATTCATTATCTCCACCAATATTCACTACACCTTTTTCACTAAGCCATTTTGCGGCATCCAAATTGATCCCGGATCCAAAAAAGTCTTGAGCTTCCGGGGAAGGCCATTTTTGCATATAACCCGTTCGAATGAGAACCGTATCACCGTTTTGAATGGCAACTCCTTGGGAGTTTGCGGTTTTGTCCAGGATTTCGGCAGTGATTGCAAAATGACGAGGCAAAATATCAACACCAACATACTTAGGAATATCGAGTAACACTCCACGGCTAAAAATAGGAAGAAACTTAGAACCGTCAGCTTTTAAAGGACCTTTATCTCCTAAATCCTTCTCTGCGTTAAAGTTGTTAAACCAATGATTATCAAGCCCACAGGTTATGTGAGCAAAGGAATCTATATGAGTTCCCGTATGCATAGTTCCAAAAATTACTTCACTAAGCACTCGCATATTGTCGGAATTGTTTTCTTCCATCCAAGGCTGATCTTGTTCATTTACCAGGCCCATGGGAGTACGATAACCGATAACTTCAAAAGGAGGATGGATCGGATGAACAGGCATTCCTCGATAACGCTCTGTTCCTAAATCATACACAATCCCTTTTTTAACTAATTGTGCAGCTTGGATTATTGATTGGTTAGTTGTATGTGAATAAACTCTTCCCATTTCATTAAGATTAAAAATTTTTTTGTAAACGCTATCATTCGATTCCAAAAAAAAACCACCTCCGTACCCAAGTTTAACGAATATTGATCAAGAATTCAAAACAAAATCTAAACGTTTAAAATTGAATCTATATAAATCATATTCTGATAAGCATTTAGAGTCAATAATAAAATTTAGTGTTTTTTTAAAAGATTGGAAACGTAAAAAATGGGGTTGACTTTAACTCTTTTTCAGAATATGATTTGGGCAAGCCTTTCTAAACGATTAGAACTAAACGATTAGAATTTGAAAAAGGGGGATTCCAAGGCTTTCAGTTACGAAATTATGGCCAGCAGATGTTGAGGGCAAAAATGTCAAATGGAAAATGTATTGTAGGTTGAATGACGGTTTTACTAGTTTAGCAAAAATGTAAAGTATCAAAAAGAGATAGTAGGTTAATATTTTTAGTACTATTGAAAGCGTTATCACTTCAGTTTTTAAAGTTCCACTTTATCGAATTGTAAAATTAAACCCATTTTTAATAAGGAGATGCGATAATGAAACGTGAAGTTACTTTTTTTCTCGGAGCAACTCTGGCTACATCTCTCGTTTTAACTGCTTGTGGAAGTAACGGAACTTCAACTTCAAGTTCAAACCAAACTAAATCTACTGCCATCTCTTCAAAAAGCAATAAAACTGGAAACTTTGTGTTAGACTATGTTCCAAAAAAGAAAAACGGATTTACTGTTGGATTCAGTAATGGGTATTTTGGAAATACATGGCGAAGTCAATATGTTGATGGTGCTAAGGCTATAGGTGATAAATTAAAAAAAGAGGGGGTTCTTAAGGATCTTATTATTCAAAATACCAACGGGGTTCCTGATCAAATTGCGGCGATTCAAAACATGATCAACCAAGGTGTGGATGCGCTCGTTATTGACCCGGTTTCGTCTAGTTCACTTAGCGCAGTCGTTGCGAAAGCGGTATCAAAAGGGATATTAGTTATCATTGATGATGATCCGGCGAATTACCCGAACACAATAAATGTTACAAATGATAACTATGCATTTTGGAAAATTCAAGCAAAATGGTTAGCGGAACAGCTTCACGGAAAAGGAAATATTGTTGAGATTACCGGAATCGCTGGAAACAGTGCAGATCAACTTCGTCAAAAAGCTGCTAATGATGTTTTGAAAAATTATCCTAACATCCATGTTCTTGCTTCTGCCCCAGGAGGGTGGGACGAAACGAAAGCGAAACAGGCCATGTCGAATTTCCTATCTGCATATAAAAACATTGATGGAATTTTGGAACAAGACGTAATGGCAGATGGAGTTCTCCAAGCCTATAAAGCTGCCGGGAAACAACCTCCAGTTATGACCGGTGACTATACCTATGGATTTCTTCGAAAGTGGAAGAACCAATATCCAAACTTGAATACCATGACGACTCCATATGCACCAGGGGTCGGTGCTGATGGAGTAGAAGTAGCCGTTCGATTGCTTGAGGGATATAAGCTGAAACCAAATGTATTGGTTCAGAATCCATTACAACCTGGCGTGAAAAACACCATTATGAACCCTGCTCCATATGTAGTCACCAAAACGGCCGATCCGAATGGAGCTTGGATGAAAGGTTTAGATTCGAGAACCAAAGCGATCGGGTTAGATGATGCGTTAAAGATTGGGAAAGGTCAACCGGATGGAGCATCACTTGACTCCGTGTGGTCCGAACAAGATCTTGATAGTTTATTTAGTAAACCAGCTAAGTAAGCATGAAAAAGGAATACGTAAATCTACGTATTCCTTAAATTTCCTTAAAGGAGGACGCTATGCCTTTTTTTGATTGTAAACATATTGTGAAGACATACGGGTCCGTCGTTGCCATTCGAGATGCCTCCTTATCGCTTGAAAAAGGAGAAATCCGTGCCATCTTGGGTGGGAATGGTTCCGGCAAAAGTACATTGGCCAAAATTATAGGAGGAGCTGTAAAACCAAATTCTGGGGAATTATTTTTAGTAGGAGAACCCTATAAAGTTCATTCACCAGCACAAGCAAAAAAGAAAAGGGTTGTTATTACCTCACAAGAACTAAGTCTTTTAATGAATTTAACTGTTGAAGAAAACTTGGTTCTTCCCTCGATCCCGAAAAAAATGGGGCTTTGGACCAATAGAAAGGAAATGGAAAAACGAGCTGCAAAAGTATTGGAACAGATTGGCCTTACTGATCGTGCAAAGACGTTAGCAGGTGATCTCCCGGCCAATGAGCAATTTATGGTAGAGTTTGCGAAGTCTTTGCTGCAAGATCCTCAAATTCTAATTGTCGACGAAATTACATCCGCTCTTTATCGGGAAGAAGTGGAAATTTTTAAACGTATTGTTCGAGAACTAAGTGATCAAGGATGCTCGATCCTTTTCATCTCACATCGAATGAATGAAATATTTTCTTTATGTTCCACTGTTACAGTCATGAGAAACGGGTTAGTTATAGGAACTTATGATATCAAGGACGTCGATGAAGAAACCTTGTTATCGTTACTAACCGGTCCAAAAGAAAAAAGCAATGTAGAAATCCCTGATATGGAAGAACAGGTTACTTCTAACAATGTATTATTATCAGTAAATGGAATGCAGTTGAAACGATTTGGAAGCTCGATTAACTTAAATGTTTACCAAGGGGAGGTTATTGGGATCGCAGGGTTGCAAGGGCAAGGACAATCGGATTTTGTTCGAACCCTGTTTGGGTTGACGGGGCCAGTGGATATCGAATTGGATGGAAAACCGATCCATCTTTCTTCGGGTCGAAAATCGGTTAAAGAAGGTCTTGCTTTTCTGTCTGGAGATCGGGAGCGAGAAGGGACGTTTGCAGGAAGATCCATCTCGGAAAATTTAGCTGCTGTCAATGAAGGGGCATTAGGGCGTCCTTCATTAAATGAAGAAGAGTTGCTCAAAGAATATGGGGTAAAATATGATACTCCGGCACAACCCATCAAGAATTTAAGTGGGGGAAATCAACAAAAAGTGGTGTTGGCACGCTGGACTGGTTCAAAACCCAAAGTTCTTTTAGCGGATGATCCCACCAAAGGGATTGATGTCCCGGCGCGTCGGGATGTACATGAAGTTTTCAAAAAGCTAGCTGCAGTAGGTTCCGCCGTCATCATGGTATCAAGTGATGATGAAGAGTTGGTCAACCTAGCGAGAATGGTGAAAAATTCACGGATTTTAGTTATGTATCATGGACAGTTTGTTCGAGAACTTAAAGGAGAAGAGATGACCGTTCATAATATTATTGCGGCTTCATTACCAAGGGAAGGAGTGGAGACACACTAATGGAAATAAAAAAACAGTTTTTAGGTTGGACATCTTTTCCGTCCTTGGCACTTGTCGTATTGCTTACAATCATTAATACGTTTGTAGTAAATAACTTTTTAAGCGTTTCTTACGCATCAAGTTTCTTCGGCGATTACACGCCGTTAATTATTGCAGCGATAGCTCAGACTATTGTGTTGATTGGAAGTGGAATTGATCTTTCCATTGGGGGAATCATCTCGTTAGTGGTTGTTGTGGTCGTGACGTTAGCGGACCCCAACGGTCATTACCAATTCCCCCTTCCTGTTGCAATGGTTATTGGTACTGTATTAGGTGGTGCAGTGGGTGCCTTAAATGGATTGATCATTGGGTATTTACGTGTCACTCCGTTACTGGCGACTTTAGCAACGACCTCCATTGCCGAAGGATTAGCTTTAACCATTATGCCTCAACCGGGCGGTAGTATATCCACAGATTTTACAACGTGGTACGGCTCATCTCTTTTAGGTATTATACCCGCCCCAATTGTGTTTATTCTGATTGCTTTAGCGATTTGGATGTTGTGGAAATATTCGCCGAAGGGCCTGCAACTTTACGCTATGGGACGTGATATAAACAAAACCTATGTTTCAGGAATTGCCGTGCAACGGATCCAATTATTGATGTATATAAGTTCTGGTATCCTTTCCGCGATCGCTGCTTTAGCTTTATTGGGGACAACTGGAGCAGGAGATCCACTCATCGGAACCACGTATACACTCTATGCCGTAGCGGCAAGTGTTATTGGTGGCGTTTCTCTTATGGGAGGCAGTGGGGATACATTTGGAGCTATTTTTGGTTCAATCTTTTTAGGGTGTGCCTTTACTTTGGTGTTCTCCATTCATTTGGAGAGCTATTATCAAAATTTAGCATCAGGGGTTATCGTATTGCTAGGGATTATTGGGGCCTCGATGTTAAAAAAGAAGAAGTTTTCACTAAGTTCTTAGAATAGGAGGGGGACTATGCAATCTCAAACCCAAATAGAAGTTAAAAACCAACATGAAGAACCAATCAAGTTTTCAGGATTCCAAAAATGGAAAAGCCGTTATAAGCTGTATATACCTTCACTATCAGCAAGTATTCTTCTATTGATTTTAGGACAAATATTAAGCCCTGGTTTTGCTTCATTAAGCAATATTGGGAATATCCTTTCCATGGCTACTGTCTTAGCAATTGCTACAATCGGGCAGACGATTATCATCATTTCCGGAAAGGAAGGGATTGATCTTTCTGTCGGAGCCATGATGTCCATGGGGGCGTTGCTTGGGGCGGAATTTTCGCAAGGGATGAATGATAAAATTTGGCTGGCTATTCTTGTTTTAGTAGTGATCGGATCCGTATTCGGTTTCATTAATGCTGCAGCGATTCAATGGTTAGACATTCCACCCTTAGTAATGACATTAGGAATGACTTCTGTAGTCAACGGATTTGCACTGGCTTATACAAAAGGACAACCAACAGGAGGTGCACCAAGTTTATTAATTCAATTGGGAACTGGCCATCTTGCTTCTATACCTCTCATGGTAATATTAGGTATGATTTTGATCGTAATCGTTGAGGTTTTGTTACGGAAGACTCGTTATGGAAGAAATTTATATTTGTCGGGAAGCAATCACAAAGCAGCCTTAATAGCAGGAATTCAAGTGAACAAAACAGTATTTTTAACTTATATAATCGCCGGAATTGCTGGTACATTGGGAGGACTAATTCTCCTTGGTTTCACTGGAACCGCTCAATTAGAGATGGGAAAAGATTACTCTCTGCTATCCATCGCTGCTGTCGTGATTGGCGGAACGGCATTAACCGGTGGCGAAGGGAAATTTTCTGGATCGGCATTAGGGTCTATTGTACTTGTTCTTTTGACTTCTGTGTTAATTGCGTTAAAAATGCCGGCGGGAATACGCGAATTGATTCAGGGTGTCATTCTTCTCTTGATCCTGATGATGTATTCTCGTGCTCCTAAACTTCGCCAATAGAATTTATAACTAGGGGTAAATAATAAATGGTTACAATGAAGCAAGTTGCAGAAAAATCAGGGTTTTCCGTTGCTACAGTGTCAGCTGTCATCAATAATCTCCCAGTGGTTAGTGAAAAAGCAAAAGTACAAATTCTAAAAGCGATTGAAGAATTAGGATATCGTCCCAATGTTGTTGCACGAAGTATGAAAACTTCAAAAACCTCATCGATTGGAATCATTGTTCGGGATATTACGAATCCTTTTTATCCCAAGGTTATTTCAAGTTTGGAAGAGGTTGCATGGTCCTACGGCTATGAAGTGTTCCTTTGCAATACTGAAAACAATGTGGAAAGAGAACGGAAATATATCGATAATTTAATAGGAAAACGTGTTGATGGTATTATTATCACAACTGCTCAATTGGAGCGAGATGAATACTATGAGAAATTGCGGAAGCTGAAGATTCCATATGTGTTTTTAAACCGAAAACCAGAACAACTTTTAGAAAATGAGTTTTTTGTTGGGACAGACAATTGTCTAGCCGTTGAAAAAGTGATTGCCCATTTAGCAAATATGGGATACAAAAAAATCTCCTTTTTATGTGGACAATTGCATCTCTCCACCTTTCGGGAACGATATGATGGATTCCTTAAAGGAATGAAGAATCAAAACCTCGAGATCGAACAAAAATGGATCTGTATTGGCGATTACTCGCAGGAAAAGGGTTATGAATATGCTCAAAGGATGCTTAAAGATAAAAATATTCCGGAAGTGATTGTTTGTTCAAGTGATCTTTTGGCTTTCGGCGTATATACAGCTTTTAAAGAAAATGGAATTCGAATTCCCGAAGATGTTGCTCTGACGGGACTGGATAATAATCCGTTTGGCCACTTGATTGATCTTAGTTCAGTGGATATGCAACATAAAGCTTTAGGTGAAATTTCTGCGAAAATCCTAATGGAACTTTTAAATCAACAACCAGTTAACCAACAAACACGCGAAATACTATTAGAACCACAATTGGTTTTGCGAAAATCTTGTGGAGTAGAATTGCATGTGGGGAGAGATAAACATGAGTAGCTTAGCAACACTTTCTTCAATATTCTCGAACAGTAAAGTGGTGGATTTAACGGTCTTGTTAGAAAATGGGATTCCACGTTGGCCTTCCCACCCCCATTTGATAATCGATCCGACCGTTAACCATGAGCATGATGGATATTATTGTCAATCGATTTCCATGCCGGAACATTGTGGGACTCATGTGGATGCACCTCATCATGTTCATGCCGACCTTTCTTCCTTGACAATTGAACAGGTTAAACCAGATGCGCTGATCGGAACCTGTACCGTCATTGATTTATCGGATCGCGAATGGAAACCAGGCGAACGTGCTACTTTAGCTGACATTCAACAAGCATTGAATAAATCAGGGGTTCAGATTGAAGAACAAGATATTGTTCTTTTAAATTTTGGATGGTTGAAGAAGTATTGGTCGAAAGGGATTCAATGGAAGTACTATGCAACCAATCAACCCGGACTTGCGGAAGATGTTGCTGAGTATATGATTCAAAAGAAAATTAAAGCTTTTGGAACAGATACGATTGCTGTAGGAACCCCCGTAAATAACGGAAAAGAAGAGTATTGCTATTTCCATCAACGAGTTTTACGAAAAGAAATTTATCTGATGGAGTGTCTGGTCAATTTAGAACAACTCCCGGCAAAATGTTTTTTTATTGCAACCCCTTTAAAAATTGATCGAGGTTCAGGTTCACCGATTCGGGCTTTGGCCTTCGTGCCTCAAAAGTAGGTGAAGGGGATGAAATATTTAATTGCACCCGATTCGTACAAGGGGAGTCTATCTGCCCTTCAAGTCGCTCAAGCGATGAAGCGCGGTGTATTGAAGGTAGATCCCCATGCAATAGTGAATCTTTTACCGATGGCTGATGGGGGCGAGGGAACCGTTGAAGCGTTGGTTGAAGCTGTCAAAGGGGAAATGATCCATTGCCAAGTCACCGGGCCTTTAGGGGAACCTGTATCGGCTTTTTATGGACTTTTCCCTGAGGGAAAAACCGCGATAATTGAAATGGCGGCAGCTTCCGGACTCCCTCTTGTCCCCAAAGAACTTCGAGATCCAATGCTGACTACTACCTTTGGAACAGGGGAGTTGATCCGACAGACGTTAGACCGGGGATGTACTCGATTGATTATTGGAATCGGGGGTAGTGCTACAAATGATGGTGGAATAGGAATGGCACAGGCTCTTGGTTACCATTTTATCGATCAAAACGGTGAAGAAATCCCTTTTGGTGGAGGTTCTTTGTACAAGATTCAAACGATCGATGTAAAAAATAGAGACCCCCGTTTAGAAAACGTGCAAGTGATTGTCGCATGTGATGTAGATACTGTATTGTGCGGTGAACGAGGAGCATCTGCTGTATTTGCACCTCAAAAAGGGGCTACCTCCAAAATAGTTGGCTTGCTGGATCAAGGATTGGCCCATTTGGCCGATAAAATAAAAGAAACTCTAGAAATGGATGTTATTTCCATGCCCGGGGGTGGTGCGGCTGGAGGATTGGGAGCTGGATTAGTTGCTTTTCTTGGTGCTACATTAAAAAGTGGAATTGAAATCGTAATGGATGAATGCGGATTTGATCAATTTGCTCAAGATGCAGATTTGGTTTTGACTGGAGAAGGAAATACGGATCTTCAAACGGTCATGGGAAAAACTCCGGTAGGTGTAGCCAAACGGGCCAAGCAATTTCAACGTCCTGTGATTTGTTTATCTGGTGGTCTTGGAGATGGATATCAAGAAATTTATCAACATGGAATCGATGCAGCTTTTAGTATTATGCCGCGGCCCGGGACTATCGAAGAGGCTTTTGAGTTTGGCGCAATATGGATTGAGGAGATGGTTGAGTCCGTAGTACGAATTTTTTCTATTAACGTAGGAAAATGAACTTAGCCTAAAAAAAATTTACATCTTTTTTCATAAAGTTGTAGTATAATGAATTCAAAGTTCTAAACGTTTAGATTTTTTCTTAACGTTTAATGATAACGATTTCAAATGATTACAAGTTAGAAATAGCGATTACAAGGAGGATGAAAAAATGAAAGACGTAGTTATCGTAGGAGGCGCACGTACGGCAATTGGAACCATGGGGGGAGTCATTAAAGATGTCCATGCTGCCGATTTGGGTGCAACGGCGATTAAAGAAGCTATGAAAAGAGCGGGGATTACCGCTGAATTGGTAGAAGAAGTCATTATGGGGTGTGTTGGGCAAGTAGCAGAGAGTGCTTTTATTGCACGGATGTGTGCCCTTCGTGCAGGGTTGCCTACACATTCTACTGCTTTAACTGTCAATCGCCTTTGCGGTTCGGGACTTCAAGCAATTAACAGTGCAGTTCAAACCATTCAAAGTGGGAATGCGGAAATCGTGGTTGCAGGTGGTACGGAAAATATGGATTTGTTACCTTATTACGTTCGCAAAGGACGTTATGGTAACCGTTTGGGACATGAGATATTGGAAGATGGGTTGTTAACGGCGCTAACCGATCCGTTTGGAAAGTACGCAATGGGTGTGACAGCAGAAAAAGTGGCAGAGCGTTTTAACATAAGCCGTGAAGATCAGGATACTTTTGCATTAGCCAGTCAGGAAAAAGCTTTGCTGGCGATTGCTAACGGATACTTCAGTGAAGAAATCGTGCCAGTCGCGGTGAAAGGACGCAAAGGGGAAGTTACCTTCTTTGATCAAGATGAACATCCACGCCAAACCTCTTTGGAAAAGCTAGCGAAACTGAAGCCTGCGTTTAAAGAAGGGGGAAGTGTGACTCCGGGGAACGCTTCAGGAATCAATCAAGGAGCTGCGGCTGTCGTTGTCATGACGAAAGAAAAAGCGGAAGAATTAGGATTGAAACCGCTTGTTTATATACGTGAGCAAGCCGTGGCCGGTGTTGACCCTGAAATCATGGGCTTTGCACCAGCACCAGCGGTTAAAAAAGTTTTAGCGAAAGCAAATTTGACGTTAGATGACATTGATTTAATTGAATTAAATGAGGCATTTGCAGCCCAAGCCGTTGCGGTAATTCGTGATTTGGAAGTCGATGAAGCAAAAGTCAACCCAAACGGGGGAGCTGTTGCTCTGGGACATCCTATTGGTGCAACAGGTGCGATCCTTACGGTCAAATCCCTCTATGATATGAAGCGTCGTGGATTAAAACGTGCAATTGTAACGATGTGTATCGGCGGTGGGCAAGGCATCGCTACGATCTTCGAAAATATTCAATGAAAATACTGAGAGAACTAGGGAGGGGAAAATAACATGATCGAATTTAACGGGAAAGTGGCGATTGTCACAGGTTCTGCCCGTGGATTAGGGCGAGGGATTGCTGAAAAATTAGCTTCCCTAGGAGCACAAGTTATTATTAGTGATATCAACGAAGAAGGTGTCGAAAAAACGGCTTCCGAATTTCGGGAAAAAGGGTACTTGGCCGATACGTTTGTAGCCAATGTTGCGGATCGTGAACAAGCAAATGCATTGATTCAGTTTGCTATCACCAAATATGAAAAATTGGATATTTTAGTGAACAACGCTGGGATCAACCGCGATGCTATGATTCATAACATGACTTCCGAACAATGGGATAGCGTGATTTCCGTAAATTTGACAGGTGTATTCAACTGTCTCCAGCCGGCTGCGACCCATATGCGGGAACGCGGCTATGGACGTATCGTCAACATCTCTTCTGCCAGCTGGTTAGGAAATATCGGACAGGCAAACTATGCGGCAGCGAAAGCGGGAGTTATAGGATTAACCAAAACAGCAGCTAGGGAATTAGCTAAGTTTAATGTTACGTGTAATGCTATTTGCCCAGGTTTTATCGAAACAGATATGACACGTGGAGTGCCGGAAAAAGTGTGGGATATCATGGTTTCGAAAATTCCATTGGGACGTGCAGGCAAGCCAGAGGACGTAGCCAATTGCATCGCATATTTAGCTTCCGATGCTGCTTCGTATATCACTTCAGAAGTCATCAACGTGGGTGGCGGATTTATTCTTTAAAAATATTAAGGGGACCGAATGGTCCCCCTTACAAGAAGAAAGGAGAAAAAGCATGGAAATCAAAAATGTGGGAGTCGTAGGAGCAGGTTTAATGGGGACGGGTATCGCCCAGGTCATCGCTGAAGCAGGTTATACAACGAAATGGGTGGATGTTTCCCCATGTCAAATGGAAAAGGGAAGAGACAATATCAAACGTTTACTCCAACGAAAAGTTGAAAAAGGTAGATGTGAAGCTCAACATGTAGATGAAACGTTGTCTCGGTTGCAAAATTTTTCCAAATTGGAGGATATCGCCGATGTTGATTTGGTAATTGAAGCGGTTCCCGAAATTCTTGAGTTGAAGAAAAAAGTTTTTACCCAATTAGATGAAATCATTCAACCGAAAGCTATCCTAGCTTCCAATACATCTGCACTTTCCGTGGCTGCTATTAGTTCCGCCACGAAACGGCCAGAACAAGTCATCGGTGCCCATTTCTTTTATCCCGTTCCGGTTTTAGGGCTTTTGGAAGTAACTCCAGGACTCCTTACTTCCGAAGAGGTATTTCAAACGGTAATGGATTTTGGAAAGAGCATTGGAAAGACTCCAGTAGCCTGTAAAGACTATCCAGGCTTTATCGTCAACCGGATTTTGATCCCAATGGTTAATGAAGCGATTTATTTGGTCATGGAAGGTGTGAAGCCGGAAGATGTCGACGCAGCTATGAAAATTGGCGCCAACCACCCAATGGGACCGATCACTTTGGCTGACTTTGTTGGTCTGGAAACGCTTTTGGCTACCATGGAAGGCTTGTATTACGGATTCCGTGATTCGAAATATCGCCCGTGCCCGCTTTTGGTGAAAATGGTGGAAGCCGGGACACTCGGTAGGAAAACAGGAAGAGGATTCTATAAGTATAATGAAAAAGGGGAAAAGATCTTATGGTGAACAAAGTTGTTCCCGTCTCCTCAGCAGTAGATTTTATTCAAAACGGTTCAACGATTGCGGTTTGCGGGTTTACTCTTATGGGAGCTTGTGAAACCGTTTTAAAAGAAATTGAGAAGCGATTTTTAGAACAGAGGGCTCCTTCTCAATTGACATTGGTTCACTGTGCCGGACACAGCGATCGTGTCAACGGGATCCTTCATTTGGCTCATCCTGGACTTATTCGTCGGATCATTGGTTCACACTGGGGACTGGCACCTAAATGGGGGGAACTGATTCTTAACAATGAGGTAGAGGCGCATTGTCTCCCTCAAGGACAGATGACACACTTGTTCCGAGCAATGGCCTCCGGAAAACCAGGAAACTTTTCGAAAGTCGGCTTAGGAACATTTATCGATCCCCGCGTCGAAGGGGGATTAATGAACGAACAAGCCAAGCAAGCCGGTAGTTTGGTAGAAGTAGTCGATATTAAAGGGGAGGAGTATCTGTTTTACAATGCGATTCCCGTTGACGTTGCGGTTATTCGCGGAACGACCGCTGATGAGTTTGGTAATGTGACGATGGAAGATGAAGCTATCAAGCTTGAGGCAATTTCCATCGCTCAAACTGTCAAACGGTATGGCGGGAAAGTGATTGTTCAAGTGAAGCATGTGGCCCGTCGAGGATCGCTTCATCCCAGACAAGTCGTTGTTCCTGGAATTTATGTCGACGCCATCGTGGTTGCTGAAGACCCTGTTCAAGAGCATCGGCAAACGTCTTGTACGTTCTATGATCCGGTTTACTCAGGAGATTTGAAAGTTGCCGATAGTGCGCTTGATCCGATTCCACTGACAGTTCGCAAAATCATTGGGCGGCGTGGTGTGATGGAGCTATTCCCACAAGCGGTAGTGAATCTTGGAACTGGAATTCCGGGAGACACGATTGGTCCAGTCGCAAGTGAAGAAGGAATCTTAAGGGAGATTATTCTGACCGTTGAATCTGGGGTGATTGGTGGCGTACCCGCTGGTGGAACGGATTTTGGGATTGGCAAAAATGCTGAAGCGATCATCGAACACCCATATCAGTTTGACTATTACAATGGGGCAGGAATCGATATTACCTACATGGGAATTGCCGAAATCGATGTAATGGGGAACGTGAACGTCAGCAAATTTGGTACGAAAGCTGTCGGTTGCGGTGGATTCATCGATATTACGCAGCCGGCAAAAAAAGTATGTTTCCTCGGGACCTTCACGGCAGGTGGGCTGGAAGTTGCCATTGAAGATGGAAAACTAAAAATTCTTCAAGAAGGAAAAAATAAGAAATTTTTAAAACAAGTTAAGCAAATAACATTTAGTGGAAAGTATGCGAGAGAAAATCAACAGCCTGTATTTTTTGTTACAGAACGGGCAGTATTCAAACTTCATGTAGATGGTGTGGAATTGGTCGAATATGCACCTGGTGTTGATATCGAAAAAGATATTATAGGACAAATGGAATTTAAGCCTAGTATTTCTCCAAATTTAAAAGAAATGTCACATGACATTTTTAAAAATCAGGTCATGAATTTCAAACAACAATTCTTCAATTTAAGATAGGATATGGTTCATTCGGATGATCTAGAGAACGGCAGGATGAAATATATTCTTATCGCAAGAAAGCATTGAAATAATGAAAAAGTTAGAATTTTCTAGAGAAGGAGTGATATCGTGAGCAAACTTTGGAAAGTAACTACACTCAAAATGGGCGAATTGTTTGTGGAAAAATCCTCGTTAACCTATCAAAAAGATTTAGGACAATACCTGTGGATTCCGATGTGGGCAACCGCAATATCTGGAGAAGGATACAATATCCTGGTCGATACAGGAATTCATAGTTTGGAATGGGTGAACGAGAACGTGTGTCCATGTCGGCAAGAAGCGGATGAAACCATTGTCGAGGCTTTGAAAAAAGGGGTAGGGTGGAATCCTGAAGATGTGGACATAGTGATTAACACACACCTCCATTATGACCATTGCGGAAATAATAACCTGTTTAAGAATGCTCAATTTATTGTGCAAAAACGGGAATGGGAAGCGGCTTTTCATCCGATTCCGTGTCAGGATGGCATCTATTTAAGAGAATTATATGATTCCCGTGCTGTGAATTACTCTCAGTGGAGATTTGTAGATGGCGAAGAAGAAGTGGTACCAGGTGTGAAAGTCTTCCCTACCCCTGGACATGCGGATGGACATCAATCGGTCTTAGTGAATACGGAAGAAGGTATCGTTTGTGTATCTGGCGATGTTTCGAACCTTTTAGAAAATATTCGAGAAAATATACCGGCGGGCATTTTAACTTGTACCAAAGCAATCTACGCGAGTATGGAAGCAGTTCGTAAGCGGGCGGAATTTATTATACCGGGACATGAAGGAGCGATTCAAAAATATCAAAGCAGTTGTTTTCCACGAATCTTTAAAGAATAAGAATTTCAATTCTACCGAAAAATATAACAGTCATCGAATCACTTTCGGAATCACTTTCTCATGGCTCTTTTTTCTATTTACCTTTTTTGTAATATGTATTTTTGGGGTCTTTTTGTAATTTTGTTATAATCTCATAAATATAGAATCAATAGATTGAGGTGGCAAAGATGGAAAAGCTGATTAAGGCGGAACAACTAGCTCAAGAGATACACGATGGAAGCACGATCGCACTGGTTGGCTTTGGGGGAATGGGACAATGTGATAAGATTTTGAAAGCCATCGGAAAACGTTTTAAAGAGGAAGGTCATCCGAGAAATTTAACGGTTTTTCATACTGCCGGACAATCAGATAAGTCCAATGGCATTGAATATATTGCAGAAGAAGGCTTGATCAGCCGAGTGATAGGTGGACACTGGGGTCTGGCTCCGAAAATGCGGAAGTTAATTGAAGAAAATAAAGTGGATTGTTATTGTTGGCCACAAGGGCAACTTACTCATCTTTTGCGGGCGATGGCCAATAAATTGCCAGGGCAAATTTCCCCGATTGGATTGGGAACGTTCGTAGATCCCAGAATTGAGGGAGGAAAATTCAATGAGCGAACGAAAGAAAAAGAAGATCTGGTGCACCTTTTGAATATTCAAGGGAATGAATTTTTGTTGTATTCGTCCATTCCATTTGATTATGTCTTTATCCGTGGAACGAGTATTGATGAAAATGGTAATATCACTACAGAAGAAGAACCTTTGAAATTGGAGATTCTTTCAGGAGCCCAAGCAGCAAAAGCATATGGTGGGAAGGTCATTGCCCAAATCAAATATTTAGCCAAGAAAGAGTCTTTTCATCCAAAAGACGTGGTTGTTCCTGGGTATTTAATTGATGGGGCAGTATTGGTGGATGACCCGAATACTGAGCATCGGCAAGTACCAAGTACAGTATTTAACCCTATCTTTTCGGGAGATGTTCGTACACCCACAGGCAATTTTCATCCTATTCCCTTAGATATTCGAAAAGTCATAGGGAGAAGAGCGGTACAAGAATTAAAATCTCCGGTTGTCGTTAATTTGGGGATTGGAATTCCAGGTGATGTGATCGGCCCGATTGCTCAAGAAGAGGGACTCAATCAGACAATTACACTCACTTTAGAATCTGGCGTAATTGGCGGTGTTCCTGTTGGCGGAAATGAATTTGGAATTACACGCAATGCCGATGCGATTATCGAGCATGAATATTTGTTTGACTATTATCATGGTGCCGGGATCGATATCACCTTCATGGGTGCAGCGGAAGTTGACCGATACGGGAATGTGAATGTATCGAAGTTTGGTGGTCGAACCACAGGATGCGGGGGATTTATCGATATCACACAACCCGCGAAACGAGTGGTATTTTGTACAACCTTTACGGGAGGCGGTTTAGAGGTTTCCATCGAGGATGGGCAATTGAACATCCTGCAAGAGGGGAAAATCAAAAAGTTCCGTCAACAGGTCGAGCAAATTACATTTAGTGGGAAATATGCAGCGGCGAATGGAAAACGTGTTTTATATGTCACAGAACGGGCCGTATTTGTGCTAACTGAAAATGGTTTTGTATTAAGCGAAATCGCTCCTGGCATCGATCTGGAAAGGGACATTCTTCAACAAATGGATTTTCAGCCTATAATCGATAAAAATCTAAAAATAATGGATGAATCTATATTCTTGGCGGAACCTATGTCATCTTCCCTTTCAAAGAAATTAGTTAAAGTTATTTGATAGTTTTAAGGTTTTGAATAGAAGAACGATGTATGCAAGATATGCCAAAACAATTCAATCAAGATATAAAATATGGAAATTTCCCCATTTCTTGTAGATTCATATGCAAGAAAATGTAATGGGTTGTAAACAAATAAGATGAAGTAATTTTCGTTATTAGAAATACTATTCTGAATGTTGCATATTGACTAAAAATATATTATTTTCTGTATTGACTGAAAAAAGAAACTAAAATACAATCGAAGTATCCTTTTCGAATCGTTTAGAAATTTTATGGTTTATTTTCTAATCGTTTAGAAAATGGGAAGGATACTGAAATTGATAGATTAGAATAATCAGGTAGATTTGAAAGAACCGAACGAAAGTTATGAGTTGCATGTAAGCGTTTTATTTTCAGGGGGTGGTTTTTTCTTAGATAACTAAGAAAAGGCAGTTAAAACACGGAAAAAAAACGTGCGAAGAAAACATGAAAAAAGAAAAAACAAGGAAAAGGGGAACAGTCATGAGAAAGCAATGGAAAGGGATACTTTATGGAGCTTGTATTACATCACTAATTGGTATGACAACAGGGTGTGGCGCTTCTGCAACGGGCAGCTCGAGCTCAAATGGTTCACAAGGCCAAGATGGAAAGGAAGTCAATATAGCAGTTGTTGTTCCGTTGACGGGACCAAATGCAGATGCTGGCACGCAAAGTGCGAATGCGGCAAAGCTGGCTGCTGAGGATATCAATAAAGCTGGAGGAATCAAGTCTTTAGGTGGAGCAAAAATCAATTTAATTGTAACAGATAGTACAGGCCAGCCAAATGATGCAGCAACCGTTACAGATAAAATATTAAGTGGAAATAAAGTATCAGCGTTGTTTGGTATGGATCTGTCTCCATTAACAGTTGCCGCAATGCCAGTTATGGCACGACACCATGTGCCAATGGTAACAGCATCCATTTCAGAAAGCATCACAGCTGCCAAGAACCCGTATGTATTTGAAATTGCGCCAAAAGCCAGCAAATTTAGTGAAGCACAAATTAATTTCTTAAAGATGCTGAACGACAAGTATCATATGGGAATCAAGAAAGCAGCCCTTTTATATACAAACGATCCATATGGTACATCGACAGCCAAGAGTACAAAGAAACTGCTTACAAAAGCAGGCTTAGATGTGGTATTGGATTCCGCTTATCCTCCATCCATTACGGATGCGACACCACTGATCAGCAAGGTAAAAGAGTCAGGAGCTCAGGTATTATTCCCTGTTTCATACGTACCGGATGCAGAAGCAATTTTAAGTGCTATTGCGTCTCAAAACCTGCATATCCTTACGATTGGCGGAGGAGCGGGCTTTATTTGGCCAACAATTGAAAAGGCGATTGGTTCGAAGGTAAATGGTTTAACGAGTGTGGCTTCTTGGAACTGGGATTCAAAGAACATTACCCAAAATACGGACCTTGTGAAAGCAACGGAAGAATATAAGCAGAAATATGGAACATATATGCCGGAACACGCAGGTGAAGCGTATGCAGCGATTTATACGATTGCTGATGCGATCGATCAGGCAAAATCCGCTGATCCGCAAAAGGTTCGTGATGAATTGGCTAAAATCGACGTGACAACGGGTGGAGCAACCTTGATGCAGCCAGGGAAAGTTCAATTCGATAATACTGGATACAATGCTCCTACCAATGCCGTGATGATTCAATGGCAAGATAATGTTCCAAAGACTGTATTTCCTTTAGACCAGGCTGCAACCAAACTGCAAAAACCATAAAGTTGGCATGGGTACAGTGGAGAGCGAGCTTCTGGCTCTCCATTTTAATATCAATGAGAATGGGGCGAAATTATGTATTTCATTCAGGTCTTATTAAATGGCTTGATGCTTGGGGGAGTCTTTGCTCTCGTTGCTGTAGGCTTGAATTTGATTTTTGGCGTTATGAAAATTGTGAATTTTGCACAAGGTGAGTTTTTGATGATCGGTATGTTTGTTGCGTTCGCACTCTACTCGCTGTATCCAACAAAATCTGCAACCGATATTTATTTGTTGGTGCTGCCGGCAGTTATACTATCCGGGATATTCACACTTGTTTTATATTTGTTGCTCATTCAACATGTTGTCGGCCATGATGATCGAACACAAATCCTTTTGACTCTTGGATTGTCTTTCTTTTTGCAAGGCCTTGCGCAAATTATTTTTGGATCTTCCTTTCATGCGATTCCAGGCACCATGCATGAAGCAAGCCTGCATATAGGAAAATTGACGGTTCAAGAAGGCCCTTTGATCGCGTTTGTCGTGGCGATGATTGCGACAATCATTCTTTCTTTCCTGCTTAAGAAAACATTTTGGGGAAAATCTATCCGCGCTGTTGCAGAAAATCGCCAGGTGAGTTCTGTCTTGGGGATTCATTCAAAAATCATTTTTGCAAGCGCCTTCGCAGTGGGAGGAATCCTGGCTGCTCTTGGAGGTGCGTTGCTTGCACCCTATCAATATGTGTACCCGAGTGTCGGAAGTAATTATGTGATCATCGCGTTTTTGGTTGTCGTGATTGCCGGGCTAGGAAATGTGAACGGCTCCGTTTTTGGCGGATTATTCATTGGAATAGTTGAATCTATAACATCCGGATATATTTCGATTGACCTTTCCGTTGCGTCAATCTACATCATTTTTCTGCTTGTTTTATGGTTTCGGCCGGAAGGTCTGTTTTCAAAGAAAGGAAGAGTGGTATGAAACGACAATCCTACAAGGTCATATGGATGGTACTGGGATGGGCTGTGTTTTTAATAGTATGGACAGTCCTGCAATCGAATCCTTCCGCAACGAATTCGTTTGTTTTATACGCAATTTGGGGCTACAGCTGGAATCTGATTGCAAATTATGCGGGGGAAATTTCACTCGGGCATAGTTCCTTTGCTGCGATTGGTGCATACACCACGGTCATTCTATTTCAAAAATTCAATATTTATCCGATCTATGGCTGGATGTTTGGAGTTTTAGCGGCTGTGCTGTTTTCATTACTAATAGGTTGTTTTAGTTTTCGCTTAAAAGGCCCATATTTCAGTTTATCCACACTTTCTTTTTCAGCAGTATTGCTGAGTCTTATCCTGCATTTTGACACTGTGACAGGTGGGGCCAACGGGCTGCAAATTTCGTTTTCCTCCGACAACTGGGCGAATCTAGAGTTTCTGAATCCTTATGTGTATACAATTATTGGAGCCATTTTTGTGGCGATATTGATCATTTTATTTTATTTTATTCCACGCACGAAATTTGGTTATTATTTGCAGGCGGTTAAAACCAATTCGATTGCGGCGGAATCTATCGGGATCAACTCGTTCACAATCAAGCTTTTGATTCTTGTTTTGAGTGCTGCGTTTACAGCGATTGGCGGGATACTATCCGCTTTTTCAGTTGGCTTTCTGGATCCAAATTATATGACAGGATTAACTCTTGCTACTTATATGGCAGTAGTTCCTATTATCGGGGGCAGCAATTTTATTTTTGGCCCGATTATTGGCGCAGCTATACTTGAGGGAATTACTATATTCACGAATGATCTATCCGCTCAAAATGCAGGTTATGTAAATGCGTGCTTTGGTTTGGTACTCATGGTAATTGTTTTGTTTGCAAAAAAAGGTGTCCTAGATCTTTTGCTTAGAATTCCAGCCTTTTTTTCGAAAAATAAAATCTTGAATAATACAAAAGAGGTTGTTTAGGGAGTTGAAAAAATGAGTGATTGGATATTGGAAACCAAAGGGGTTCAAAAAACATTCGGCGGGGTAAAAGCGCTACAGGATATCACATTTCATATACAACGAGGAGAAATTCTCGGAGTAATCGGCCCAAATGGAGCAGGGAAGACGACCGCGATCAATGTCATCACGGGTGTCATCGCACCGGACGCTGGAGAAATTTTTTATGAATCTAAGCCTGTTACAAAATCCCGATTATTTTTGTCTTCCCGTATGGGGATGGCCCGCACATTTCAACATCCACAAACCTTAAACTCTTTGGATTGTCTGGATAATGTCAAGGTAGCATGTTTAACTCGCGGGATGTCCCATAAAGAAGCTGAACAGAAAGCAGAAGAAATATTGGATTTGGTGGGACTCCATTCGTTTCTTCATGAACCGTCATCTTCATTAAACTTTGCACAAAGAAAAGTGCTGGATATGGCACGGGCACTTGGAACACAACCAAAACTTTTATTTTTGGACGAGGTGCTTACAGGTCTGACAGATGAGGAAATTCAAGATTTGGTGAAAAAAATTCGATCCTTAAAAAATCAAGGTTTAACGATTGTGATAATTGAGCACCTGGTGAAAGTCATACGATCAGTTTCGGATCGTCTTCTTGTCTTAGATACGGGAAAAGTATTAATGCAGGATCTCCCCGATGTCGTGTTGTCGAATCCTCTTGTAATCGAATCGTATATTGGAAAAGGAGGAGTGGCACAAAATGCTTAGTATTGAGTCCGTATATGCAGGATATGGAGAAGTAAAAATCCTAAACAATATTTCATTAACCATACCAAGTGGGCAAACTACAGCATTACTCGGGCCAAATGGCGCCGGAAAGACAACACTCATACGGGCGATTTGCCGTATGATTCCGCTGACCTCAGGCAGAATTTCTTTGAATGGCGTAGAATTATCAACACTTCCTGCGCATCGTGTATCCGTGGCAGGAATTTCTCTTGTACCAGAGGGAAGAGGTGTATTGTACACGTTAACTGTCCTTGAAAACCTTGAGTTGGGTGCCATCAATAAGACGGTTCGCCGTCAATTAAAAAACCGGCTTGAATGTATACTTGAGGTTTTTCCCGACTTGAAAGCTAAATTACATCATGTGGCTGGTTCTCTCAGCGGCGGGCAGCAGCAAATGATGGTGATTGGCCGAGCGCTCATGTCCTTTCCAAAGGTTTTAATTTTGGATGAACCATCCTTAGGATTGAGTCCATTGCTCGTTCAAACCGTTTATGAATCATTGGTCAAAATTCAAAATGAAGAAAAACTAACGATTTTGTTGGCCGAACAAAATGCAATGAATGCCCTCGAAATTGCTTCACAAGTCTATTTTATGGATCACGGGGAAATTACAAGGTCTGGCGAACCTGCACTGTTTAAAAACGACAGTACCATTTTATCTGCATATTTTGGTGCTTGATTAGATTCTTGCTGTCCGGGGACCGTTCGTTCCGAGCTGGTTGAGATACCAAAGCTGAATTCCCCGGGCAATTTTTAGCTTACTATTGATTGTCCCCGTGCAGTAAACATATAATTCCACCCTGATAGAACTGGAAATTGCAAAATTAATTTCTTTTTTCTCACAAAGCGATCATTTTATCCGATAGCTAACCTCAACAAAATACACCTGCATTCAAGTTTCACTTTATGAATCATAGCAACAATAAAATTGCAAAAGTGCAAGCTACATGCAATTCTTACTATACTCCGGATGAGACAGCCGAAATTCTTCGGGTTGTAGACTGCAGCACCGCAATAGGAAAAAGGGATTATGCCATCCTATTAATAGCCATATCTTTGGGAATGCGAGCTGGTGATATCTGCCATCTGCAAATTTCTGATATCCATTGGGAAAGAGACGAAATATCCTTTCTTCAACAGAAAACGGGCAATCATCAGATTCTTCCCATGACAGAAGGCATCCGTTATGCGCTTGCGGATTATCTAAAAAACGGGAGACCCGATACGTCCTGTAACAGTCTATTCATAAAGATGCGAGCACCTTATGAGGCGTTTTCAGCTAGCAGTGCTTTATACCGCATCCTTAATTCATATATGGGTAAAACAAGCATCTATACAGAAGGGAAACGGCATGGAATGCATGCCATGAGACACAGCCTGTCCTCCAGACTTCTCGAAAATGGAACGTCCCTGCCAGTCGTTACGAGCATACTGGGACACAGCAGCACGAAAGTGACAAACCGCTACCTGTGGATGAATACGGAGCAGTTGCGGAAAGTATCACTGGAGGTGCCTTATGGAAAATAAAACGATTTCCATTCCATTTGAGGAAGGCCCCTTTAAGAAGCTGTTCCTGGAATTCATCATCTATAAACGCGGATGTGGGCTGAAGTACGAGGATTCCATGCTATATACACTCCGCTTCACGAACCATCAGCTAAACAGATACCATGTCAAGGAACCTGTACTGACAAAGTGCATGGTGGAAGAGATCTGTGCCAAACGACCGCATGAGGCTTATTCAACCCAATCCAAACGGGTTGGAATGCTCCGGCAGTTTGCTGGCTTCTTAAAAAACAGAGGGATTGAAGCCTACATTTATCCAGAAATTAGCCGACATAACGAAAGCAGCAGTTTTGTGCCATATATATATTTAGTCATTCGGAGATTATATCCATTTTTGATGTTTCAGACCACTTGCCAGTGATATCTCGTTATCCGACCTACACATTTATTTATCCTGTTCTTGTGCGACTCTTATACAGCTGTGGTTTGCGTATATCTGAAGCGTTGACTTTGAAGTGTCAGGACGTCGATCTGGCTCAGGGTATCCTTTTTATAGAAAAATCAAAAAAGGGAAAAAGCCGATTTGTTCCTATGTCACATTCCATGGCAGAAACCTGCAGGGATTACGCTAAAAGGATGTCATTCAGTGCGAATAGCAATGGTTATTTTTTTCCATCGTCGGACGGTGGAAAATACACCAGGCATTCTGCAAAATCAACCATACAAAACATATATGCCAAGGCAGGAATTTCAAAGCTTCCAAATGGCAGATATCCAAGGGTTCACGACATGAGGCATTCCAAAGCCACACATTTGCTAATGAGCGGGGTAAATCTTATTTACATTAGGGATTTCCTTGGACATGCTTCTGTTTTAACGACCGAACGTTATGCAAAGACCAACCCGGAATTTATGCGCAAAGCAATTGAAGAAAGTACTGCGGACAACATGACGGGTATTAAGAAATACGGTATGGAACAGAAGAAGGAACTGACAGAATTTCTAAAACAATATAGGTTATAGAGATAATGACTATGGAAAGTTAAATGATAGTTTTCCTGCAAGATTCTCATTGCATTTTCTTTGACTTTCCATAGGTACTGGCTATAGTGGATCCAAGAAATCGAACAGTTTGAAAGGGGTCATATAAGCTATAATAGGCGTATGAGAAAACATTACACTGCAGCATTCAAAGCACAGATAGTTTTGGATCTCCTCAAAGAGGATGCAAGAGAAGAAACATTATCTTGCATTGGAGTGATTAGATTATCCAATGAAATCACAGTTTCAACTGCACACAAAATAGAGGTTGTCCATCAATCGCCAGACGAACGAATCATTCAACTCTGGTTGCATGGACGCAGCAAACATACAAAGCGTTCGTACAAAGCCGATGCAAAACGTTTTTTCAAATTCGTAAATAAATCACTTGATACAGTCACCATCCTAGACATGCAAATGTTCGCAGATAGTTTAGTAGAATTAGCCCCGGCAACGCAAGCGAGAATCCTATCCTCTGTAAAGTCCCTGTTCGCATTCGCTCATAAGGAGATTGGGGTTCTGTCAGTGAACGTAGCAGCACCGATCAAACTGCCAGCGCAAAAGAATACATTAGCGGAACGGATTCTGTCGCAAAAAGAAGTACACCGAATGCTGGCGCTTGAAACGAATACGCGAAATTCTATCCTGTTGTTATTACTGTATGCTGGTGGACTTCGTGTATCTGAAATATGCGGACTAAAATAGCGGGACGTTCAGGAACGGGACGATGCAGGACAGATTACGGTGTTTGGTAAAGGGGCAAAGACTCGGACAATCTTATTATCTGCCGATACCTGAAAGGAACTTGTGAAATTGCGTGAAGAAGCTGAACTCGATGATCCAATCTTTGTGAGCCGGAAGAAGGAAGGCCAACTTAGCCCTTCTCAAGTGCATCGAATTGTCAAAGCAGCTGCCAAACGCGCAGGATTAGGCGATAACGTAAGCGCTCATTGGTTACGACACGCACACGCTTCTCATTCGCTTGATCGTGGAGCACCGATTCACTTGGTTCAATCCACGCTGGGTCATGCAAGTGTTGCTACTACTGGACGTTATTTGCACGCTAGGCCAACAGATAGTTCGGCTCGGTATTTGGGGGTGTGAAGTTAAATAGATGCAACCGCACTTTATATGGTCATGCTTAGAATGTTGGGGGCATTTTGGGGGCAAATTTCAACATTTTTTAAAATAAAGTATCATAATAGAACATACTAAGAACATCGCAAACACTTGATATAGCAACGTTTTCAGGATTATTCAGTATTAAAAAACATTGCCCCCAGTACCTTGGGGAGGTAGAGGTCGCAGGTTCAAATCCTGTCATTCCGACCAGAACGTAAAAACCGCATAATATCAACGTTTTCGGGACGTAGACTGAACGTGGACAGTACGATAGAAAGCGAACAGGGTACAGCTTCCCATTCGTACAAGGTACAGTACCTTTCTGCGCCGCCAAAGAAAGCCTAAACGCTTCGATATTCGAGATAAAAATCGGATAAAGGAGCGTTTTTCATTATGGATAGACGATCAGGGCAACGTATCAAAAGTGAAAGAGTAAACGAGAATAAAATATATGAGTATAATTTGGATACGTTATTCGAACGTTATTATCATGCAAAGATTGCGGAAGGCAGAGCAAAAAATACACTTGAACAGTATCGTTTAAATTATGGATTTTTAGTCGAATACCTTGATCTAATGGGAATCGGTCGGGATGTTCGCAACATAAATACAAGCATTATCCGAAACTATATCGTTTGGATGCTTCAGGAAAAGATACGATTTGAAGGTAACAAGGATAAGCCAGATTCCGAAAAGCGTGTTGGATTGTCTCCAGTGACGATCAATACACGCCTTAAGACGTTACGGACTTTTTTTCGTTTCTTGAAAATGGAAGGGTTAATTGGCACTGATCCAATGGAAGGAATAAAAAATGTCGAGGAACCAGAAAATGAAATAATCATTCTTACAGTTGACGAACTCAAACGTTTGCTGGCTTCGCCAAATCAAAGGCGTTATTCTGGGTTTCGGGATTACGTGTTAATGAACTTGCTCTTGGATACATTTTTACGGATTAACGAAGCATTATCGTTAAAGAAATCGGATATTGATTTTGAATCTGGTATGGTTACAGTTCGTGGTGAGGTAGCAAAAAACAGACGTTCAAGATCGGTTCCTTTACAAAAGAAGACAGTGGGTCTACTTAGGGAATTGGTAAAGGAAACCGAGGAGTTTGACACCGACTATATATTCTTGACAAATTACGGAGAACAATTAAATCAAAATCATTTTCGGCATCGGCTGAAAGAATATGCTTAAAGTGCAGATATTCAAGCCAGAGTACATCCGCATCTCTTTCGTCATACGGCTGCAACGATGTTTCTGAAGGCTGGCGGCGATTTGCGGCACTTGCAAATGATGTTGGGACACAGTGATTTACGAATGGTTTTGCGTTATACACATTTGTCAAAAAATTCACTGATGAAGCAACACCAACAGTTTTCGCCGCTAAATCAGATTTCTGGGAAACTTAATAAAGAACGGAAAATATTGCGATGAATATGTATGCCCCCAAGATAAGGGGGCTTTATTGTAAGATTATTGGATTCCGAGTAACTTACGAATGTAGTCATCCTCAGGAATAACCAATATATTTTGATAAAATTTATTATCTAACATAATATCCATCGGTTTTTCAAACAATAATTGTTCAGCAGGTTTTACACGGGCAGGCATGATTGTATATCGAGTATCTTTAGCAGTACCAGAACGGCTAAGGACGACTGGAGTCGTCATAGCTTCATCGTCATATTCATCAATAAAGGCGTAAATAATTCTCATGATATTGGTTTTAGCAGCAAGAATTTCAACCTGTTGTGTATCAACGTTGAAGAATGGAACAATTGTCCTTTTTTCACGTTTCACATTGTGTATACAAGACAAACAGTTCATGTCTGGTCTGTCCTTAGGATTCTTGCAAATGTGTTGCTTAATTTTCTTAGAATAATCGTCATGGCAAATATACATTTTGAAATCAGTTGTCAGTATATATCCACAAACAAATTGACCATCTTTTAAATTGATGTATTGTATTCTAGAACGTTTTGGCTGCTGTCCATCATTTATTTGACGTGCTTCCGTTCCTTCTGCTAAGAAATAATTATTGATTGCGATCATTATGATTCCCCCTATTGGTTGATTTATTTTCATGTTCGGATTGACCTTGCACCCCTATATCTGTTTTTAAATGAGCATTTGTAACGCTAAATGAGGTAGGAAAAATTGTGTTCTGGATTGTTAAACAGTAATTTATGATTCTGGTCAAATACTTTCACTTTCATAAAATTTAATCTGTTTATTGCGAAGGCTTGTACTTCCTTTGAAGAAAATTCTTGGATTCAATTCGATATATTTCGTCTTCCCAATCTGCTCAACTTTCAGGAGTCTCTTTTTCTCTAAACTTTCAACTACTGTTTTTGTAGTTTGGCTGTGCTTCCATCCCATGATTTGTCCTGCACGAGACATCATGAGTCGTTCCGGTTTCCCATTGGCATCAGGAACCATAATCTGAGTTTTTCCGTATTCTGTGAAAAACAGAAGTGTGAATAAAAACGCCCTCTCATTCACTGTTAGTTGTCCCGTCAAAAGATATTCCAGTATATCGGGATAACTGAATACCATTGTAAATGATGGTTCATTCTTAATTTTCTGGAGCTTGTTTCCTTTTTTGGTTGCCTTAACTTTGCCATTTGCAGGTACTTCTACCACAGCTAGCACAGGTTTGTCAGTATTATTTTCAAGACTCCCGTTTCGAGCTGCTAGCACGTTGATAATTTCTCCTGTTTCATCGTCAAACCACTGTCCAGAACGTTCATCAAGAACAACTCCCATGTATTTCCCCTCCGCAGGTTATTCGCATTATTGAAAAACACCTTCACGTAAATGAGTGTTAACCCTCACGTAGATGAACCTATTATTTTATCGAAAAGTGCCACAAACCCAGTCGTACCAAGTGGTTTCGGCATTGTGCCCGTGTACGTCTCTTATTTATACGGGATAGTATTTTTGTTTCTGGAAATGTAGTAGACTATTAGGACATTTAGGACGTTCGTTACGTTTTGGGGCAAATGTTAAAAAGATTAAATGATGCCCTCACTCCGTTCGGGGATGTTCACCTGTCTGGGACAGGCAAACACCTATTCAGGGAAGTACCTTTTCTGATTCTGTTTGTTTCTGGTGAAATGGAAAATGGCTTGGTCATTATGGGGCAAGATTGCGAAGCAAAATTGCCGGGCGAAGCCCTTTTAGTCGTTCCATACGTCCCCCTACGTTTACCCATAATGTCAACCAGACAGACCATAGCGATTGCATACGGGATACAAACTGTCATTCGTGTTTGCGTGTCCGTCATTGACGTTTTTCTCCATTTGTAACAGTAGTATCAGTAAGTACACGGATTGGTCGTTTGTCGCCAATTCGATACATGGATATAACTTCCTACAGTATCACTTTAGTACGAATCGCTGTTTTGGTCGACGAATGTCATCACATGAACCAGGGTCAAGAAGATTCATAGCTGGATGTTGCTAGTGGTCTAATCACCCTTTTATCCGATTTGAACAGGCGATTTGTAACGTAGATGGTAAAAATAATTGGTGGACGTTATTGGAGTTATAGTACGTTGAAGATAAAAAATACGCTGAAGTTTTGAAAACGCCGCAGAAATTTTTAAAGTAAACTAGTAGATCGATTCAAAAATAAGCTTTAAATTGAACATGCTACTTTGCGGCAGATTCCATGCCATATTTCCAACGAAACGGAATCGGATTGGCATTGATTTCTTTCAAGTAGAGTTCAATCCGTTCTTTTAATTCTTCCTTGGACGCAACCCGAATTCCGCGAAGGAAAGAGCGCGACATTTTGGAAAAGAAAGTTTCAATCACGTTGAGCCAAGAACCATGCTTGGGAGTGAACACGAACTCGAAGCGATTGGGAACCGTATCTAAGTACGCTCTTGTCTCCTTGGATGTATGGGCGGAATGATTATCTAAAACAACTTGAATTCGTAAGTCTGGTTCATAATGGGTATCAAGCATTTTTAGAAAGTCAACAAATTCCCGACTGCGATGGCGATCCACAACCGATCCGAGTACTTCGCCGCTAACAAGATCGATAGCCGCCATGAGCGTCACTGTACCATGGCGCACATACTCATAATCTCGGGAAATCGTCGGATGCTCACCGGGAACCGGCGGCAAGTCAAGCGAAGTTGTCCCGATGGCTTGGATCCCAGGTTTTTCATCGTATGAGACAACAACATCACAGGACATTTGAAAGTTGTCATTTTCGATCTTCCATTCGACCTGTTGATAGACATGCAGCACCTGCGCACGTTTGGTATCGAAATCAGGATCTCTGCGCTCTACGTAATACGACACTTTATGCGGTTTCAGGTCATGAGACGAAAGGATGCGCGAAACGGTTCCTTTCGCCATTCGCGCTGCGCTGGGATGACCTTCTGCCATTGCATGTTGGCGAACGTGTTGGGCAAGCAGGCTCATGGTCCACAATTCATATGAGTACCCCAGTTCCTTAGGTTTTTGACAAGCGAGAGACACAATCCACGCTCGGGCTTCCGGTGTTAATTCCACCGGACGACCGGAACGTTTAAAATCTTCCAATGCTTGTCTCACACCGAATAGGAGTGCTTTCTTAATGCATGTATCTGTGTTAGGTACGCTAATTCCCATCCGTTTGGCAATCTGAGGCGAACTCATCCCATCGGCATAGTGAAGAAGAATCGTTGCACGCTCCACACGGCGCACCTGTTCGGTTCGAGAATTACAGATTTTTTGAAGGTATTGTTTATCTTCTTCACTTAACAAGAGTGCTGCTTTCTTGGAACGTGCCATGGGTATCTCTCCGATCATCTTTCGATGATCTTATTATACCAAAATATAAAAATATTAAGTGGATTTTTGAATCGATATACTAGGAATCATTGTTTCGGCTGTATGGACATAGGAAGGCTCAGAGTTTCAATTTGCAGAAAAACGTTGGCGGTCATTTATGTATGGTTTTGCATATATTCTTTCATTCAAATTTTATGTGTTCAATTTGTTACTGTAACGAACAAAAGTATAGAATTACGAATTTCACGTGCAGTTACTTATCACATACGTTCAGCTAAATATTGCACATTGATTTTCGGTCAATCTTCATTAAAAATGAGGTGAATACGAGGCAAAAGGGGAATAAACGTGGCAGTCAATACATTCATCCTAACGCTTTTCTTATTGATATTTCTAACTTGGAATATTTTCTTTTTAAGAAAACAGGGGAAATTATCAGGGTTACTTACTTTTATCCTCTTTGCTATTGTTTTTGGCTTTATTGCGTATTTCGTTCCAATCAATTGGAATGGATATTATGTTAAGACACTGATATTTATTACCTACATGTTGACTTTGGCATTGTACAGTTTGCGAAGCAGTAGAAGTAAAATCGGATCAGTCATAGCGTCAATCATCTTTTCAGCAGGTTATGCAATTTGGACTTATTTCCCTGACGACTTTGATAAAAGTATTATATTCTTTTTTATTGCGGCTGCGGTAAATTTTGTATTTGATACAATAGCCAAACGACGTAGACAGAAGTAATTTAACTAGAACGGTAGCTTAAAATGGCTGCCGTCTTTTTCGGTAAGTCGTGCAACAATAATGGAGCAAAGGTGTTTACGATGTCGCTGGCGAAAAAATCATTCACACATCAGCCGAAATAACCGCTTTGAAAACTGTGGAAATGAAATGGAGTAAAAAATTTTGCTTAATACAGTAATCGGTTTTTTTGTTGGTATTTTTTTGATGGCTTTAGCAGTGTTTTTAATGGCGTTGGATTATCGGGAGTTTCGTGGAAGGTATTGTCGTGTAAAGTCTGTCTTATCGAATATTGCAATATTTTTTCTAAATATGATATCAGACATCCCAAGTTTGTTTATTTTGCATTTACTTTCGACTTTATCTGTGTTCTTGTTTTTAGGCGGCTTTTTCATAACACTTCATTCGGTGCTTCGGTTAATTCAAATATTCCATTAAATGTAATTAGACATCATCCACCAATCATTTTGCCTCTACCTACTCTTTCTCAACCGGGTAAGGGAGTTAGTCACTCTCCCCTACTTGATTGATCTATTTATAATTCATCTGAACTATTAGGCTCTGTTACTTTGTATTTATCTTTAATATCATTATAGAAACAGGCGATACTTGTCTGATAATAAGGAATAAGCCACAGGAATCCAATTCCAACTGTTAGAATTGATAAGATAAACCATCCTGCGAAGGAAAGGTATAGGCAGAATAGCTTCCATTTATAACCGTCCATCATTTGACGGCTTTTTGTAATCGCTTGGTTCGCTGTTAAATGAGGCTCTTCAATAAGGATATAAGAAGACATCGCATAGGAAAAACTTTTAATAATGCCTGGGATAATCAAAAGTAGTGACCATAGGATGAAGTAAAGACCCATTAGCAAATTATAAATAATTGCTTTCTTATAACTGTTGAAATTTGAAAAAAATGAGAAAATAGTTCTAACCGAAGCTTTTTCATCCTTGGTAATTTTTAAATATAAAGAATTACTGCCTAAAGTTAAAGCACCGATAACTAAGACTTCATAAAGAAAGGAAAGTACAGTATCCATTCCCAAATTACCCTTATAAAGATACAATTTTTCTAAAAGCTTGGGCACAGTCGTATTAAGAATTAGCAGTAAAATAGTATAACCAACAAACGAAAACCACTTTCCTTTTAATATACTTCGGGCTTTGCTACGTAACAAACTTAATTTCAAACAATTCACCTACCTAATGTAATTTTGCTTTACTAATTACCCAGACGCTAAAGTCCATTACACACATCATGCCAAAATTCGAAATCAACTTTCAATGCAAAAAATATACCATGACAGGATATAGGGATATGTAGTTCGTTGTGGTTATAACTTGAGTAACAGTAGAATTATCTGATAACGAATTTTTGAAATCTGTCGTAAAACTTTTGGTGGGTTTTCAAAATTGAACGATTTGCTCTCTGTAAACGTGGGAGTCATGGGGTCGTCTGGTGACGACTAGTGAATGCACATAAAAATAGCGTCTAACGATTGGACATTTAAAGTACGGCTATGTTCGTATTGTCCAGTTACGCCCTCCGAAGTTTCCAGAACCGCAAAAAAATTTTTGGATAATTTACCATTTTGAACGAAAATACTTGTGTGCAATATAGGGGGCATTGGTTGTAACTGGTAACGTTGAGGTATCGAGATTTCATTTCTATCTGTACATGCCACTAGGCGTATAGCGAAATAAACATGGGGTTGCTCTTGCAAAGTGGCGGCTACGGGTCGGTGACGCAACTATTTAATCGTATTGAACGTAAATAATGTTCTGGTCGAATCCCTCCAATGTCCTAGAAAGTACTTACGTTATATATTCTTTTAAAAGATAAAAAGATAAAGATATATAATAGGAATGAGACATTTTTGACCTAACGGACACGGATGACCATTTGATCTGGAACGTTCGGGTTTTGATCGCTGCCGAGTTACGTTTTGGTGGATTTTTCTGCGATACTCTAGCTGGGTTCGACCAGAAACACATATGATGTTGCATAAAAAGTCCTCAACGTTTGTCCCAGTTTAGAAGATTGCCCCGATAGTGACCAGACAAAAATATCGTCACGACAATATTGTCCTAACCTCGTTTACCAAAAATTAAGCGTATGGTGGATATAAAGTGTACCTTTCGCTTATTGACAGTCGGCATCCGCAAAAAAAAAAACGACAAACGAGTTGCCGCCAATGTTCCTTATTTCGCCCATATAGCATCCTTCCTAAAAGCATAAAGATATAACGCATGTAAAACGAAGTATCACATGATTAGTCCCGCTAACACACCTATAATGCTACCTATAAATACAGGATGTGGCTTAGAAACGTATGTTTGATGGAGGTGAACAATGTCAACGTAAATACTTCCTAAGCCTACCAGTGTAAAAATGGCAAAGAAATTTCTCCAAAAGGTTCTGCTAAAGAGCGGTTTATTCCAACAAAATCCATACACTCCAAGTAACCCAATTACGCCAGACACAAGTCCTATGGTTCCGCTAATTGAAAAGTGAGACAATAAATTCAGTAAAACCACTAATGTTGACAAGAGATATAGGAAAAAAAGTAATTTCCATTTCTTCAACTTCATCATCCTACCTTTCCTCACACATTATTATAATTAGCGTCTGAATAAAAGAATATTGTTAAGTTACTGGATAAAGAGGACGATTTTAGCAGCAGTTCGAACTAATATTAATGTATCAATAACTATCTGTGACCGGTAAACTAGAATCAACAGATTCCCAAAATAAGAATGAACAAAATTCCCCATACTCTTCCTATTACGCTATCATTGAACTGGTAATTCTAGCTTCAGGGGGAAGCGGTGTGGGGAACAAAGAAAGGTGGCCTGCTCAAAAGTACTTGACGGTTACACCATCATAATGAGACTGTTTAGAAACATTCGTTTGATGCAGTTGATAGCCAATAAACCATGTTCAAACTCGATCAAAGTTGTATTAACACCGATTTTCGGTATACTACTAGAAATGACGGGCGTTATAAAGGCTCGTCACCGTTATTGTCGATAAAATCCCCAAAAATAAAAAAAGGCGACAAATAATTGTCGCCGAAATAGATTAGTCTTTAATGTTGATTTTTAGTAATAGATGATCATGCCATGGGTGTTTCCGGGTATCCAATATTTAGAGTAAGTACCCTGTTTTGTGCATCCCAAGTGGAAGACCATCCAACGTACCGATATTGCGGTTGGGTAGTATCGTAAACCGGAACCATTAATTCTCCATGGTATATACGTATTTCCCCAGGCAATTTTGACGTCTGAGTATACCAAGTGTATGTGTCTTTTCCAGTTTGGAAATCGTAATTAACACCATAATCGAAGTTTAATTCTTGCTGAATAGGGAACCACTTAAATACAGTACCAAAACCGTAAAGATTGTTAGCCGCATCAATAATAGACCGAATCGGAACATAAATTTGACCATCAATATACTGGGCTGGTACAGCCAAATCTACTGTTACCTGATCTGGATCGGTTGGATTCACCTTAAATGGGTTTTTCACGATCACTGTCGTGTTACGCATCGTATTTCCTGATGTGTATTTAAATGAATCGTTATCCGTCAAGGTGTTACATTATATATCCGTGAATTTCATGAATCCAATCGATATCAGCCAAATTGCCGATGAATTTTTTGTCACACGTGTGCATCTAATGCGTACCTTTAAGAAAGAAACAGGAACTATCATAAATGAAGCCATTACGTCAAAACGATTGGAAGAAGCATGCCATTTACTTAAAAATTCGAATCTTCACATCACTGAAATTGCATTAATGGTAGGATTTAATAATTCGCAATATTTCAGCAAATTATTTAATGAAACGTTCGCTGCCACACCCAAAACATACCGGAAGAATGGAAGAAAGTAGGCACTTCAAGCTTACTTTTTTTGTTTGTTTACAGAGGATGTTCAAAAAGTAGTCAAAACTATACGGCGGATTGCTTTGCCGAATCCCCAAAAGCTCCTTACTCATGTATCAAACACGTACACTCTGTCGGATTTTTCGTGCTTCAATTTCGCACTTCTTGTGTTGTACTTCGCCAATTTGTGAACACGAACTTATAATGAGATGTTTCTAATGTATACAAATATGGTTACAAATCTTCAAATAAAGCTGTTTCGATCTTGTTATAGCGAATATGTAAGCGTTTGCTGTGCCGATTTTCAATAACACAAACGGTTTTTTTAAAAAAAGGTAAAAAAATTTTCACAATCAGGGTGAAATTTTTTACCCCCAATTAGAGTGATTGAAGTCAAATTATGTACTCAAGTCAGTTTATATATTAGAAAAATAAAAAAATCTCATTTAAATGAAACACGTTTCAAATCGATTGAGCATTCAACTATTTGATTATGCAGGGCATAAGTAAAGTGGTAAAAATAAACGTAATATTACAAATTGGCACGTATCTTGCTTAATCAAATGCTCAAAAATATACATTCAAAATCATGGGGTTGGTACGCGAAATAGAGACAATAATAGAAATGAATGAAAGCAATTTCATAAAGGTGGAATTCAGAGAGAATGGTAGATGAAATAAACTCAGACCATTGATGTGTCAAAGAATAGTGGGAGGAAACCGATACGTATGAATAAAGTGGGACAGTATACTTTTTTTAATGGGCGGATTTTTACGTCCAATCCTGAGCAACCGTATGCAAATGCCATGGTGGTACGCGATGGACGGATCGTGTGGATTGGAGAGCAAGCAGATCTTGAAGGGATGGAGGGGAATTGTATAGATCTTCATGGTCGCCGCGTGCTTCCGGGATTCATCGATGCTCATTTGCATCCATTGTATCTGGCAGATGCAGCAAAGCACATTGCGTGTTCCCCTCCAATCGTCAGTTCCATTGCGGGTTTGCTTGAACAAATACGAAAACGGCGAGAATTTCAAGGCCCGGATGCCTGGATCCAGGGTTGGGGGTACGATGAAGGGAAGTTGTTAGAAGGACGAGCTCCTACACGTTGGGATTTGGATCAAGCCGCTAGCGATGTTCCCGTTATTGTGACACGTACATGTGGACATATCGCTGTTGTGAATAGTCTGGCACTAAAAATGGCCGGGATAGAAAAAGACACGCCAAATCCGTCAGGCGGGCAAATTGATAAAGACGCAAACGGTGAGTTAACGGGCACCTTACGAGAAAATGCAAAGGACTTAGTATTTACGGTCATGCCAACCAGAACACTTGAAGATAACGCTGCCGCTCTGGCTGAGCTAAGTCCAAAACTTCTGGCACATGGCATCACAGCGATAACCGATCTTATGGCAAGAATGGAGCCCATCGATTATTTTACTATATATGAAGCAGCCCGTGAAAAAGGACTCCGGCAGCGAAGTGTTCTTTACTATTTATGGGAGGATATAAAGAAGCAGCCCGTATTAAGCGTTGCCAAAAAACATGCTGAAAATCCCATTCACGTTGGGGGTGTAAAGCTGTTCGCAGATGGCAGTGTGTCCGGACGAACCGCTTGGGTCAATCTGCCGTTTTTAGGGGAAAGCGAAAATTATGGAATTTCCACGACATCCAAGCAGGAGTTGTTGGAGGCAGCCGAGTTTGCCGAACAGCACGAGGTCCAATTAGTCGTGCATGCAATGGGTGAACAAGCAATTGATTTGATTGTCGATACGTTTTACGGAAGAAAAAGCTGGCTTTCGGACGCTCCATCGATTCGGATCGAGCATGCTGCATTGCCTACAAATGAAGCAATCCGCCGCTTGGCCGAAACGGGGATCGGAATCGTAACTCAACCGATCTTCTTATATGCGGAAATTGAGAGCTATTTGAATAACTTAGGTAGAGATCGGACGAAACGTTCTTATCCCTTTCAATCTCTGTTGCAGGCTGGAGTAAAGATCGCTTTTTCTTCGGATGCACCGGGGACTGCATGGGCCGATCCGGTGAATCCGTTTGTCGGACTTAAGTCTGCTGTCACACGCATGGCGCATGATGGGACAGATACAGGTCAGGAACAGCGAGTAGATTTGTCTACCGCGATCATGCTTTATACCCGGGTTGCCCAGCAAATTACGGGAATTCCTGATGTGGGGCAGCTTAAACCAGGGTACTATGCGGACTTCACGGTGCTAGACCAGGATATTCTAAAGGTTAGTCCGGAGCAAATTGACGAGGTTCAAGTGGAAGAAACCTATATCGGCGGTAACTTGGTCTATCAGAAAAGTCGCAATGAATAGCCAGTTTTTCGTTTCCAGGTTAATCATTTGAAAATCAATTGAATGTTTCTTTCTATTTCACTAGAAAGTGGCAACTTATTTCTTTGGGAGGTCTGAATATGTCATCAACAACATTCGATGATGTGATAGAGCGTATAAAGAAAGAAGTCATTGATTGGCGGCGTCATCTCCATCAAAATCCCGAACTGTCTTTTCATGAAGAGAAGACATCACAGTTTGTATACGAAACGCTTTTGTCCTTTGGGAATCTTGAGGTGACACGTCCAACAAAATATAGTGTAATGGCACGCTTGATTGGCGCACACCCGGGGAAAACACTGGCGATCCGCGCGGATATGGATGCGCTGCCGATCAATGAAGAGAATACGTTTGCTTTTGTTTCTCGGACTCCTGGTGTCATGCATGCATGTGGACATGATGGACATACGGCCATGCTTCTAGGGACTGCAAAGATTCTTACGGGATTGAAGGAACGAATCAAGGGGGAAATACGCTTTTTGTTTCAGCATGCAGAGGAGTATTTTCCGGGTGGGGCGCAGGAAATGGTAGATGCCGGTGTGATGGAGGGGGTTGATGTTGTCATCGGTGCTCATCTGATATCAGATTTTGAAATTGGAAAAGTAGGAATTGTATATGGTCCCATGATGGCGGCTCCGGACGGCTTTTGGATTTCGATCAAAGGGAAAGGCGGTCATGGATCTGCACCTCATCAAACGATCGACAGCATTGCGATTGGCGCACAAGTGGTCACGAATCTTCAGCATATTGTTTCCCGTTATACAGATCCGCTGGATAACCTCGTAATTTCAGTCGGAAAGTTTACAGGAGGAGAAGCACCAAATGTGATTGCCGACACCGTAGAGATGGCTGGCACGGTTCGGAGTTTTGACGAGAAATTCCGTAAATCCGTGCCGGTTCATATGGAACGGGTCGTGAAAGGGATTACGGAAGCGCATGGAGCAACTTATAAGTTTCGCTATGAATACGGGTATTTTCCGGTTATTAACAACGATGAGGTGACCCGTGTCATTGAAGAAACAGTTCTCGAAGTATACGGTGACGATGCGATTGACCTGCAAAAACCCAAAATGGGGGCCGAGGATTTTTCAGCGTTTTTACGAAAGGCACCGGGATGCTATTTTGTAATCGGTGCAGGGAATCAGGAAAAAGGAATCGTTTATCCACACCATCATCCTCGTTTCACCATTGATGAAGATGCATTGGAATACGGTGTGAAAATCTTTGTAAACGCTGCATTGAAGTTTTTATCGTAATTGCACAATTTTCCAGTTTTCTGTAAATTTTCGCAGAATTGTGTTTAAGATGATGAAACAAGTGCTCAAAATCGCTGGAGCACTTCAAACCGATGCTATTGGAAGAGTTAATATGGCAAAGCCGCTTGGTCTCAGAAATGATGAGACAATACGTTCGATTGCAGGTAGAAGCAAAGCGTATTTTGTTCTGATTGTCATGGTTTCCGTTATCCCTGGTTTCCTAGAGGGATTTGATGGAAGTTTGTTTCAGTTTGCCGCTCCATATGTTGTACAGAATATTCAAGCAGCACCTGCGATGCTCGGTGTTTTAGCCACTGGATACGCGGTAGGAATGGCCTTGTTCAGTATGATAGGGGGTATTTTGTTTGATAAATTTTCGGTGAAATACACAATTCTTATTTCCGTGACAATTTTCGCTGTGTTTACTTTGGTGAGTGGGTTGGCACGCAGTTTAGCCACTTTAATCATCGCTCGGCTTCTGGTTGGAATTGGCATAGGAATGTTTCAACCTGCAATCATAGCCTTTTTAGGGGATATTTTTCCGAAGACGCGAAGCAGATCGATATCCGTATTTGGTGTCATTTATGGTGCAGGTATATTTTTTGCTCCCTATATTATTTCGCCATTCTTACCCCACATTCAGGTTCCGTTTGTGATTTCAGGGATTTTGGCAGTCCTCTCGCTTGTTGCTTTTTATTTGATTGTTCCCAAAACATATAAGAAAGTAGAGAAACACAGGATTGGAATGAAGGGAATTTTGAACAAAAATGTTTGTATTTTGTCAGTTGCCATCTTACTTTATGGAATTTCTTTATTTGGGTATTTAGGGTTTTATAGCCAATATCTTCTAAAAGTACAGTCTATCCATCCAATTCAGGCAGCTGCAATATCATCCATGTATGGATTGGGAGCGCTGATCAGTACGTTTCCAATAGGAATGCTGGCTGACAAGATCGGGAGAAAGCATGTGGTTCGCTTGGCATCCTTGTTGCTTCTTATCAGTGGAGTGGGAATGTTCAGTGTGGGTCGGGATCTGACAGCTCTTAGCATTTTTACATTCGTATTTGGGGCAGGGAATGGTTTTGTAGGCTTGGCAGCAGCACTTGGCCAGGATTCCGTCAAGGAACAACTTACCGGAATCGTTACTGGATGGCTTTTCTTTTTATTTAATATAGGCGCAATGCTGGGAGGCCCGGTGTTTGCGGCTTTCTTGCCAATAGGGTTTGTCAAATCGGGCATCGTAACTCTTGGCGTATCAAGTTTGTTGTCCTTCATTCTCACCTTGTTTGCGGGAAGCGGGGTACAGACTAGGACTGTGTCAACTCCCGATCCTACACGGATCAACAACTGAACGGCCAATTGTAGATGTGGATAGTGAAAAGAGATCCTGATTTGAACGGGGTCTCTTTTTGTATTCCGCATCCTATACATGCACTGTTTAATTTACATTTATTTCTATATTTCCAATATAGTGTTTTCTTCCGTTTTATAATGGGATTTCTTACCGGTTTAAGCTTTTTCAGCATACAATTTGGTAGATATTATTAGATTAATTCGAACAAAAAGATTGCAAAAAAATTTGCATTATGCAAAAAAACAACAATAAGCGCAAAAAAATATTGCGCTTATAATTTGAATGCATGAAACGATAAAGATGATTCATTTATTTAAAGTTGGCATGAAAATTGCGTGTGCAATATAGTGTTAAATATTTCTAAGAAGTTAAAACATATTGAGGCCCGTTCATTCGGTCTTGAACCAAGAGGTGTTTTGTCGTTGGGGAAAAATTAGATGGATAAAGCTAACAAACGTCTCTCAATTGGAGCGGCTGCTCCACCTGTAACAGATGACGTTCTTGGAAATACTCAGCAAGTGGTTTTTGATGCACTAACAAAATTAGGTTACGTAAAAGAAGTATACGAACTCTTAAAAGAACCAGTTCGAGTCATTACGGTACGAATTCCTGTTCATATGGATGATGGTCATGTTGAAGTGTTTACCGGTTTTCGTGCACAACACAATGATTCCGTAGGGCCAACAAAAGGTGGGATTCGATTCCATCCAAACGTTTCGTTAGAAGAAGTGAAAGCATTATCCATTTGGATGAGCATTAAATGCGGAATCTTCGAATTGCCCTATGGCGGTGCAAAAGGTGGAATTGTTTGTGACCCACGTCAAATGTCGTTTCGGGAACAAGAAGCTTTAGCTCGCGGATATGTGCGTGCAATCAGCCAGGTTGTCGGGCCGGCAAAGTATATTCCTGCGCCGGATGTATATACAAATGCCCAGATTATGGCATGGATGTACGACGAGTATAGCCGGATCCGGGAATATGATTCTCCTAACTTTATTACTGGCAAGCCACTTATCTTAGGGGGATCAGCAGGACGCGAAAAAGCTACCGCGCTTGGTGTCTGTGTTGCAGCCCGTGAAGCGGCAAAAACCAGAAACCAGTCAATCGAAGGGTTATGTGTAATTGTACAAGGATTCGGAAATGTGGGTAGCAATGTGGCTTTAATCTTACATCAAATGGGCGCCAAAATTGTTTGAATCAGCGATGCAGGAGGTGCAATTTACGATGAAGAGGGGCTGCAAATTCCTGATTTGATCGACAAAAAAGATTCCTTTGGCATGGTCACACCGATTTTCAAAAACGTTATAACAAATGAAGAACTGCTGGTGAAACCATGTGATCTCTTAATTCCGGCAGCCTTGGAAAATCAAATTACAGAAGCAAACGCACATGATATACAGGCATCGATTATCGTGGAAGCGGCGAACGGTCCCACAACTCCTGAGGCAGATAAAATTTTAACACAACGCGGAGTGCTGATTATTCCGGATGTTTTGGCAAATGCCGGAGGAGTGACAGTATCCTACTTCGAATGGGTACAAAACAACCAGGGATGGTATTGGATCGAAGAAGAAGTCAACGATAAACTGAAACAAAAGATGGTAGCTGCTGTGCAAAATATTTTAGCAACTGCTCGGAATCGAAAAGTCTCTACCCGAATCGCTGCATATATATTTTCGTATATAAAGATTCAGTTTATCGAAACATTCACACTTCCTAACATTTTTTATATAAAATTTGTATGATTTTGGCTTCCGCAGCTTTGCTTTTGGTTTCCGGTTTCATGTTTAGTATGTTATGCTGACTTTGGATAGGATGGTGAAATGTTGAACATGGCGCTGGGGAATTTTGAGGACTTGTCCGCCTATGACAATATCTTGGTAACAGATGGACATGGAGTCATCGTTTTTTATGATATGGCTGATTTAAATGTTCTTAAAGAACTTGGCACAAGGCCTGAAGAGTTTATAGGACAACATGTAACCTCATTTTATAGAGACCTTACGAATGAGAATAGTACAGTGATGAACGTATTAAAAAATGGGGTAGCAATTTGCAATGTTAGACAGGAACTGATAACCAAAAAAGGGAACACCTTTGTAAGCAAAAATTCCACGTACCCGATCAAAAAAGAGGATACAATAATTGGGGCGATAGAATTTTCAAAACACTACTTTAGGAAAGACAATATTCGATCATTGGATAAATTTGCAGGCCATAAAATTTACAGAAAAAACAATACAATCTATACGATTGATAACATAATAACCGTCAATTCAAGGATGAAAGCCATTAAAAATAAAATTGAAAAAATAGCAAGGACAAACTCTACAGTATTAATATATGGCAGAACAGGTACGGGAAAAGAAGTTGTCGCACAGGCCATACATAATTTAAGTGATAGGTATGAAAAACCGTTTATTTCTCTGAACTGTGGCGCTGTACCTGTAAGCTTATTGGAAAGTATCTTGTTTGGAACGGCGAAAGGGAGCTTTACAGGATCGGAAGAAATGCCTGGCCTATTTGAACAAGCGGAAGGTGGCACATTGTTCTTAGATGAAGTAAACTCTTTAGATATCAATCTTCAAGTAAAGCTTCTGAAAGCGATTGAAGAAAAGACAGTTAGGCGAATAGGCGGCAAGAAAAATATCAATGTAGATATAAGGGTGATATCGGCAACCAACGAAGATCCGGACATTCTACTTGCTGAGAAAAGATTAAGAGAGGATTTATTTTTTAGGTTGGGAGTTGTAGAGATCGACTTGCCAAACTTGACGGAGAGAAAAGAAGATATTGAAGTACTAGTGGAATATTTTATAAATTTTTACAACAATAATATGAACATATTTATTGATAGCGTTCAACAGGAGGTTTTAGAGTGTTTTAAAGGATATGACTGGCCGGGGAATATAAGAGAGCTCAGGAATGCTATTGAAACAGCTTATAATAATGCTTGTTCAAATCAAATCTCATTGTATGATATACCTCGAAGGATCCGTATTTCTGGTAAAAATTCAATGAGTGACAGCGCAGAAATAAATGGAAGTGCAGACATAAAAGTAAAATCTTTAAGAGATACTGTTGAAGAATTTGAGAGAGAGATCATTATCAGTGAATTAAAAACGACAAACTGGAAAATAGGAGAGACTGCCAGACGGTTGGGTGTTTCCAAACAATTATTAAAATATAAAATGGACAAGTACAAGTTAAGATAAAAAATTTTTGCGTTAGGGGTGAAATTTTTCACCCCTATAATTCGATTCATCAGATCGGCGATACGAAAGATCGTTCTTTTATTTACGTATCAGTACTTCCATATGACACCTTTATAACCACTTTTATTATGTTTGTGGAGCTTTGCTTTTAAGGCGCTGATTTATGCAATACATTTTTCAAAATATTTTTTCGCATAAAAAAGCCGCCAACCTCACAGCAGACGGCAAAGGTGTGTCAATGGCTATTGATATTGTAACACCGATAAATTTTACTTTGGTACCAAATGGGAGTTTACAATTAAAAAAAGTTTCGACAAAAAACCATGCCATGGTGAAGTTAATTACACACCCTTGTTTCTATTGGTAAGATGACCAACGCTACGTGACAATTGATAGTTCACATATTGGTTCAGGCTGACCTTTTCCTCTTTAGCTTTTTCGGCCAGCAGGCGGTGAAGAGACTTAGGTACACGCACGTTAAATTTGCCCGAATACTCTTCCTCACCCCGAACCGGTTCAGGTATATCGTTTCCTACCTCCAGAGCAACCTCGATCCAAGCTCGTTTGGCATCCTCAATCATGGACAACGCTTCTTCGACAGTTTCTCCTTGGCTAAGACAACCCGGCAGCTCGTTGATCTTAACCACATAGCCACCTTCTTGTGCAGGGATCAGCGTAATGGTATACGGAAGAGATAGGTAATAATCAAGATTCTTTTCGGTCATCTTACATCACTCCTTCTTCTTTCAATGTCTCAATTACTTGTTCTACATATATAACTTTGACATGCTTTCCGTGTTTTGGGATGGATATTTGTTTTGGTCCTTTTAGAAATACATAATGACTAGAACCGCCGCGAGGTTGACGAACTTCGAATCCTAAACGACGCAGAATCTTTTCGAGTTCCTCAAAGCTAACTTGTTTCGGATTATTCTTGATTTTCTGTAATAGTTTTTCAAACTGACTCATCAACCTCACCTCTGTAATTATAGTACTATATATAGTGGCAAATATCAATAAATATTACGATTGTTATTCTAAAAATGTTTCGACAATCCTCACCAAAGGATTCGACAAGCCACTGAACGAATGCATTTGTGAGGTGGTAAACGTGGAATGTCGATTGGAACAAATCAAAGAGGAACGAGGGTTCACGGTTACTTGGCTATCTGAAAAATCCGGTATAAGTAGAAATGCAATACATGCATATATGAATGGTGCGGTACCGGCTTTAGATAAAGCGTATGCCATTGCAAAAGTTCTTAATTTAACCGTTTATGATATTTGGCCGCAAATGTAGCGGTCTTTTTTATTGCACACGAATAGGCCGAAAGTCGTCACTTTCAGCCTAAGTATCTGCATCACCGGATTAGCGTACGCAGAAACTCTGAGGATCCTCAATTCGTGTGCTGTATGTAGGAAGGAACAGGCCTGATCTTCCTTGTTCGAACGATACTGCATTAGTCATTATGGACAGTTAAAAGAGATTATAAAAATTTACATTACAAAAGTGTAATTTATTTAGTCATATTTGTTATCCATCCAGGCATCCTTAGACAGGTGCTTTACCGAAGCAAGTTTTAAAATGATGGGTGAAAAACAAAAAACCGAATGTTATCACCAAAGGTAGATCTGAGTTCGGAAGTTATGCAAACGCTAGTTTTAATGTACATTCATTCTACGGTTTGCGGTATTGAAATGTTAGTAAGACATGTGCTGATCGTGCCAATAAAACGGCAATAATCGAAAGGCTCAAAAATTTTGATTTGTGTCTAATCTATTGATCCAATATCAAAACTATTTGGATATAAGAATGCGTATGAATATAAAGCTAATTGAATTGTTAACCGATTTTCCGGAGACATAAATTCTTTTCCAAGGAGTTCTTCGATTTTTTCCAATCTATAATAAAGTGATTGTCGAACTATGTGAAGGGCATCAGCGGTTTGTTTTTTTAAACCACCGTTTTCTAAGTAAACTTTCATTGTGCGAAGCAGATCGCTACCTTTCGCCTTATCTTCTTTAATCAATGGTCCCAAATGATGATGAACAAAGCTTTCAAGCATATTTTTTTCATTGAGATCAATAAGTAGTTGAAAAAAACCAAGATCATCATAAAAAATAAATGTTTTATTGTACTGGGAACGAATCGATAATGCTTTTACAGCTTCATCATGACTTCGATGCGCATTTTTAAATCCAACATATGTTTGTCCAACCCCGAAATATAATTGAAAATCACTCACTTTTTTTTTCAAACTCAAATTATTTATATAACTCAGTACGTATTGAAGCCTTTCTTTACTTAGTGTTTTTTCTTTAGCTTTATCCATTAAATCCAGGACCAATATAACAATTCGATTTCCTTTTGTCGTAATAAAAGGCAAGAAAGCATGTTGTTTAAAAACTGAACGAACGATTAGCGAAAGATGTGAGCCTGCTAAATCTAAGGAATCCTTCGAAAAATCAAGACCGCCAACGGATGATCTTTCCAATTCAATTATACAAACACGGCAGCTCATCTCATTCCATTTTTGGTAATTCGGGCCAACAAATTTCTTTATTTGCAAATCATCTTCAATTCGATCATTCAATAAATCATCTACCCATAGATTTTCTGTATGAAGTTTTCGTTCCTCCATGTAACGTTCTCTTAATAACTCTTGTGAAATAGAAAGTGAGGCTGATTCAATTATTAAAGAGTGATATTCATGAGGTTCTTGGTCACTTACCATCGCAATAAATGCCCATGTTTGTCCCATCGCCCCTACCGGTTGCAGCAGAATGATTTGATCATCTTTTTTTAAGGTATAAGGAGAACTTGTATTTTTATCTAGTAAAATCTGTACATGATCTTTGAGAAAGTTTAATAATTTGTTTTGAGCAATATGTTCCATTTTCGGTGCAACATAAGGGGTTCCATCAAGCGGAAGAAAAATGATTTGGTTTTGCGTGCTTTTATGAAGCAATTTAATAACATCCGTGGTACCTTGAGATGTTAGTGATAAACGGCTAAATTCACGAGATACCTCCAGAAGACTTTGTAGCATTTTATACTGACCATTGATGATTAAAGGATGCAGATCTAGTGTTATATCAACAAAGCGAACCATTTTCGGAAATACAATTAATGGAAAATTGTTCTGATTTGCAATATCAATCATTTCATCTGGAATAAATTGTAGATACTCTCCCATTTCTACGCATAAACAGGAGACATTTAATTCTATTAGTTTTTGCATGTAGTGGATTAAGTTATCTTCTCCCGAATGAAACCCAATCCCTGATGTTAAAATCATTTCTTCACCGAGAATTAATGCAAATGGAGCAAAATTTGATATTTCGAGTACGTGAACCCAACGAATGCGACGATGCAGCCCATTTTTTCCTGCTATAACTTGCGCTTGTTGAAAGAGTGGGCGCTTGAGTACATCATATAAAGTTAGCATAAATTCGACTTCCAAATGCCCCATCTCCTTTAGTGATGTTCATTTTTTCGTTTTAAGTTGATTTTAACGCTAATGTAAATAAATCTTGTAAGCGTTTTTATTTAAAGCAATGATACATCATCTTTAGGTGAATCTTCAAGGTTAGTTACTGGGACAAATCCAGGGTTCATACAAATCAAATTCTATCCTCTTATGGGTAATACCGAAGCAAATGTTAAAAGTTAATAGCCTTTTCTTTAACGTTTTGTCTAATGAAGGTGTTTTGAATGATTTGTATAGTTAGCATGTAGACAAAAATCCAAAGGTGAGGAGTGAAAATCTTATATGATAATCGGCATACCAAAAGAGATTAAAAATAGTGAAAATAGGGTAGGCATGACTCCTGCAGTTGTTACTGCTTTTAAAAATAGTGGACATGAAGTATGGATCGAGACGGGTGCAGGATTAGTAAAGCACTGGCTAAAGGAATTAACGTAATAGAAGGTAATGTGACATGTAAATCGGTGGCTGAAGTTCACGGCTATAGGTATTTTCCTATAGATGATTTATTAAATAAAGAACCCATTCTTATTAGTTAGTTGGAACAATTTAGGATATTTTTGCGAATATAGATTGATAGTGTTTGAAAACCAGATTCAGAGAACATGGGAGGTTGCGTATGACAGTTGTTGAAAAAGTCAAGAATTTAAAAAACTTTATTGGCGGTGTATGGGTAGAATCTAAATCTGAGCGCTATGAAGAAGTAATGAACCCGGCAACTGGTGAAATAATTGCTTATGTACCACTATCGAATCGTGAAGAAGTTGACTATGCGGTAAAAGCAGCAAAAGATGCTTTTAAAGTATGGAAAAAAACTCCTGTACCACGTCGGGCACGCATTCTTTTCAAATATCAACAGCTTCTTGTGGATCACTGGGGAGAATTGGCTCGTTTCATAACAGTGGAAAATGGAAAAAGCTACGAAGAAGCATACGGTGAAGTGCTACGAGGCATTGAATGTGTAGAATTTGCAGCAGGTATTCCAACATTAATGATGGGAACACAACTTCCTGATATTGCAAGTGGTTTAGAATCAGAATTGTTATGCCAGATGCAAATCTAGACCAGGCAGTCAAGCAAATTATCAGTGCGGCATTTGGTTCTGCTGGTGAACGTTGCATGGCATGCTCGGTTGTTGTTGCTATAGATGAAATTGCGGATGAACTTGGAACCAGATTGAAAAAAGCTGCGGATGAAATCAAAATCGGTAATGGACTGGACGAGGGTGTGTTTTTAGGTCCTGTGATCCGTGATTCTCATAAGAACAGAACCATTGGATACATTGAAGCTGGGGAAAAAGAGGGCGCTGTACTTGTCCGTGATGGAAGAAAGAATCATGAAACGGATGGCCGCGGTTATTTTGTAGGGCCTACCATTTTTGATCATGTGACAACGGATATGTCCATTTGGAAAGAAGAAATCTTCGCGCCTGTACTTTCGATTGTACGCATTAAAGATTTGGATGAAGCGATTGTTCTTGCGAATCGATCTGAATTTGCAAATGGTGCATGTCTCTTTACAGATAGTGCAAAAGCGGTACGACAATTCCGTGATGAAATAGATGCTGGGATGCTCGGAATTAATATTGGGGTACCAGCTCGGATGTCATTTTTCCCGTTTTCCGGATATAAGAAATCATTCTATGGTGACCTTCATGCTAATGGCCGTGATGGAGTGGAGTTCTATACCCGCAAGAAAATGTTAACGGCACGTTATTAATTCGAAAGGGGGAAATTGTAATGATTACGGCTCAAAATAAAACGGAAGATCTAATTGCTAAAGATCGAAAATATTTATGGCATCATCTTGTACCTTATAACGAAGCGGTTCCTCCCACGGTGGTTGTTGAGGCTGAAGGATCATGGGTTACAGATAGTAATGGAAAGAAATATCTTGATGGGATGTCCGGTTTATGGTGTGTCAACGTAGGATATGGAAGAGAAGAATTGGCACAAGCTGCCTATGATCAATTAAAGACTATGCCGTATTTCCCATTGGCTCAAAGCCATCTGCCAGCGATTCAATTAGCCGAAAAATTAAATGAGTGGCTAGAGGGTGAATACGTCATCTTTTTCTCGAACAGCGGTTCTGATGCCAATGAAACCGCCTTTAAAATAGCAAGGCAGTATCACCAACAAAATGGAGAACCCAGCCGGTATAAATTCGTGTCACGCTATCGTGCATATCATGGAAATTCAATGGGTGCTTTAGCGGCGACTGGCCAAGCCGTGCGAAAATATAAATATGAACCGTTGGCACCTGGCTTTGTTCATGTTCGTCCACCTGATAGTTATCGTCGTCCCGCCGGCCAAAGTATAGAAGAGTTTAATTTGCAATGTGCCCAATCTATTGAAGATACCATCATTTGGGAAGGGAAAGAAACGGTTGCTGGTGTGATTATGGAACCTGCCATTACAGGTGGCGGTATCATAGTCCCACATCCGATATATATGGAAAAAGTGCAGGAGGTCTGCAACAAACACGGGGTTCTGCTCATTATTGACGAGGTGATTTGCGGTTTTGGCCGTACCGGGAAAAAATTCGGTCATATGCACTTCAATATGAAACCGGATATCATCACGATGGCCAAAGGCTTGACTAGTGGATATCTCCCACTTTCCGCCACTGCAGTGCGCAAGGATATCTATGAAACATTCAAGACCTCCGAAGAATATGGTTATTTCCGCCACGTGAATACATTTGGTGGAACGCCCGCAGCTTGTGCACTCGCACTTAAAAATCTGGAAATCATGGAGCGGGAAAACCTGGTTGAACGTGCACACATCTTGGGAGAACGTCTCAGAGCAGAGATGGTGGAACTGTTAGATCATCCGTCTGTAGGCGATATTCGCAGTTTTGGGTTTTTGCTTGGAATTGAGCTTGTTGAAGACAAGGTGACCAAAGATCCTGCGGCGGCAAAAGTAGGAAAAGTGATAGCAGAATGCAAAGCAAACGGATTGATTGTTGGCCGAAATGGTGATACGGTGGCTGGCTATAATAACGTCATTGCTCTATCTCCACCGCTATCCGCTACCGATGAAGATGTGGATTTCATTATCGGTACGTTGAAGAACGCCATTCGAAATTTACAGTAAAGATTAAAGTGGAGTATTTGATACTCGTTGACAATCACCGACTCCTAAAATCCCTTTACCTGGGCCATATTTATTTGTCCAGGTATTTTTATTGTCACGATGTAGTCTGCCCCAATCAATTTGTAACAAATATTAATGTAAAAATAATAGGCATCAATATTTAACACTGTGTCTAGTGTCTGTTTTCAAAATATACATTATATTTGGATTAATAAAGTAACCACTCATCTATTGCACATGGATACTAAAGAGAAAAACAACGGCACATATTGTGTTCGGATGGAATATAGGTTTTTCTTAGAGTCAGTATTTTCGTGCAGAATGAGTAGTTACAAATAAAGATATTTTTCTAATCTAATTATCAGATTAGAAAACGCAAACAAATTTGATAGCGTTTACAAAAAGGCAGATGAAATTGAAATTTCCTATGGAATTGGAGGGGTGGAAAAGTTTATTTTTTAGATAAAGTACTCACAAATGCAAATTTATTCTAGAATTATTGTAAATTACCTCTTGAATTGTTTGGGCAAGTAAAAATTAAATCAAATGTCTTTATTAAGGGACAAATGTTGTGAATTTATTAGTTGTCGGCAGCAAACCATAGTTACCGTTGGTATAATCTTTGAAAAGCCTTGACTCCGTTATGAAAGCGATTCCACATGATTTATCTGGTATCCCATGATAAACGAGGTGTTTTTGAAGTGGGTGCATACGATCATTTCAAATGTCAAAGCCTTTATTTCGGGAACGTTTCACGGGACCGATTGCCGTCATTTGCAAGCTTACCTAAATGAACTTTTATCGGTTTAATCGTCGAATTAAAAATTTATCTTTGAACAAGGGGGATTTCGATGAGTGACATTGTGAATTGGTTAAACGGTTATGTCTGGAGTCCAATATTAGTTTATTTGCTTCTAGGAATAGGTTTTATGTATACAATTCTCACACGTTTTATACAAGTAAGGTGTTTTAAAGAGATGATAAAGCTAGTTTTTGAGGGCCGAGGTTCTAAGGCTGGGGTAAGTTCCTTTCAATCATTAGCTTTGTCATTGGGAGGTAGAATTGGTGTAGGGAATGTAGCAGGTGTAGCTACTGCAATTTCGTTAGGAGGACCAGGTGCTGTTTTTTGGATGTGGCTTGCAGCATTTTTCGGGAGTGCTACTTCGTTCACAGAAATAACTCTTACTCAAGTATATAAAAGAAAAATTGATGGTGAATACAGAGGGGGTACACCTTTTTATATTGATTATGGATTAAACCAAAAGTGGTTTGCCATTATTTCCGCATTCTTAACATTGCTTGTCATGGGTTTTTTATGGCCAGGCGTACAAGCCAATACAGTTGCATTGGCGATGCATGACGCTTTTGGAATTCCACCAATAATAACCGGAATCTTCGTGGTTATTCTATTAGGAGCTATTATTTTTGGCGGTATTAAGAGAATAGCAAAATACTCTCAGATCGTTGTTCCATTTATGGCTTCTGGTTACATCATCATGTGCTTGATCATTCTTGTCTTTAATTTTACTAACATACCAAGCGTTATTTCCTTAATTATTACAAGTGCTTTTCATTTAAATGCGACTTTTGGAGGGATAATCGGTTCTGCAATTGCTTTTGGAGTTCAAAGAGGAGTTTATGCCAATGGAGCTGGTTTAGGTAGTGAAACATATGAATCCGGTTGCGCAGAGGTCTCTCATCCAGCAAAACAAGGTTTAGTTCAAGCATTTTCTGTTTACATTGATACCTTTTTGGTCTGTACTTCAACGGCATTTATGATTCTTATGACAGGAATGTATGATGTGAAACCAAAAGGGATGGCGCCAATTACGAATAAGCTTGGAGACGTAGCGCCATCACTTTATACACAACTTGCTGTTGATTCTGTTTTCCATAAATTTGGTGCCGCTTTCATTTCCATTGCTCTACTATTCTTCTGCTTTACAACACTCACTTCTTATTATTATAAAGCAGAAACAAACCTTGCGTTTCTTAGACAAAATCTAAAAACCAAGTCAATTTGGCCAAATCAAATATTGAAAATTATCTTACTAGCCACTGTATTGTACAGTACCCTTAAAACAGCAGCTACAGTATGGGCGATGGGGGATCTAGGTACGGGGATCTTGGCTTGGGTAAATCTTACTGTGATTTTCTTCCTTACTAAGACGGTGTTAAAAGTATTAAAGGACTATGAAATGCAGAAAAAAGCAGGGAATAATCCTTTATTTGAACCTGCAAAGTTAGGGATTAAAGGAGCAGATTTTTGGGAAAAAGAATATAAAGAAATCGAACAAGATATGCCAAAAGAAAGCAAGGCTATAGAGAGTACAGCTACATCAATATAGAAGGTGGTTTGGTATTTTTAGAAAATGAGGTATTAATAAGAAAAATCGAAGTTAATTTTGGACAGACGTTTCTTTGAAGCGAATCTGTTCTTTTTTTGTGGGCACTATACTTCAAGATTACAAAGAGGATCGTGTGACTATACAAGACCGATTTAGAGGGACACTGAGAATACCGAATCGATAATGATGTGAAGCAGTCAATAAGGATTAAATACACGTAATACATTCAGTAGTTAAAAAAACGAACCATTTTATTTAACAGAGTGTCCAATGAACATCGAGTCAAAATATTATTTAATTAATCTACAGAAAAGATATAAAGTTTTGCGAATAGTAGCGAAAAATAAGAAGAGAGGATACCTAATATGATGGATGTCAAATCAGTCTTAACACCAAACCATATTACACAAGGCATGTATATCGATGGAAAATGGGTCGAAAGTGTAAGCGGTGACACGAGAGAAGTTATCAATCCTGCAAATGGTGAAATTATTGGGATTGTTACGGAAGGTTCAGTCGAAGATGCAAAAAAAGCTATTGAGGCTGCGCGCAGAGCATTTTATGACGATGGCTGGATGAACAGCAAAGCAAGGCATCGTGCGGAACTTTTGCTGCAAATCTCAAATAAATTGGAACAAAGAAAAGAAGAGTTTGCGTATTTAGAGACGCTGGATAATGGGAAAACATTGAGAGAGTCACTGAATGATGTTGAAGATGCTGTAAATCAATTACGATATTATGCAGGGCTGGCAACAAAGCCCCATGGTCAAACCTATGATGTTCCGGATGACATTCAAGCAATGGTTGTTCGTGAACCGATTGGTGTTGTGGGTCTTATCGTTCCCTGGAATTATCCTTTGGTCATGGCAAACCAAAAAATTGCAGCTGCAATTGCAGCTGGATGTACAGTGATCATAAAACCGGCACAACAGACACCTCTTTCTGTGATTCGTTTGTTTGAAATTATTGATGAAGTTGGATTCCCGCCCGGTGTTGTTAATTTGGTGTTAGGTGCTGGGAGTAAGGTCGGGGCAGAATTGGTCCGAAATCCGGATGTAGATAAAATTTCCTTTACCGGGGGTACAGATACAGGGATTCAGTTAATGAAATCGGCAGCAGATACCGTTAAAAAGATCAGTTTGGAGCTGGGCGGAAAATCACCGAATATTGTCTTTGCGGATGCTGATTTAGAAACAGCAATCGATTATGCACTGTTTGCCATTTTCGCCAATCAAGGTCAAGTGTGTTCGGCCGGTTCACGTTTACTGTTGGAAGAAAGCATATATGAAAGATTTGTACCTGAACTGGTTGCACGGGCGAAGACGATCAAAGTGGGGCCGGGGTGGATTGACGGTATTGAAATGGGGCCGCTTATTTCAGAAGATCATATGAATACAGTACTAGATTATGTACAAATTGGTTTAAGTGAAGGCGCAACACTCCTTAGTGGGGGTAAGCGTATTGTTGAGGATGGCTTATCCGATGGTTACTTTGTGGAACCTACCATATTTACGGATACTAGGCCGGACATGAGAATTGTTCAGGAAGAAATTTTTGGCCCGGTATTAGCCATTCAAACATTCAAAACAGAAGAAGAGGCGATTCAATTAGCGAATGGTACAAACTTTGGCTTGGCGGCTGCGGTCTTTACAAATGATGGGGCTAAAGCTCATCGTGTGATTCGTCAAATGCGTGCTGGTATCACTTGGATTAACACATACCATCCAACGTTTAATGAGGCGCCATGGGGTGGATATAAGCAAAGTGGAATTGGCAGAGATTTAGGAACCTATGGATTTGAGGAATATTTAGAAACGAAACAAATTAATGTGAATCTAAAAGTAGAACCATCCGGTTTTTTTAGAGGGATCAAAAATGAAAAGTTTTGACGTTATCGTCATTGGAGCCGGTGTCATTGGGTCTAGTGTAGCTTATCATCTGGCCAAAAAAGGTCTGGAGGTTGCCTTAATTGAAAAAGGTGAAGTTGCATCAGGAACTTCCAGCAGATGTGATGCAGTTGCATTAATTTGTGATAAAAAGCCTGGTATTGATACTGAAATAGGCTATGCAAGTATTCAGTTGTTTAAACAATTGGCGAGAGAGTTTTCGGTTGATTTTGAATTTACTTCGCGGGGAAGTTTGTATGTTTGTGAAACAGAAAAGGAACTGGAAATTGCCAGGGATTATGTCTCCCAACAGGTAAAAGATGGATACGATATGCGAATGATTGATAGGAATGAATTGCAGGAAATTGAACCCTATTTAGCCGATGATTTAGCAGGCGGGATATGGACAGAAGTGGATTCGTCCATGAACCCATATAAATTATGTTATGCGTTTGTAGAAGAGGGAAAAAAGCTTGGCTTGAAAGTTTATGACTATCATGCTGTGCAGAATATTACATTGGATGACAAAAGAAGAGTGAAAAGCGTAGTAACGGACCGAGGCACCTTTAAGACAAAAAGGATTGTGAATTGTGCCGGTGTATGGTCCCCTAAAATAGCAGAAATGGTTGGGGTTCACATACCGATTAAGCCGAGAAAAGGCATGGTATTAATATCTGAGAAGACGCCGTTAAAGGTGGCAAAGCAAAAAGTTCATGAATTCGGATACATGTTATCCAAATTCGAAGATATTCATTTTAAAAGAAATGTAAGTGAATTAGTGGAAAAACATAATGTTGCATTTACGATTGAGCCAACTGATGCAAATAACTTTTTAGTAGGAGGGCATCGGGCATTCAGGGGTTTTGACATTCAATCAGAAATCGAAGTTATGCGGGCAATAGCAGAGAGAGCCATTCGCTTCTTGCCTGTACTGAAAGAAATTAACTGCATAAGGGCTTATGCAGGAGTAAGACCTTGGGTGGAAGACCACCTTCCTATTGTATCGGAAGTAGAAGAAGTACCAGGGTTCTATATTGCTAGCGGACATGAAGGAGATGGAATCAGCATGTCTCCGATCACAGGAAGAATGGTAGCCCAACTCATAACAGGTGAGCCAACAGATTTTAACATTGATAAACTGAATTATGCGAGATACAAGAAAAGCCAAGCTGTCAATTTCTGAATTTCATGAATGTAAATAAAAATTAAAATAATTAGGTGAATAATAGGAGGAATGAATTATGGGTATTGTACCAAAAGGAATTTTTGTACCGTTAATCACTCCATTCAATGAGGATGAAACCATTGATTTTCAGGCTTATCAAAAAGTAATCGACTTTCAAATCGAAAGTGGAGTCCATGGTCTTCTGGTTGGAGGCACAACAGGAGAATACCATGTGATGTCATTCGAGGAACGTAAAAGTTTAATCAGGGCTGGCTGTGAATATGCCGCGGAAAGAGTGCCTGTTATGGCAGGTGTTGGATGCTCTACTGCCAAGGAAACCATCGAACTTGCCAATTTTGCGGCAGAATGTGGTGCAAAATGGGGACTGGTTTTGCCTCCTTATTACCATAAGACAAGTGAAGATGGAATTCGTGAATTTTTCAAGGAAATAGCTGCAAAATCAAATGTCGGTATCGTCATTTACAATTATCCGGGAGCAACCGGCGTTTGCCTTTCACCTGAATTAATTTATGAGTTGAGTCAGGAAGAAAATATTGTAAGTGTCAAGGAATCTGCAGATTTTGGTCACCTATGTCAGGTTGCGGCTTTGACAAAGGATGTCGATAACTTTTCTGTATTTACCGGTGAAGAACACTTTATACTTCCTACTTTCTCCATTGGAGGACAGGGTGCTTTTGGAATCCTCGTCAATTTGCTTCCTAAGGAAATGGTAATGCTTTACGAACTGGCAGTTGAGAAGAACGATTTACATGCTGCACGTGAATTGAATCGTAAATTATCAGGTTTTTATGGCTTAATGGAGGCAGAAGGCAATCCATATCCAGGGCCGGTAAAAGCAGGCATGGACATGATCGGAATGAAAGGAGGAAAAGTGAGAAAGCCTTTAACACAACCTACTGACGAGATAAAAACAAAGATTGAAGAGGAACTGATAAAGTTAGGATATAAAGTTAAATCGTTGAATAAGAACTAGGTTACGTAACAGCGTTAAAATAATCTATTTAGTCATGCATGAGGTAACGTTTACATTGTAATCTATGGGGTGTGAAATTTGATAACAAAAAAATTAGTTGAAGGAAGAGAATACGGGTATTTCGATAAGCATCAAGAAAATCGAATGATCTCGATGAAGAAAGGGCAATATGTTTCCGGCTATTCGGTTGGCATCCTTTATCTAGATGAATGTTGGTACCCTGTATTGCCTGGAAATGTGGCCAATCTGAGTACGTATGACTTTCCAGTAAGATTAAAAGTTGTCCCTAATTGTACGCAAGCAAGGATTCATGCAGGTGATCCAACACTATTGGATGACATTATCAAAGCCGCACAAGAATTCGAAGCGGAAGGCGCTCGGGCAATCTGCGCCGCGTGTGGATTCTTTGGTAACTTTCAGGATAAAGTGGCAGCAGCGGTTGATATCCCCGTATATCTTTCCAGCGTTGTTCAAGTGCCGTGGATTAAGTCGGGTCTTAAACCTAAACAGAAAATTGGCATGTTGACTGCGGATGCGCATGGTATTACTCCTAACTTATTTAAAAGCTGTGGAGTAGATGACCCGAGTATTTGTGTAGTTAAAGACTTAGGGAGGCTACCAGAATTTTCAGCAATCATCGAGAGTAGAGGAACATTTGATAATGAGATTGTCAGAAGAGAAGTAGTGGATGCTGCTATCAATCTGGTGAATGAGAATCCGGATATTGGAGCAATTCTTTTGGAATGCAGTGACTTGCCACCTTATGCGGCTGATATTCAAAGGGCAGTACAGTTACCTGTCTTTGATTTTATTACGATGATCAGATGGATTCATTATGCCACGAGTCAAAAACCGTATTATGGATTTATCTAAATTGAATTTAGAACAAGATTATTCACATAGGAAGTAGTAGCATTAACTTTCTTATAGAGGTTGTTCAAAAAGTGGTCAAAACTCCACCTTAACCACTTTTTGAACACGCACTTTTAGATAATCTTGTTTCACTTAAATTATGGAGGCCGATTTCTGTGAACGAAGATCAAATCGTGATTTGTCGCTGTGAAGAAGTGACTTTGGGAAAAATAGTAGAGACAGTTGAGAAGTATCACTGTTCGTCACGAGAGGTCAAGCTCAGAACACGTGCGGGTATGGGTTTTTGCGGAGGGCGGACATGTCGAGGAATGATTGATCGGGTTGTGGCTCAAGTAAGTGGGAAAGTTGAATCCAACCAAGTATCGATGAGCTATCGTCCTCCCGTGCGTCCAGTTACATTTGGTGTACTGGCGGGTGATCAGAAATGAAATCAATGAGGATAACACATCATCCCGTTCTTGGAAAGCTTGAAGAAAAAAGGGAAGTCAAGTTTACATTTGATGGGAAACCATTTTCGGCTTATGAAGGTGAAACGATCGCAGCGGCCCTCCTGGCACACGGAGTGCGTACACTGCGAATCCATGAAGAGAAGAAATCTCCACGAGGGATTTATTGCAATATAGGCCATTGTTTCGAATGCAGGGTCAGGGTAGATGGAAAGAGTGTAGTTCGCTCCTGCATAACTCCTGTGACAGATGGCATGAGTGTCGAATCAGGCATGCTTAATGTTTCAGCTTCTATGAAAGGAGTTAAGCCATGATTGATCTTGTAATCGTTGGTGCGGGTCCTGCCGGGTTATGTGCGGCTATTGCTGCTGCAGAAAACGGATTAAAGGTGTGTATACTAGATGAGTTCATTCAGCCAGGGGGGCGTTTGCTCGGTCAATTGCATCAAGAACCAAACGGCTACTGGTGGAACGGAATTGAAGAAGCACATAAACTCCATAAAAAAGCTGTTCAACTGGGAGTGGATATTCACTTAGGTGTATCAGTATATGATTTACAAAAAGCTGAAAAAGGTTGGTTCGTTTATTCGAGTGATAAAATCTTTGAATCAATGTGTTTATTGCTTGCAACTGGAGCATCAGAGACTCCCATTCCTGTTCCTGGCTGGACACTGCCGGGTGTAATGTCTATAGGTGCAGCTCAAGTCATGAGCAATGTTCATCGGGTAAAGCCGGGAGAAAAATGTGTAGTCATCGGTGTTAACGTACTCTCTCTAGCTATCACAAGGGAATTGCAATTATGCGGTGTGGAGATTGAAGGGATCTTGCTTCCGCATCCAAATCTAGTATCTGGGGAGTCTGCAGATCCAGAACGGGTGATGCAGTCACTTCTTCGATTATCACATTTGGCGCCTTCTCCTTTCATCCGGTTTGGCGGAAAGTGGGTAACTCCTAAGCTGGCTGTTCAGTTTTTCCCGAAAAAAGGGTTTAAAATGTGGGGCATTCCCATTCAGGTTCGAAGTAGGGTTCTAAGCATACTTGGGGAAAAACAAGTGGAAGCAGTACGTATCGCCAATGTTACTCCTAGTGGTGATAGTATTCCCGGAACTGAAAAAGAAATATCTGTAGATTTTGTTTGTATCGCGGGTGGGCTTACCCCATTATCGGAACTTGCCGCAATTGCTGGTTGTCCATTTCAGTTTTTTGCTGAATTAGGTGGGTATATTCCTTTGCATAATGAATACATGCAGACTGATGTACAAGGCTTATATGTAGCAGGCAATATCACAGGGATTGAAAGCGCTAAGGTAGCAATGGCCCAAGGTAAGGTAGCTGGTCTTACGATCTCTAAAGATCTCAAAGCTTTAAAGGATATAACAAAAATAGAAGATGCCGTTAAGAATGTGGTGGTAACTCGGCGCAATGCTATGATTCAATTCCATCCGGGGATCGAAAAAGCACGCACAGAGCTTTATAATGAATTTTCACGATCTCGTGGAAAAATGATCTCTATTTAATGAGAAATACTAGTTTTGTGGTCTATTGTCTCTTAATCTCCATCAAAATCAGTAAATACAAAAGGAGATGTTAACATGAGTATTTGTGGAAAAAAAGTAGTGGTACTCGGAGGAAGTTCGGGTATGGGTCTTGCTACAGCACAAGCGGTTGTCGAGCAAGGCGGTCATGTAATGATTGCAAGTCGCACAGAACAAAAATTAAAAAGTGCAGCAGATAAAGTTAAGAAAAACGTTGAGACATATGTATTAGATGCAACGGATGAAAAAGCGGTACAAGAGTTTTTTGATAAAGTAGGGAATTTTGATCATCTAGTATCAACTGCTGCTGATGGATTAACAGGTGATTTTTTGGAGTTGCCGGTTTCCGAAGCGAGAAAAACATTCGAATCGAAGTTTTGGGGACAGTATTATGCTGCAAAATATGGTGCACCCTGCATGAATCAAGGAGGATCCATTACATTTTGTACAGGGCTCTTGTCTAGAAGACCCATGCATGGTTATTCCATTCTTTCCGCTATTAACGGGGGGATTGAGGCATTGGCAAGAGCCATAGCTATAGAGGTAAATCCTATTCGAGTTAATGTTGTATCGCCTGGAATTGTTGATACACCTCTTTATGAGAACTTATCAACGGAAGAACGAATTAAATACTTTAATTCACTAATAAAAAAACTACCTGTCCAAAAAATAGGAAAATCTTATGATATTGCTCATGCCATACTTTATTTAATGACCAATGAGTTTACTACAGGAACAGTTCTTGAGGTTAATGGTGGACATCTATTAGTGTGAATGCAAAATGAGTATTCCAGTAAAGACCACTGAGTCTGATAATTACGGCCATAATTTCAGTTACTTTTACAGTGTGAAATAGTGCCTTTTTTTTCATTTCATTATTTGTTCTCTCACTGCATGATCGATCATGCAGTTGTTTATGTTATCTAAACGATTGATATATAGAAAGATGTCTTCAAAATGCAAAAATATGTCTTCAAAATTTAAATACGGTTATTATTGATTTTTATATAATTACATATGTAAACAGATAAGTTATTAATTACGGAGAAGGTGATTATATTAAAAAATAGCCAATATAAACTTGGAAGTGAATTTTAATAATAAATAATAAGGTGTCTTTAAATGAAAATATCACACGTTTCCAAAATATATGGTTCGCTACCTTGTCGTAATTTTTTTGATTTGAAAATGGAGAAATTATTGTTTTTTTAACCTAAAAGAAATCGATTACAAATGGAGGTTTATCGTGAAAATGATTTTTCTAAAAAATTAAACTTCTATTTATCGATTCAGTATGTAGGGATTTTAAGGAGGAAGAAAACATGCCAGAAGTACTAACAAAAGTAAGAAAAATTAAAAATTACATAAATGGTGAATGGGTTGAAAGTAACACTACCCAATATGAGGATGTTTACAATCCAGCAACAAAAGAAATTGTTGCTCAAGTTCCATTATCAACGGCAGAAGATGTTGCCTATGCTGTTGAAGTTGCAAAAAAAGCATTTGATAAATGGAAAACCACTCCGGTTCAAAAACGTGCGCGGATATTATTCAATTATCATCAATTGCTCATTAAACACGAAGAAGAGTTGGCACGCTTAATTACAATCGAGAATGGAAAAGCACTTTTTGAAGCACAAGGTGAAGTATTGCGCGGGATTGAAAATGTAGAATTTGCGGCCGGTGCACCTTCTTTAACGATGGGTGATTCATTGTCTACCATCGCAACAGATGTCGAAGCAACAAATTATCGCTATCCGATTGGTGTTGTTGGCGGCATTGTACCATTCAATTTTCCGATGATGGTACCTTGCTGGATGTTCCCAATGGCGATTGCAGTTGGTAATACGTTTATTTTAAAATCATCTGAAAAAACTCCGTTACTAACAGAAAAATTGGCAGAATTATTAACAGAAGCTGGACTTCCCAAAGGTGTATTTAACGTTGTATATGGGGCACATGATGTTGTGAATGGTATTTTGGATCATCCGGATGTGAAAGTTATTTCATTTGTTGGTTCCAAACCGGTTGGAGAATACGTTTATAAACGCGCCAGTGAAAATTTAAAACGTGTTCAAGTATTAGCAGGAGCTAAAAACCATGTGATTATCTTAAATGATGCGGACATAGAAGAAGCTGTTACAAACGTTATTGGTTCATCATTTGGTTCAGCAGGTGAACGTTGTATGGCATGTTCAGTTTTAACCGTGGAAGAAGGAATTGCAGATCAATTCTTGGCAAGATTAAAAGAAAAAACATTGGAAGTTAAAATGGGCAATGGTTTGGATGATGGTATATTTTTAGGTCCGGTGATTCGAGAAGAAAATCAAAAACGCACTCTACATTACATTGAAAAAGGAATCGCAGAAGGTGCAACACTCGTATGTGATGGACGAGAACGTGTATCTGAGGAAGGATTCTTTATTGGGCCCACGATTTTTGATCATGTAACAACAGATATGACAATTTGGAAAGATGAAATTTTTGCACCCGTGTTATCTGTCATTCGTGTGAAAAACCTAAAAGAAGCAGTTGAAACCGCAAATAAATCAGAATTTGCCAATGGTGCATGTATTTTCACATCCAATGCATCATCCATTCGTTACTTCCGTGAAAATATTGATGCAGGGATGTTAGGAGTAAACTTAGGGGTTCCAGCCCCAATGGCTTTCTTCCCATTCTCCGGATGGAAGTCTTCATTTTTCGGCACATTGCATGCGAACGGAAAAGACAGCGTTGATTTCTATACACGTAAAAAAGTTGTTACTGCACGTTATAAAGCACCATCATTCGAATAAAAAACATTCGATTCTTAATTTTTAGCTTATTAATCTATTGAAGAAATATAAGAAGTAAGCGGGAAATAGGTAGGAACAGAGAGAGTCTTCTAATCAATCCGGTTTGGGATTGGGAAAACTTCTCTCTGTTCCATTCTTACCTAAGTCCATTATTACTTAAACACGGATTGCTTAGAGCAAACAATTCGAAAGATAAGAGAGGAATCGAAATGAGTCAATTACTCCGAAAACCGAATAGAAGTGAATTGTCACCAGGAGTAACCATTGTTCATGAAGTGACAACCGAAAATTCACCTTTAAAATATATTGGATTCAAAGTAGTAGATTTGGCTTCGGGTGCTAGATATTCTGAAGAGTTGTCAAAGATAGAATGCTGCATTGTAGTGTTAACAGGAAGAATCAACTTTACAGATAAAGAAGTGGCATTTGAAAATATTGGGACTCGAGATAGCGTTTTTGAACAGATACCGACAGATAGTGTATATGTATCAAATAACCGTTATTTTGAAGTCGAGGCTGTAAGCCAAGCCCGGGTAGTACTTTGTTATTCACCTTCTGAAAAACAATTGCCTACAAGACTGATAAAGGCTACAGACAATATGATCGAAAATAGAGGCAAATTCAACAATAAACGTTTGGTGCACAATATTTTACCGGATTCTGATCCATCCGCTAATCGTTTACTTGTCGTTGAGGTATACACAAATAGCGGAAACTGGTCAAGCTATCCTCCGCACAAACATGATCGTGACAACTTGCCGGAAGAATCCTTTTTAGAAGAAACGTATTATCATGAAATGAATCCACGCCAAGGCTTTGTTTTTCAACGCGTCTATACGGACGACCGTGCGCTTGACGAAACAATGACTGTTGAAAATAGCGATGTGGTGTTGGTTCCGGCAGGTTATCATCCAGTTGGTGTGCCTGACGGTTACACATCTTATTATTTAAATGTGATGGCGGGACCAACACGTATTTGGAAATTCCACAATGATCCGGACCATGAATGGATTCTAAAGCGTTAACAAAAGTGTGAGGAGCTGTTACCAAAATGAAATATGAGTTCAACTTAGAGAGAGAATACGACATGATTGCAATTGGCCGTGCATGTATAGATTTAAACGCAGTAGAATATAACCGCCCAATGGAAGAAACCATGACCTTTCACAAATATGTAGGTGGTTCACCCGCTAATATTGCAATTGGTAGTTCAAAATTAGGCTTGAAAGCAGGATTTATTGGGAAACTTGCTGATGACCAACATGGACGTTTTATTAAGCAATATATGAAAAGTGTTGGAATTGATACATCCAATATGGTGGTGGATACAGAAGGACATAAAACTGGATTAGCATTTACAGAAATCAAGAGTCCTGAAGAGTGCAGTATTTTAATGTACCGGGATGATGTTGCAGATCTTTACCTTTCACCTTCTGAAGTAAATGAAGATTACATCAAGAAAGCCAAGATATTGCTTGTTTCCGGGACAGCTCTGGCAAAAAGCCCTTCCCGTGAGGCTGTATTAAAAGCAGTTCGTCTTGCTAAACAAAATGACGTGAAAATCGTTTTTGAATTGGATTACCGTCCGTATACATGGGAGTCAACGGAAGAAACGGCTGTTTATTATTCATTGGTTGCAGAGCAATCCAATGTGGTCATTGGGACTCGTGATGAATTCAATGTGATGGAAAATGTTCAAGTTGGAAATAACGAGGATAGAATTCGCTATTTGTTTAACTATTCACCGGATTTAATTGTAATCAAACATGGTGTAGAAGGCTCCTATGCTTATGCAAAATCTGGAGAAACCTTTAGAGGGCATGCGTATTTGACGAAAGTATTAAAAACATTTGGTGCCGGTGACTCATTCGCTTCTGCTTTCTTATACGCTTTGGTAACAGGAAAAGAAATTGATAGCGCTTTAAAATATGCCAGCGCATCGGCTGCAATTGTTGTTAGCAAGCATAGTTCTTCGGAAGCAATGCCGACAGTAGAAGAAATCGAGCAACTTATTGCCGAGCATGAGGCGAAACAATATTGTTAGGGGTGAGAACTGAATGAAAACGATCCGCTTAACAACAGCTCAAGCTTTAATTAAATTTCTGAATCAACAGTATATTCAAGTTGATGGTCAGGAAATCCCGTTTGTTGAAGGTGTCTTTGCAGTCTTTGGACATGGGAATGTTTTGAGTATTGGGCAGGCCCTTGAGCAAGACCCAGGCCATTTGAAAGTCATCCAAGGGAAAAATGAACAAGGGATGGCACACGCTGCAATCGCTTTTAGCAAACAGATGCTGCGACGTAAAATTTATGCGGTCACAGCTTCATCAGGTCCAGGTTCAGCGAACTTGGTAGCGGCAGCAGGTACAGCACTTGCAAACAATATTCCGGTTTTGCTTTTACCTGCGGATACATTTGCCTCAAGACAGCCTGATCCCGTATTGCAACAAGTAGAGCAAGAATATAGTCAGGCTGTTACAACAAATGATGCACTAAAAGCAGTTTCAAGATATTGGGATCGAGTCACTCGTCCTGAACAATTGATGTCAAGTTTGATTCGTGCCTTTGAAGTCATGACAGATCCCGGAAAAGCAGGCCCTGCAACCATTTGTATTGCACAGGATGTGGAAGGTGAAGCATTTGACTATGATGAGAAATTCTTTGAAAAACGTGTTCACTATCTGGATCGCAAATTGCCGACAGACCGCGAATTAAAAGGCGCTGCGGAATTAATAAAAGCAAGCAAAAAGCCGGTTATTGTTGTCGGTGGCGGCGCTAAATATTCCCAAGCGCGTGAAATTTTAATGGACATTTCAGAAAGATATAATATCCCGTTAGTTGAAACGCAAGCCGGTAAATCAACAGTAGAGTCAACTTTTAAAAATAATTTAGGTGGTTTGGGAATTACCGGAACATTAGCAGCTAATAAAGCTGCACGCCAGGCGGATTTAATTATCGGCACTGGCACTCGGTATACAGACTTTGCCACGTCTTCGAAAACAGCGTTCAACTTCGATCACGCAAAGTTTTTAAACATCAACGTAAGTCGTTTACAAGCTTATAAATTGGATGCATTCCAAGTTGTAGCTGATGCGAAAATAACATTAGAACAATTGAATCCCATGTTGGAGGAGTATACGAGTGAATTTGGAGATGTGATTTCAGAATTAAAAGAGGAATGGTTTGCAGAGCGTGATCGTTTAAGTAAAGTAACATTTAGCCGAGAAAATTTTACTCCTGAAATTAAAAATCATTTCTCGCAGGAAGTTCTAAATGAATATGCAGATGCTTTGAACACAGAATTTTCACAAACCACCGCTTTAATCACGATCAACGACACCATTGATCCAGAAAGTATTATCATTTGTTCGGCGGGATCCCTTCCAGGAGACTTGCAGCGGTTATGGAACACCACTGTGCCAAACACGTATCATCTTGAATATGGTTACTCTTGTATGGGGTATGAAGTATCAGGAACATTCGGGGTAAAATTAGCCGATCCAGCAAAAGAAGTTTATTCATTTGTGGGTGATGGCAGTTTCCTGATGTTGCATTCTGAGTTCATTACAGCTATTCAGTACAATCAAAAAATAAATGTCCTCCTCTTCGATAATTCTGGCTGGGGTTGTATTAATAACTTGCAAATGGATCATGGGATGGATAGTTTCCATTGTGAATTTCGAACACACGACAATAAAATTTTAAATATTGATTATGCAAAACTTGCAGAAGCATATGGTGCGAAATCGTATCGAGCGAACACGATAGAGGAACTGAAAGCAGCTTTAGAAGATGCAAAAAAACAGGAAGTTTCTACATTAATAGAAATGAAAGTGCTGCCCAAAACCATGACAGACGGCTATGATAGCTGGTGGAATGTCGGTGTTGCTGAAGTGTCTAATAAAGAAAGTATTCAAAAGGCACATGAATTTATGCAACAAAAATTGCAAATTGTAAAACAATATTAAGAGATTAAATACTTATTCAATATTCAATAAATGAGCGGAGGTTCACAAAAATGAAATTAGCATTAGATCCATCGATGTATACAAGTTTGTCATTAAAAGAAATGGTAGATAAGACTGCGGAGTTAGGTTATGAATATATTGAATTATCACCCCGTGAAGATTTTTGCCCATTTTATAAATATCCTAAAGTAGACAAAAATCAAATTAAACAATTAAAGGAATATTGCCGGGATGCTGGCGTTAAAATTTCATCCTTATTGCCATTGTATTACTGGGCTGGACCAGAAGAAGATCGTCGTCAAGCAGCAGTGAGGAACTGGAAAAGGGCAATTGAGATTGCTGTTGAGTTAGATGTAGATTTAATGAACAGTGAATTTAATGGAACAAAGCATAATCCTGTGGTTTGTGAAGAAATGTTTATCCGATCCATGGATGAATTAATCCCCGTGTTTGAAAAAGAAGGAGTTAAGCTAAATTTACAAGCTCATCCGTATGATTTTATTGAAACCAATACAGGTGCAGTCGATATGATACGTGCCCTTGACAGATCATGGATCAATCTCGTGTACTCAACTGCACATACATTCTATTATGATGATGGACTTGGTGATATTGCACCAATGTTTGACTATGCGGGTGACCGGTTAACTCATGTATTATTTGCAGATACTTTTAATCATAAAGCAGCTCAAGGGCTACGCTATATCGTAAATCCTCCGGGAGTTGAAGCAACAATCCACCAACATTTAAATATTGGTGAAGGTGAAGTTGATTTCGATACGATCTTTAGAAAATTAAGAGAAATGGAATTTGACGGTATTGTTACAAATGCTGTATTTGCATGGGTGGATAAAGCAGACGAATCAAGCAGATTTATGTTGCAAAAAATAAAAGAAGGTCTTGAAATTTAGATCAGATTTCCGCTCGGTTAGATTCCGGTTTTAATAGAGAGGTGAGAGAGAAGTGACGTTAGTAGCATCAAGATTAGTTTCCATGAAAGAAATGCTTACGAAAGCATATAAAGGGAAATATGCTGTCGGACAATTTAATATCAACAGCTTTCAGTGGGCAGAGGCTATTTTAGAAGCTGCAGAGGAAGAAAAATCTCCTGTCATTGTGGCTTCATCCGATAGACTCGTAGATTACTTAGGTGGATTTAAAACGATTGAAACTATGATCAATAGAATTATAGAGGTAAAGAACATCACCGTACCTGTAGCATTACATTTAGATCATGGCAGCAGTGTGGAACGATGTAAAGAAGCGATAGACGCCGGATATACTTCTGTAATGATTGATGGATCCCATCACCCGATTGAAGAAAACATTGTGATGACGAAACAAGTTGTAGAGTATGCACGTCTATATCAAGTTTCTGTCGAAGCAGAAGTTGGAACCGTTGGCGGCAATGAGGATGGGCTTATCGGTGGCATTCAATATGCAGATCCGCAAGAATGTTTGCGCATTGTGAAAGAAACAGAGATTGATGCATTGGCGGCGGCCCTTGGTTCCGTTCATGGGCCCTATCAAGGGGAGCCAAAATTAGGGTTTGCTGAAATGCAGGAAATCTCAGAGTTGACCAATACTCCACTTGTATTACATGGCGGTTCCGGTATACCGGAATATCAAATTCAAAAAGCAATCGAACTTGGTCATGCAAAAATTAATGTGAATACGGAGTGTTTACAAGCATGGGCAAAAGCTCTTCGTGAAACATTAGCAAATGACACCGAAGTGTATGATGCACGTACTATTCTTTTACCGGGTAAGAAAGCAGTTAAAGACACGGTAAAAGCTAAGATGAGAGAATTTAAATCAAGCAACAAAGCGTAATAAATAGGAGAGGATGTTTATGAGATGGTGAATAAGGCATCCTCTTCCTTTTTATTCTGAAATTAGTTTATAAGTGCGTGTTCAAAAAGTGGTTAAGTAAGACACAAGGAGTGCGAAGCCGAAGCACGAAAAGGCGACGGAGTGTACGTGTTTGGTACATGAGTAAGCCTTTTTGGAATTCGGCAAAGCAATCCGCTGTGGAGTTTTGACTACTTTTTGAACATCCTCTATAAGATAATGGATTTCAGTAGGAAAATAGTTGGTAACTTTGCCGTCATATTGTTAATTCAATAATGGATTAAATTTAATATTTGGCCTTTTTTCAAGGAGCTATTGGCCCATTAACCTGGCTCGTTATTTCCGAAATTTTTCCAGTTCGTTTACGTTTGGTATGGGAATTGCTACTTTGTTTTTATGGATTTGCAATTTTTTAGTGGGACTATTTTTTCCTGTTCTTTTGAATGGAATCGGACTTTCAGGAACATTTTTCGTATTCGCTGTGTTTGGTATTTTGGGGATAATTTGTAGCGAAATCCTTACCAGAGACAAGAGGGTTATCATTAGAACAATTAGAGGATAACTTCAGGAGATAAGATTTTGGAAATCAGAATAGGATTCGTTGGAGGTAGAATTTCAAGTCAAAATAGACAGAAACATTTGGATATTTAAGTTTATTGAAAAAAAGTGGGGATGGAGAGAACCATCTCCACTTTTTGTCCTTTGATAATAAAGTACAATTCTTCAAATTGGATGGCAAGCGTTGCAGTCATCGTATTTAGCGCAGGTGAGACCAATACTGGGGATAAATGTAGAAATGTTTTTTGGTGACAATTTGTACATGACTATTTTTGGGGGGTGAATTATCATCTTAAATAAGGTGTTTGCATCTTTTTGACAAGGATGTGTTTTTATTGAATTTAAATAAATTTCTTTCTGGAAAAAGTACTTTGAATGAGTATATTCATCGTTTAAACCAAAATGGTGCATCTTTTCAAGTGCATTATTGGGGAGTCATGCAAAAGCATTATGACAATCTATTACACAAACATTCCTTTTTTGAAGTGTGTTATGTGGTTGAAGGGGAAGGAATTTATATAGATGATAATCATACCTATTCGCTTCAAGAGAATACACTTTTTTTATCAAAACCAGAAGTTTTGCATCAAATAAAAAGTGAAAAGGGACTATTTCTCTTATATGTTGCGTTTGAATTAATTGAATCTGAATCGAGTGAGAAATGGATAAGGATCATGGAGATAGCCAAACAATGCCCAGTAATAGTTATACAGGAAAAAGATGATACGCCCACGACTTTACTATGGAAATCTCTGCTTATCCAAGCATCATATCGCAAACATGCTTTTTTCGAAGAAATGCTTTCAAACATAGCATATTCCCTTATTATTTCAATACTACAAAATTTTGTTCCTTCTTTAAATCATAGTAATCTCGAAAATGTCCCAGAAGTGTATTCTTTACTCCTTACTCAAGCAATATTATATATTCATGACAATTTGGCGAGTTCTTTAAAACTTTCGGAAGTTGCAAAACATTTCCATATATCTGGCCGGCATTTGTCTCGAATCTTTGTATCAGAATTGGGAGTAAGTTACTCAAAATATGTTTTGGATGAACGAATAAAAAAAGCTGTCACATTACTCAAAAAATCGAATTTATCAATAAAAGAAATTTCTGAGGAAACGGGCTTTATATCTGTCCAATATTTTACTCGTGTTTTTACTTCTATGATGCAAATTTCACCCGCGCGTTTTCGCTCTCTGTATGTAGATTCAAAAACGACAGAGTTTTCGGATAATTGATTCCCCACTTAATTAAAGTGGGCTTTTTTTCTTTAAAGAACATTTTACAAGTTGTTGTCTAGAAAGATGTCTTTAAAATGCAAAAATATGTCTTCAAAGTTTAAATACAAATATTACGGACCTTTATATAATTATCTGTGTAAACAGATGAAATATTAAATATAAAGAAGGTGATTTTATTCGAAAATGATAGCTGAAATAAGCTTAGTAAAGAATTTTAAGAAAAAGAACTATTTTAGTATGATGTCTTTTAAATGCAAAAAATATTCGGTTCATTAATATAAGAATGACTATGTTGTTATCATATTATTAGTTCGAAGATATATGAAAATGGATATATTATTTTTTTATCTTGAGAGAAATCGGTTACATAATCTCTCAATTGCGAAGCCATGCGGCAATAACTAGCCAAGGAGGCAAAATTTTATGAAATTATCATATGTAACAGATAGTTTGGGTCACTTGCCATTTGAACAAATGTTAGATTTTGTAGTGGAATTAGGGATCGATACGATTGAAATGACAACTGGTGGCTGGTCTTCTGCACCCCATTTAAATTTAGATGAACTATTAGAAAGTAATCAAAAAAGGAATGAATTTTTAAATAGTTTAGAAAAACGAAATATAAAACTGTGTGCTTTAAATTGCTCAGGAAATCCTTTAGATCCAGGGAAACTTGGAAAAGAGCATCGGGAAGTTACAGATAAAACGATGGAATTGGCTAATTTGTTAGGGGTAAAAAAAGTAGTTATGATGAGTGGTCTTCCAGCCGGAAGCCCTGAAGATAAAATTCCTAACTGGATCACTTATACTGTCAGTTGGCCTCCGGTTCTCAAGGAAATTTTAGATTATCAATGGAATGAAGTAGCGATTCCGTATTGGGGAAAATTAGTTAAAAAAGCTGAAGGATGTGGCGTTGAAAAAATTGCACTTGAAAATTTCAGCTCCCAATTAGTTTATAATCCTGAAACTTTATTTCGATTACGCAATGCAGTAGGTCCAATAGTGGGGTTAAACCTGGACCCAAGCCATCTCATATGGATGGGAGCTGATCCGATTTTAGCAGCTAGGGAATTAGGAGAAGCTATTCATCATGTTCATGGTAAAGATGTTCGGCTTGAGAGACACCTTTCAGCTGTGAATGGTGTGTTGGAAACCAAAGAAATAACGGATGTAGCGAATAGAGCCTGGAACTATGTAGCAGTAGGTTGCGGAAAAGACTTGCAATGGTGGAAAGAGTTTTTCTCCGTAGTTAAGATGATGGGATATGATGCAGAAGTTTCTTTGGAAATGGAAGATCTTACTATGTCTGTAGAAGCGGGGATAAGAACCTCAATTGATGCGCTAAAACAAACACTTAGCTTTTAGCTTAAATAGGTGATTCCAAATGAAAATTATATAAATGAGAGGAGCTTTACAATGTTAAATGGTGAAAGAAAAATTGCAAGACCACTACGTTGGGGTATGGTCGGAGGTGGCCGACTTGGTCAGGTTGGTTATAAACACCGTACTGGTGCACTAAGAGATAATACAGCTTATCAATTGGTAGCAGGTGCATTTGATATCGACCCCGAAAGAGGAAAGGATTTTGGTATAAATATTGGTGTTGATGGGAACCGTTGCTATCCTGATTACAAAACAATGTTTGCAGAAGAAGCGCTGAGGGAGGATGGAGTTGAAGTTGTATCCATTGCAACTCCTAACGGAACTCATTATGAAATTTGTAAGGCGGCATTAGGAGCTGGTTTGCATGTTATTTGTGAAAAACCTTTGTTTTTTACCTCTGAAGAGGGTGAAGAGATTAAAGATCTGGCAGAGAAAAAAGGAAAAATTGTTGGTGTAACGTATGGTTTCTCTGGAAATCAAATGTTACTTCAAATGCGGGCAATGATTGAACAAGGAAAAATTGGCGAGATACGTGTGGTTGATTTGCAGTATACTCATGGTTTTAATGCAAATGATCAAGCGGATAAAACAAGTGATTCGCAAAAGTGGCGTGTTGACCCTAAGGTAGCAGGACCAAGTTTTGTTTTAGGCGATCTTTCCACACATACGTATTATATGTCACAGTTGATTATGCCACATATGAAAATTAAAAAATTGTTATGTGACCGGCAGAGTTTTGTTGGCAGTCGTGCCCCTTTAGAGGATAATGCTTTTGTTCTTATGCGGTACGAAAATGGAGCGGTAGGAAGACTTTGGACATCATCCATCAACGCGGGATGCATGGACGGTCATAGAATTCGAATTGTAGGATCAAAGGCAAGTTTAGAATGGTGGGATAGCAAACCAAATGAACTTAGATATGAAGTTCAGGGAGAACCTATTCAAACTCTAATTCGTGCAATGCCTTACTTAGACGAATCCTGTAATGCCGATGAGCGTTTAGGAGCACTTCATCAAGAAGGGTTGTCGGAATCATGGGCAAATATTTATCTCAAATTTGCTATTGCTATTGATGCTAAAAACCGGAATGATGAGGAAACATTAAAGAATTTAGTTTACCCTGATATTGATGCTGGCTTGGATGGTATTCGCTGGATTGAAAATTGTGTTCGTTCTGCAGACAATGGAGCGAGTTGGGTAGAGTTTGAGAACATAAAGGCGTTGTTAGTGTAAAAAAACTAATGTATAACCTGATATAGTGAAATTTAATAAAATACTGGATATCAAAATATTTCAGCAAGACTGTGGTATTGCCCGTGAAGGCCATTCCACAGTTTCAATATATAAATAACTCTGGGATAAAACTGTAAGGATCAAAACGGAATATGTAAGTACTGATCGAGATACGAAATGCAAAGTATATTTGAATTCGAGCAGAAAAGATCACATTTTGTTCTTCCAACGCACTATATTTAGATATGAAATTATAAACAACTCGATTCACGGGATTAAAATGGTGAAATATGTTATAACTAATTTACCCAATAAAAAACACAAAAAATTCTGTACAATAGTTTTATAATGTATATAATAAAAGATATATAGAAAGAGTGCGTGATCGTAGATGAGACTCAAAATAAATAAGGAATAGATGGTAATGAGTGTAACTATAAAAGAAATTGCTGAAATAGCTGGTGTACATCGATCAACAGTAGATAAGGTATTACACAACAGAGAAGGTGTGAGCGATGAAGTAAGGGAAAGGGTAAAGAATATAATACATGAATTGGGATATGAGCCAAATATAATTGGCAAAGCTTTATCTTACCAAAAAAAGACTTTATTAGTACCTGTATTATTGTTGGATTTTGATACATTAGAAGAAATGAAAGCTGGAATAGAAGAAGCATATCGGGAATACAAACAGTTTGGATTGAAAATTCAGTATTATATTACAAGTAACTCTGATCCTGTAGAACAGTTAAATATAATCAATCATCTAAAAAAGAAAAAAATCTCCGGACTCATCATAACTCCGCTAAATGATATAAGAATCAGAAATGCGATTGATGAAATCGTGGATGAAGGTATTCCAGTCATCACAACAAATATAGATTTACCTGAAAGCAAAAGAATGTGTTTTGTTGGACAGGATATGTTGAAAGCTGGCAGAGTCGCTGGTGAATTAATGGGGGAGATTTTGAATGGACATGGTAAGGTAGCAATTATTACAGATTCTAAAATTCAATCGTTCGTGCAGAAAAGGCAAGAAGGATTTGAAAAAGTGATAAAAAATACGTATCCCAATATTGAAATTGTCGATGTTGTTGAAACATACGAACAAAAACTTACCACCTTTCAAAAAACAAAATCATTACTTGATAAAATTGAAGATCTTAAAGGAATATATATAACTTGTGGTAATGTTAGTGAAGTAGGTAAGGTAGTAAGATTTATGAATAAAGATAAGCAGGTGAAAATAGTAAGTTTTGATGTTTATCCTGAAATTGTGCAATTGATCAAAGAAGATGTCATTAATTTTACAATTGCTCAGGATCTGTTTTCTCAAGGCTATAAACCATTGAAAATCCTTTTTGATTATTTATATCATGAGAAAAAGCCGGAAACAGAACACATTAAAACATCGATTGATATTAAAATCAAAGGAAATATTGAATGAGCTGATAAAAATTTGGCAGATAACTTTGCTGAAGTATCAGCATTTATTTAAGCCATTTTCGAGTCCGTGCTCGTAAAATAAAAATGAATATATTAGTAAGAGATGAATTGTATAAAAACAAACTATTTCCTAAACATTAATGGCGGTATAATCGTTCGTGCTGTGAATATCTATGCTAAAGAGCGCGCGCTCGTTATGAGACAGCTATTTAATTGTATGAACAAGAAGGAGGATTGTATACTATGACTTTACGAGTAGGAGTTATCGGTACAGGTGCCATTGGCCAGGATCATATTCGGAGAATTACCAATACGTTATCGGGTGCCAAGATTGTTGCAGTGGCAGATGTCAACGTAGAACATGCTCATGCAGTGGTTAAAAACGAAAAAATTGATGCAAATATTTATGGTAATGGGCATGATTTGATTCAAGCTGCTGAAGTTGATGCAGTTTTGGTTACTGCCTGGGGTCCAGCCCATGAAGAATTTGTGGTGGCTTCTATTAAAGCTGGCAAGCCTGTATTCTGCGAGAAACCGCTTGCACCAACCGCTGATGCATGTCTTCGAATCGTTGAAGCTGAGGTAACACACGGGAAACAGTTAGTTCAGGTTGGTTACATGCGTCGTTATGATGAGGGGTATCGTGCATTAAAAAAAGTAGTTGATAGTGGGAAAATTGGAGAGCCGTTAATGGTGCATTGTGCACACCGTGCTCCATCAGTATCCAACTTCAGTGGTGATATGGCGATAACGGATGCATTTGTTCATGAAATAGATGTTCTGCGCTGGTTGCTCAATGACGATTATGTTACGGCGCAGGTAATCCTGCCCAGAAACACGCGTCTGGCGGGTAAAGGGCTGCAGGATCCGCATATTGTATTGCTGGAAACCAAAAAAGGGATTCGGATTGACACTGAAATATTCGTCAATTGCCAGTATGGATATGATATTCAATGTCAAATTGTTGGAGAAACAGGTACAGCAAATTTGCCAGAGCCATCCAGCGTGCTTTTACGAAGTGAAGCTAAGCTTTCAACTGAAATTCTTACAGATTGGAAAGAACGTTTCATTGAGTCCTATGATGTTGAACTTCAAGAGTGGATTCATTCGACGGTAAAAGGGGAAATGAATGGACCGTCAGCTTGGGATGGTTATGTGCAAGCAGTGACGGCTGATGCTTGCGTGAAAGCTAAGCAAACGGGGCAAATCGTTCCCATTTCCTTGCCGGATCGGCCTGCGTTTTATGATAAAAACCAATTTTATGAATTCTCTGTTGTTAGATGAAGTTTCTTTATAAGTAAAATGGCATGACAACGAGCACGTTCTCGTTCTTGTTGGTTTTTTAAAAAACTGCAGAGGTGAACTATATGAATTCGCTTTTATCTAGGAATGCTGTAGGAAATGCAATAAAACAACAGGGCATTTTAATAGCGTTTATCTTGTTGTTAATTGCTATCTCATTCCATTCCAATACGTTTTTAACTGCAAATAATATTTTATTGGTACTTCGTCAAGTTTCTATCGTCGGTATAATGGCTGTCTCCATGACGTTTGTGATTATCAGTGGCGATATCGATTTATCGGTAGGATCACTTTTATCCTTGACTACGGTATTGGTTGTCAATCTGCATGATAAGGTGGGACCGGGTCTAGCTATATTAATCACTATCGCTGTTGCGTTGGTCATTGGTTGTATCAATGGGATTTTAATCGGATTTTTTAAACTGAATTCCTTAATTATTACGTTGGCAATGCTTCCTGCCTTGCAAGGCATAACGCTGATCTACTCAGGAGGCAAAAGTTTTATTATTAAAAATCCAAGTCACACTTGGTTTAAATTTTTTGGAAGTTCTTATGTGTTGGGAGTACCTGTCCCTGTACTCATTTTCCTGGTTGTGGCGATAGTTTTCAGTATATTGCTGACTAAGACTACATTCGGCCGGCAAATATTTGCCGTTGGAGGCAATCGGATTGCAAGTGAATTTACTGGTATCCGTTCCAAGTGGGTAACATTTAGTGTGTATATGCTTTCAGCATTTTGCACAAGTATTGGAGCAATTATAATGGGTTCTCGTCTTATGTCATCTCAAAATACTCTCGGTCAAGGATATGAGCTTGATGTTATTGCTGCTGTGATATTAGGTGGTACGAGTTTAATGGGAGGTTCAGGAAGTGTATTTAAAACGGTTATTGGAGTTTTAATTTTAGGTTTTATTAAAAATGGAATGATCTTGCTGGGATTCCCTTTTTATGCACAATGGCTAGTTGAATGGTTTGTGATCATTGCTGCAGTATGGGTGGATTTGATTTCGAAAAGGAGGAAAATTTTCGTATGATGGGACAATTCATCAATGAAAGTACAATGGACAAATCCACTAGTGTTGGACAAAAGAAGGCCGGGATACAATCTCTCAGAATGATTGGGAAATTTATCAGGAACCAACCAATATGGTTGGTAGTCATACTTTGTCTTATCATTTTTGGTTTATCAAGTCCGTACTTTTTTACAGTATCCAATCTGTCGGATGTATTATTGCAATCTTCTATCATTGGATTTATAGCAATTGCGATGACCTTTATTATTTTAAACGCAAATATTGACCTGACTGTCGGTTCGTTATTGGCACTTTCAGCCAATATCGTTGTCGGATTTGAATCACATGGTATGGTGTTGGCTGTATTGGCAAGCCTTCTTGCAGGTGTGGTTATTGGGGCTATTAACGGATTTTTTGTTACTCGAGCCGGGATTAATTCGTTTATCGTCACATTAGGTGCCATGCTAGGGGTACGGGGCTTGGTTTTTGTCTTAACAAAACAGCAATCCTTTGTAGCTGAAAATCCTGCTTTAAGTAACTTTGGTGCTTTACAACTTGGTCCAATCTCGATTATCGTTATATTCTTTTTAGTATTTGTCGTAATTGGCCAATGGGTTTTGAAAAAAACATCGCATGGACGGAATGCAATTGCGATTGGAGGAAATTATGATGCAGCATTAAATGCGGGAGTCCGAGTCAAACTTCACATATTTATTAATTTCATTGTAAGCGGAATCATGGCATCGGTTGCCGGTATCATGATGGCTTCAGAAATGGGAGCCGCCACTCCAACGCTTGGCACTGATTATGAATTGTGGTCGATAACAGCAGTGGTTCTTGGAGGAACGAAACTACAAGGCGGCTTTGGCAGTGTAATCCGAACATTGGGCGGAGTATTGGTTATTGGAATTTTACGAAACGGTATGGACTTGCTTCACGTGCAGTCATATTACGTGCTCGTATTAATGGGAGTCATTTTGATTGCAGTTATATTTATCGATAAGCAAGTAAGTAGGGCTAAGTAAATTTGAAGGGGGTGAGGCACTTGCACAACTAGCAAGATAAAAGAATCACGGATTTGGAAAAATCAAAAAATGGGAGGTAATTGTTACTATGAAAAGAATGAAAAAGTCATTTTATGTATCGAGTGTGGCTTTGTTGTCAGCTATGGTTGTTTTATCCGGTTGTGGGTCACAAAACAGCCAATCGGCAAGTTCTCCCCCGGCTAAAACAAAAGATATTCATAATATAGTGATTGGAATTACAGAAAGCAATGTAGGTGCCGATAGCTATGAGACAACTTACGATCAATCATTCAGAGATTACGCTAAGAAACTTGGTGTCAAAACTGTTATGTTGGATGCCGGAGGCGATCCTGCAAAACAGATGAACCAAATAGAAGACTTAATTCAACAAAAAGTAAGCGTTATTATTGTATGGCCAACGAATGGAAAAACAATTATTCCGGCAGTTAAAAAGGCTTATAATGCAGGCATTCCCGTAATCATGACCAACTCCCCAATCGATCCGTCTGGCAACAAATACATTAAGGGATTCTCTGGACCTGACAATGTAGCAGAAGGGAGAGAAGCTGGCGAGGAATTAGCTGAAGCATTAAATGGAAAAGGTAATATTGTAGAAATTTTGGGTACACCGGGATATACCACGTCAATTCAGAGGGCTCAAGGTTTTAATGAGGCCATTAAAAAATATCCAAATATTAAAGTTCTCGATAGCCAGCCGGCAAATGGTGATCGGGCCAAAGCGCAGCAAGTTATGGAAGATTTTTTAACTAAATATAAAGACATCAACGGTGTATATGCTTTAGATGACAATGTTGGTGTGGGTGCCTTAAATGCGATTAAAGCAGCTGGTCGATTAAAAGACATTAAAATTACAGGGTCAGGAAACTTTGCTGTCGGTTATGATGCAATCGCAAAAGGGGAGTACTACGGTTCTGTGTATCAATCTCCTGTTTCCGATGCAGAAAATGCATTGAAGATGGGAATTGATGTTGCGGAAGGCAAAAAAGTACCATTTAATGATTATTTTAAAACGCCGAAAATTACGCATTCTAACTATAAACAATTTACAAAACCGGTCTTTTAAAATTGTAATAAATCAGATGACGAAATAAAAGATACGCAAAAAAGATGGTTTGAATTTATCGAATCCTTTGACTCCTTGATAATTCTACTATATAAATCATGAATTCGAGGATCAGCCTCTTTTTTGCTACTAAACAAGTTTACTGGAAATGAAAGTTTCATAGTCAATTATTTTCGGTATTTTTGTTTTCCATTGAAGGGGGTTGAAAATATGGCAGACATTTCTCCTGAAAAAAAAGAAGCAATTGATATATTGGAAGTAAAAAATATCTCTAAGGTATTTCCTGGTGTCAAGGCCTTAGATCAAGTTAGTTTGTCGCTTAAAAAAGGAGAAGTCCTTGCGTTGTTAGGGGAGAACGGTGCAGGTAAATCAACTTTAATGAAAGTTTTGGCGGGGGTTTATATACCTGATAGTGGTGAGATGATCTATCAGGGAAAACCAATAACTTGGAAAAACCCCATGGATGCAAAAAAACAGGGCATTGTTCTGATACACCAGGAAATTTCTCTGGTTTCCGAGTTGACTGTTGCCGAAAATATTTTCCTGGGGAGTTTTCCCAATAAAAAATTGGGTCGAATCGATTTTCATAAACTTTATTCCGATGCACGTGCCATTTTAGATCAACTGAACTGTGACTTTTCCGAAACAACGTTGGTGGGTGAATTATCCATTGCTAAGCAACAAATGGTGGAAATAGCACGAGCATTGGCTTTTCAACCGAACGTGGTTATCTTTGATGAACCGACAGCTTCTTTGACTGATGCGGAAAAGGATGTCTTATTTGAAAATATTCGGCGATTAAAACAAAAAGGCGTTGGTATGATTTACATTTCACATAAAATGAATGAAATCTTTGAAATTTCTGATCGAATCACCGTTTTACGAGATGGAAAGGTGACAGGAACGAAGAAAACGGCAGATACAAATGAAGCGGAAGTAACACAGCTCATGATAGGACGTACTTTAGAAGAGTATTATTCCGAAAAGAGTATACATCAATTTGGTAAAGAAATCTTGCGTGTCGAAAATTTGACAGTAAAACGGCTATTTGCAAATATTAGTTTTTCAGTTCGCCAAGGAGAAGTACTTGGGTTGTACGGATTGGTCGGTGCCGGACGATCGGAAGTTGCTGAAACGATTTTTGGAATCCGAAAAAAGGACAGCGGGAAAATTTTTATAGAAGAGGTAGAAAGAAATATACCAGATTCCAATGTCGCCGTCAATCTGGGGATCGCTCTGGTTCCGGAAAATCGTAAATTACAAGGGCTTGTGTTAGGGATGGGCGGGAAAGACAATATGACGTTAGCTCATTTAAAATCCTTGAAACGATTTGGGTTTATTCAAACTAAAAAAGAACTAGATATTTTTGCGGATTTTAAGCAAAAATTTTCAATTAGCATTACGGGTCCTCGTCAACCTGTTGTGAATTTAAGCGGAGGAAATCAACAAAAAGTAGTCATTGCAAAGTGGTTAAGCATCCACCCCAAATTGCTGATATTGGATGAACCAACTCGGGGAATTGATGTAGGTTCCAAATCAGAAATTCATAAATTGATTCGTCGGTTGGCTGAGGAAGGATATGCTGTCTTGGTGATTTCCTCTGAAATGCCGGAAATTATGGGTGTGAGTGATCGCATTATTACTATGTATCAAGGAAAACAGACTGGGGAATTCACGGGTATGGAAGTGACCGAGGACAGTCTGATCCAGGCCATAACCAAGGTAAGTGCATAACTCGTGGGTTTTTTTTAGCTGTTGAATTCATAGATATGGTGTGCATACGGGAATTTAGAGGGTGGAGAAATGAAAACGATTCGATTATGGGCAAACAGCTGCCGGATATCGCGACAAACATCGAGTCCGGCATGTATCACTATTGAGGGCAGCACGAGCTAGCTGGCGAACAAGGGCGTGGGTTTGTCGTTGTTGCTGATGAGGTTCGGAAATTGGCAGAAGAATCTACATCGTCCGCTAAGCAAATTGCCAATTATATTACATCCATCCAAGGAAGAAAGTATTAGAAAATTTAATGTATGAAATCATCTAATTTAAACCTACCTGCAAATCCACCTTGGGGGGAGAGGTCGCAGGTTCAAATCCTGTCATTCCGACCATATGATTAACGTGAGAAACTCTTGTATATCAAGGGTTTCTTTGCTTTTGAAAACCCAAGACGATTGATATAATTGAAAATAACCGCAGTTATAAATTTACAAAATATTTACCCCCTTTTAGACAACTATTTAAAAAACCTCAATATTCCGCCGCTAAGATAAAAAATGTACACATCATATTTAATCAGCGGAGGTGTTAACATGATTCAAAAGTTGATTCCAAGATCATGAATTGGGACGACAACTCACATTATGCAATAATGGCCAAACCGGAAGAAGATATTTATTTGCTGGTGGCAGACGCATTGGGAATGCGCCCGCATGAAGCGTTGTTTATCGATGATAAAGAGCGCAATACGTTAGCAGTTGATCGTTTAGGCTGTTTTAATCGATGAACCGCAGCTTCAATGGCATCCTCTTCTACATACGCTACAATAAGACGTCGATCAATCCGGTTGACCAAAAATGAGTTCGGGTATTGCGAGAATTCCTTGCTCAATGCATGATTGCTTGTTACACTTCGAAAACACATACGTAAGCTGAACTTAAGCAAACATACGAGAAATCTCTAGGAGATTGTATATGTCGACAAGTCATCCGCTTTTTATCAGCTTTATTGGAACTTTGTTCATTTGGTTATTCTTTTCAGAACTTCCCTATTCGTTTGCAGTTGCAATTAATACTTTTTTTCTTTGTTATTCGGTTTTGTTTTTCCATAAAAACCAAATGATTTTACCAATTGGATTTTTATTAGCGATGATAGGGATTATTCTATCCATTCGGGAAACGTTTTGGTTTGAGTTTGTTGGCGCATTGATTTTGTTTTTAGGCCTTGGAATCATTGTAATTCGATATGAACAAGTTGATTTTGACACTACCGGCGAATAGATTTTGTCATTTATAACAACTTGCCCTCTCGCTGGAACGAAAGGAAAAGGCTCTTCAGATTCAAATTTGAAGAGCCTCAAATCCTTATTTCCCTATAGATGTTTATACCATCTAATGCCGTTTTTTTAAAACTTGAATTGCAAGATGCAGGTTGCATCTAGTTATTAATGAATTCGTAAAAAAGAGAAAAATACTTATTCCACCAAATGCGCTTCCAGGAACCAAAGATCCTTGTCAAGTTGACGAGAAACTTCAGTAAAGAGATCCGAAGTATCTGGGTCTTCATCTGCTGAAGCTACGATAGCTTCGCGTGCGTTGTTGGCATTGAGCCATTTCAAAACCTCTTAAAATAGAATGAATCGTCCCTTGAAACCATGGATCCATTATAACCCAATTCCAGAAATCATTATACTTGTTGCGTTGCTGGAAATAAAGTTTGAGGCCGAACATGCACTAGACTATTGGGTATTTCAGCATGACTCAAATAATCAGACAACAATGAGCAACGCAACGTTGGCTATGCAACTTGGCATATTGGTACTTGATTTACAGTCATTCGATCTCGAATGAGTCACTATCAAATAATAACCATAGTTAATTATAACAATCGTTACATATAATTCATAATTTCTCAATAAAACCGAGATATAGTTGAGACATGAGGTTCATGAAAGGTTCATGTAGTAGAAAACATACATACAAACAGAGATAAATGAATGGGAGAGATCATGTTGAGTATGAAACTCACAAATGTAATTTTACCTATATCCCTTATCATGGGAAGTACTGTCATTGTTGCAGGATGTGGAACAAACTCCGCAGCAACAAGTGCAAACGCGGCATCCGCAAAATCCGCCAATAGTACGAAGAATGATTCAAAACAAACGCTCGTGCTATACTCTGCTCAGGGTTATGATGGTGCCATGGCTAAGGCGTTTGAGAAAAAAACTGGCATCAAAGTAAAGCTAGTTGACGATTCTACGGGTAATATTATTGCAAAGATGGAAGCGGAAAAATCAAATCCGCATTGGGACGTAGCGTGGTTTGACGGGGATTCCACCATGCAGGGTATTGACAACGAAGGTATGTTGCTGAAAGGCTGGACTCCAAATGATGTAGGGAATTATACAGCGTATGGCAAATCTATCATCTCTCCAGACAAATCCTATTACCCGGCTTCTATTACTGCAGCAGCCGCAATCGCTTATAATACGAAACTTGTATCCCCTTCTCAAGCTCCAAAAGACTGGAGTGATCTGCTTAAACCAGAGTTTAAAAATGCTGTGGCCATGAATGACCCAAGTATTTCCGGACCCACTTTCCCATTTGTAGCAGGTATGCTGCAAAGCATGGGTACTCAGCAAGGAAAACAATTTTTTACATCCCTCAAGAAAAATGGAATGAAAGTATTCCCAACCAACGATAATACATTGAAAGCTTTGATCGCAGGCCAAGTGAAGGCTGTAATGATTCAGGATTCTGCACTTACTTCGGCAAAACAAAAGGGAGATCCGATACAAATTGTATATCCAACCTCAGGCGTATCATCACTTCCTGGAGTTATAGCAATCGATAAAAATGCGCCCAACATGGATGCTGCCAAGAAGTTTGTCGAATTCGTTTTATCAAAAGAAGGTCAACAGGTGATGTTGGATCCAAAAAATGGTGGTGGAGATTCCTACTTTAATCCTGTAATTAAGGGGGTTCAGCCTAATTCCGCGAGACAACAATCGGGAATTAAATGGGTTCCGGTAGATCCTGTAAAAGCCGCACAGGATGAAAATGCCATTAAACAATGGTTCCATGCAAATATTACCCAGTAAGCGGCTGGAGCAGTTGCGGGGAGGGGCTAGTGCGGCTTCTAGCCTTCTCGTTCTGTTTATTCTGATTGTCTATCCATTGGCAGCTTTGTTGTTGCAAATCGTTTTTCCGCATATTTTCGATTCAACGATGAGTTTCTTGCCATCGATACAACCGCTTGTTCAGGTTTTTGCAGACAAAGGGAATTATATGGCGGTATTGAATTCATTAGGAATTGGTATTACGGCAGCGATATTGGCGGCCATGATCGGTACAATCACTGCATTTGGCTCAGTAAAAGCTGCGAAAATGACTAGAAATATGCTGAATGTGTCGGTTTGGACTATTTTCTTTGCTCCCTCTTACGTAATTGCAGAAGGATGGATGATCCTGATGCAAGATGGCGGTATTTTTGCACAGGCATTTGGTTTGCCAAACGGATGGTCTGCTTGGTTTTTCACACGCTATGGATTGATTTTTACAATGGCTTTACGATATTTCCCATTTGTCCATATGGCCATGGAGCCAGCCATTCGGAACATGGGCATTGAATTTGTAAATGCCGGCAGGTTGTTGGGGGCAAGTCGTCAACAAATAGTATGGAAAATCGTATTGCCATTACTTACGCCAGCGTTGTTAGCAGGTGCTTCCATTGCTTTTGCGGAGGGATTTGGAGATTTTGGTTTTGCAGCGGCCATTGCACCCCAAATGCACATCCCGCTTATTTCGTATCAAATTTATTCTGCATTAAATGAAGCTCCAGTCAACTATACTGCGGCTGCCAGTCTGTCACTGCTTTTAATCCTTGTTACAGGCGGCGCTTTATGGCTACAAATGTTGTGGATGAATCGAAAAACATATGTAACAGTTTCTACGGGCTCAAAAGGAAGCTCTTTGCCTGCTGCACGTGTACCTATTCTTTCTTGGATTGGTTTATCCCTGACAACAGTCGCATTGATTTTACCAATCGGTGCAACCTTTTTGGAATCCCTACTGAAATCAGATGCAGGTGGAATTGGTGTATCAAATTGGAGCTTTCAAGGATACATTGACGTTATCAAAAATGGGAGTGACGGTATTCAGGCAATCTCCAGATCTTTCACGTATTCACTGATTGCAGCTGTATTCACAATGGGAATCGGATTGTTTTTTGCATATAAGATGGTATTTCGAAAATCATTTGCAACACGGATTTTAAATATGGTTACTATGTCTACGATCGCAGTTCCAGGAGTCGTATTGGCAGCCGGATTTATTTTTGCCTGGAACGCGAAATGGCTGGTTCCCATACATCTTGTACTGTATAGTACTTCCGCTTGTTTGGCTATGGCATACATAGCCGGATCTCTGCCCTATTCCATTCGTTTACAAGTTGGGGCAATGAGTCAGCTGTCACCAAATCTTATGAAAGCAGCTCAAGTACTGGGAGCAAAAAGCGGAAAGATTTTATGGAGTATTGTGTTTCCACTCGTAAGTGCAACTACTGTATCGACCTTCTTTTTGGCTTTTACCGGAACTATGTTTGAATTGCCTGCGTCTTCTTTGCTATATCCAGCAGGTGAACCGCCATTTTCTGTCGTAATCGCTTCGAAGTTTAACGCATTTGAATGGGAGCAAGGTGCTGCATTGACCATGCTTGGCTTGGTCTTTGTGTTTGGTTCATTTCTACTCGGTCAATATTTCGTTAGCAGGTTGGAACACAGAAAAATAACAAAGCAGAGAAAGCAAAACATGGAAATCAAATCTCCTGAAACTGAAGTGCTGCTTCCTGTATAATAATGAGTTTCACAAAGCTCTCTTTTTAAAATGAGGTGAATGAGTTGTGTATATAGAGTTGAAAGACGTGGTAAAACGATTCGGTAACAAGCAGGTACTAAAGAAGATATCCCTAAATATAGAGGATGGACAATTTGTTGCTTTGCTTGGTCCATCAGGCTGCGGAAAGACTACGTTGCTCAATGCTTTGGCCGGATTGGCTGACATCGATGAGGGATCGATTCAGGTAGGTGATGCGATCTGGTCCGCGCCTGGGTTTATGCTGCCCCCTGAACAAAGGAATGTTGGAATGGTATTTCAGGATTTTGCACTTTGGCCGCATCTTAGCGTGTTTGACAACGTTGCGTTTGGTCTTAAGTTAAAAAAGCTTTCTCGAGATCAAATGAAGGCACGTGTGTTAGAAGTGCTGGAATTGGTACAAATGGCAAATTACCGGGATCAGTTCCCTCATCAACTATCTGGTGGACAAAAGCAACGCGTGGCGATCGCACGCGCTCTTGCTCCGCGCCCAACCTTGATGTTGATGGATGAACCTCTGTCAAGTCTTGATGCTAAATTACGCGAACAAATGCGTTGGGACTTATTAGGTTTGATACGAAAAGCAGGTACTACTACCATTTACGTAACACACGATCAGGTAGAGGCGCTAAGCATGGCTGATCACGTTGTTCTGTTAAATCAAGGGAATATCGAGCAAGAGGGTTCACCAACACAACTCTACCATTCTCCAGCAACTACATTTGCAGCAAAATTTGTTGGCGCATCGAATTTGCTTCGTGGAAAAGTGGTTCAAAAGTCGGGCCAGTCGATTGTGTTGGAATACTTGGGGGTAAGCGTTCAAGCAGTTTCGAATGCATCTGTAGGAGATATTGCTACACTAATGATTCGTCCAAGTGATATTACAATTCTTCCATCTTTACCTGCAGACGGGAAGGGAACTTGTTTACACGGTACGATTGTTCAAAGGGCTTTCCATGGAATCACGTGGCAATACCGTGTCGATGTAGAGGGGAAATTTGAGATCGAAGTTTGGAATAGTGAAGAGCGTTCAATGGGTGCGAAGGTGAATATGTGGCTCCCTGTCGAGCGTTGTAGAGAAGTTGCCGAAACAAATACATTTGCAATGGCTGCGAGTTAATTACGGTAGGAATGATGAGTGTACTTTTTAATAGAAAGGAAGATTTACGAAGTGAATGTATATGCGATAGGTGCAAGTTTTTTGGGAACTGCAGTTGAATTTGTTGAGGCATTAACGATTATATTGGCAGTTGGAGCCATTCGAGGCTGGAAGAGTTCATTACTCGGTGCGCTATCAGCGGTTGCCATTCTTAGTATTTTAGTTGCAGTGATTGGGACTCCGCTTACAACGACCGTTCAAGTCTTTTGGGTGCAAGCTTTAATAGGTCTGCTTATGCTTTTGTTCGGTATTCGATGGTTGCGCAAGGCAATATTGCGATATTCCGGTTTGAAAGCCCTGCATAATGAAGAAGAAAGCTTTCAAGAAGAAGTGGAAAGACAACGCAAAGCAGGTATCGTTTCGCCTGCCATTGATCGGTTTGCTTTTACAACCACTTTCAGTGGAACGTTTCTGGAAGGTCTTGAAGCAATCTTTATTGTAATCACGTTTGGACTTAGTGCCAAATCGATCCAATCAAGTATTCTTGGCGGCATTCTTGCTGTAGTTGTAGTGATTGGATTGGGAATCGCTTTACGTGGTCCATTGACAAAAATTCCGGAAAATACAATGAAATTCATTGTCGGTGTCATGTTGACCAGTTTTGGCGCCTTTTGGATCGGTGAAGGACTTGGAGTATCCTGGCCTCAGAAGGATGTTTCGATACTCTATATGGCAGCAACGCTATGTCTGTTTTCCTGGATTGAGGTTGCACATTGCAAACGCCAACTTAACACGTCCAGTCAATCCAATTCTATATCGATTGGGGTGAATTAAATGAATGCATTAAAAATTCTCTGGGGATTACTTGTAGATGACAGTCGTTTAGTATCTGTTGTGTTGTTGTCATTAATTTTAGCATTTCTTCTATCTTCCATTCATATGGTACATATTGCTGCATATGTGATTTGGGTTGGTCTTATTGTTTCACTTTGGATCTCGGTGGAACATCAGTTAAAACTAAAAATCAAGAAGTAATTCACAAACTGTTTTCCTTTCATGATGGATGATGCAATGAAACAGGGCTGTTCCAAATGGACAGCCTCTTTGTTTTGTTCTTTATCTTTTGAAACCAATTTTTTAGAATCAATCATTTATCGCTTAATGTACCAACCTTACGTTGACACCAAGCATAAAGGGCATCGTACATTGGTGTTTGCAATTTGATTTTTTCGTGATCATCAACGCCCATGTAATGGAAACCAAAAGCAATTGCACGCAATCCTGCAGATTCGGGAGTAATATCAATATCGATGGGTATATCAGCGCCATGAATAATAGAGCCTAACAATACAAGAGCCGGATCACTTTCTAAATGATATTTCAATAAAAACGATTCAAAACTGCATCTGCCATTATGATGACCTAGTTCAACGCCTTTCATATCAAATGGAATTACATCGGTTAGTAAGTTTGGGTTTGTATCTCCGGGTACAAAAAGAAATTCTGCATTTGGATCAATAAAACGTTGAATTAACCATGGACATACAACTCTTTCCACATTCGCATGTTCTCTTGTAACCCATTTCATAAGATAGGCTCCTTTTCTGTTGAGAAATTTACTATAAGAGGATGTTCAAAAAGTAGTCAAAACTCCACGGCGGATTGCTTTGCCGAATCCCAAAAAGGCTTACTCATGTACCAAACACGTACACTCCGTCGCCATTTCGTGCTTCGGCTTCGCACTCCTTGTGTCTTACTTAACCACTTTTTGAACACACACTATAACTGTGTTTGTGTCAATATTTTTCTACATGTATCGATCAGGAACCGCACCTTTCTTCCTTGATCTGCTTCAAAATAGTCCCTTGCTTCTATGATTTGAAACTGTCGGAGAAGCTTTTGAAATTCTTCTCTAATTTTCTTTTGTTGGATTTCGCTAAACTCCCATTCTTCCTTTTCGTTAAAATTCTCTTGAAATTCCAATAACGAACGCATGAGTTCTGTGTATTCAGCATTTCTGGCATCATTAAATTGTTGAATCATTTGTTCTTCTTTTTCTTTGAAAAATGTTGTGGAAAGAAATGTGAATTCTTGACCGCCAAATGTATTCACTTTATCGGATAATGTATCTATAAATAAATACACGTCATCCTTATTCGGCAGGATGCAAACGCCATCCTGTAAGTATAAAGCACCCAGCTTTTTAAGTTCTCTCCATATATAAGCCCGGTATTTTGTAGGAGTTGAAGGAACCTTATAAATAAAAACAATCCAACTCACTTTAATCACACACTTTCTTATTTGTTATAAGTTTATTATTTTTAGAGGATGTTCAAATTTCCGGAATAAACCTATAATTTTTCGTGAATAAATCGATATAGAAGATATATTTAAATTATAACAAACGATACGAACTAACAATAGTTAAGATATTGCAGTAATTGCCCGTAATCACCAATGCAATGTTTAGAAAGTTACTTAAAGAGTAATAATCTACCTTGCGACAAAGAAACATGTATTAGTAAAGTCATAATGATTTAAATTTAAAGTAATATTTAATTGGAATATTAAAGTATCATTTGTTTGATCTGGATTTAAATTATTAATCTTTGGTGAATTTTTAATCAAATCTAAATATTTTTCGAATCAGATTTTACTTCTGTTTAGCAAAAATTAAAACTCAATTCCGGTAAAAGATTGCTATGGCAGGATTTTTACTAGTGTTGTCTGGATAAATAAGTAAATGGCAGAGGAAAAATAAAAAACCCTTTTCCTTAATATTAGATTAAAACCTCAATTCTATAATAAGGATAACAAGACAAATTATTGAACGAGGTGTGGGATGTAGATTGGTGGCATTGCGATCCTAGCACATCCAGGAATTTATACGGAGGACATTGAGAGTTTAATAAAAAAATCAGGAGGTAGTCAAAATGAAGTCAATGCTTGGAAAAAAAGCAGTTTTGTTACTTACAGTATCAGGTGTTGCAGTAAGCTTGGTGGCATGTGGTGCAAATCCTACCACGCAATCCAAAGATTCCGCTTCTGCTGCGTCAGAACCAAGTGGTACCCTACATTTTTATACATCTCAACCGGATGCTGATGCGGCTGCACTAGTCAAAGCGTTTAATAAAAAATACCCGAATGTCAAGGTTGAAACGTTCCGATCCGGTACAGAAGAGGTTGTAAGTAAACTGCTTGCAGAATCAAAAGCAAATAACGTTCAAGCAGATGTATTGCTTATGGCAGATGCTCCAACGTTTGTTCGTCTCAAAAAACAGGGTTTGTTGATGTCATATAAATCTAAGGAAGGATCGGGTATCCCTGCAAATTTGAAAGATCCAGGCGGAGATTATTATGGTACAAAAATTATGGCAACAGTATTGATGGTCAATACAAATGATGTAAAAAGCTTGCCAAGCAGCTGGAAGGTTCTGACGGATCCCAAAACCTCAGGCAAAAGCATTATGCCTAGCCCGTTATATTCTGGTGCTGCAGCATATAACGTAGGAGTCTTTTCAAGGCAGTCAGATTTCGGTTGGGATTTCTTTAAGCAGCTTGCGAACAATAAAGTTACAGTTTCAAAGGGGAATGGCAGTGTATTAAAGAGTGTTGCCAGTGGTGAAAAAGACTATGGCATGATTGTGGACTTTATGGCAGCAAAGGCAAAAAAACAAGGTTCACCAGTAGACTTCGTGTATCCATCTGAGGGGGTTCCCGTCATTACGGAGCCGGTAGCCATTACGAAAGCAACCAAGAATCCAATTGCCGCAAAAGCATTTGAAGATTTTATTCTTTCATCTGCAGGTCAAAAGGTAGAAGCGAGCAGAGGATATACGCCGATTCGCCAAGGTATCAAGGCTCCGGAAGGACTCAAAACAATTGATCAGATTAAGATTATTTCTGCAAATCCTGACCAATTAGAAACAACAAGGGAAGCCGATAAAAAGAAATTTGGAGAGATCATCAGTGGAAAATAAATTCGAGTTATCATGGAGTGAAATTCGTCCAAATAAAATGAAACTAATTTTACCACGGGTATCAATCTGTCGAATGTGTAAATGGATTTTGTTGATTTTGATTGGATTCTTATTTGTTTATCCTTTCATAAAGCTAGTATTTTTAAGTTTTCAGACAAAACAAGGAATTGGGTTGGCAAATTATTTGGAGATTTTTCGTGATCCTATGACTTGGTCAACTGTTAAAAACTCAATTCTTGTAACAGTGAATTCATCAATACTTGCTATCGTTTTTGGGGGATTTTTGGCGTGGGTTTGCGCGTATACGGACGTACGGCTTAAAAACTGGATGCAAGTATTTGTATTTGTTCCGTATGTGATTCCATCCTATGTCATGACAATCGCGTGGACACAGTTTATAGGTCCAGCCGGTCTCATAAACCGGTGGGCCTCCACTATGGCAGGCCATAAAATGATTATATGGGATGTTTATGGATTAAACGGAATGGTTCTATTGTTAGCTCTCACGAATTATCCGCTCGTATTTTTAATCACTCGTTCAGTCCTTTATCGAATTCCCAGGGATCTAGAGTTGGCTGCCAAAATAGCAGGTGCCAGAAACATACATGTGTTCCGGAAAATCATACTCCCAATGGCGCTGCCTGGTCTAGCCGGTGGTGGATTGCTTGCGTTTATTTCAAGTTTAGATAATTTTGGTATACCTTCCTTTTTAGGGATTCCAAAAGGAATTTCCGTATTAAGTACGTTCATCTATGAACAAGTGGTCGGATATAATTCGAACAACTTTGCGAAAGCAGCTGTTTTATCCATCATACTGGGAATCATTGCTTTGCTCGGAACAGCTGTTCAGTGGTTTCTGGTACGAAACTCCAAAACGGATCAAACTTTTAGCGAAGATCGTTCCATACGTTTTTCATTTGGAAAATACAGACTGATAATCGAGATAGGCATCTGGCTGTTTTTCCTAGTCACAAGTGTATTTCCTCTACTGGCAATGATACAGACAGCATTGATCAAAGCATATGGACTCCCTTTCACATTAAAAAACCTCACATGGTCAAATTTTACTTTTATTCTACAAAATAATGATGCATCGCAAAATGCGATTAAAAATAGTCTTATGCTGGCATGTGCCACAGCTTTGCTCTGTGTATTGATTGGAACAGTCTTTGCATATTGGCGAGTGAAAAAGCCGACTTTGCTTGCAAAGGCAATGGAATGGGCGATTACGTTGCCGTACGCAATACCTGGAATGGTTTTGTCGTTGTCTTTGATTTTGACTTGGAGTGAGCCTATCTCTGGATGGAAACCTGGAATATACGGCACGACCTGGATGATTTTTATTGCTTATATGACCCGTTTTTTGGTTTTGCAAATTCGAACCAGTTCAGCATCTATATTGCAGGTCGGCGAGGAAGTGGAAGAAGCCGCAAGCATACATGGCGGCAGATGGCTCACCAGATGGAAAAAAATATTAGTTCCTTTGTATTCACCAGGAATTGTGACAGGAGCATGTTTGGTATTTTTAACATCACTATCAGAACTGACAGTTTCATCATTGCTATGGTCAGCAGGAAATGAAACGATTGGTGTCGTTATATTTAATTTTGAACAAGAAGGTTCGACAACCTATAGTACAGCATTCTCTACTTTGATTGTGCTTGCAATCCTGGTTTTCATTGTGACCGGATCTCTTGTCAAAAAATTCTGGATCAGGAGAGTCAAGCTATGAATCAATGTGTACATATTAAAGGGATTTGTAAGCATTATGGAAAAGTGGAAGCTTTGCGTCAGATTGATCTGAGTATCATGGACGGCGAGTTTGTCGCATTATTGGGACCAAGCGGTTGTGGCAAGACGACATTATTGCGTTTGATTGCAGGATTTGATCAGCCCAATGATGGGGAAATATGGCTGCATGGTGAACGAGTCGCAACAAAATTCTCTATAAAACCACCTGAGTTTCGGCAAATTGGAATGGTTTTTCAATCCTTTGCACTTTGGCCGCATATGAACGTGTATGAAAATGTGGTTTTTCCGTTGCATTATCAGCCGAATGTGTTAGAAGAGTATAAAAGAAATATCCGAAAACGTGTACAGGAGATATTGGAGTTGGTCGGGCTTGGAGGATTTGAAAAGCGTTTTCCTAGTCAGCTGTCAGGTGGGCAACGACAACGTGTAGCAGTGGCGCGCGCGATTGTGTTTAATCCCGCTCTTTTATTAATGGATGAACCTCTAAGCAGCTTGGATGCCGAATTGCGGATTCAAATGCGCAAGGAAATTCAAGATATTCACCGCAATTTGGGAACTGCAATTATTTATGTTACACATGATCAGTCAGAAGCATTAGCAATGGCGAATCGAGTTGTTGTTATGAAAGAGGGAGCAATTGAACAAGTAGGGAGCCCAAATGAAATTTATTTTTCACCAAAAACTCCGTTTGTGGCAAAGTTTGTGGGCCAATCCAACTTTCTTAAAGGGGAATGGCTGGATTCTCGTACGTTTTCTATTCATTTCAATAATCAAAATCCGGTTGTGATCAATACAAAACAAAACTTTCAACCGTTTCAAAACGATAATATTTTGCCGATTCGACCAGATCAGATTCAATTGCGAAAGCTAAGAAATCAATATTCGAAGAATGGATTATTGGGCAAGGTGCGGCATATTCAATTTCAAGGCAGAGAACTTATGTATTCGGTACAAGTGGAAGAGTATCAGCTGGAAATCATGACAAACACGTATACTCATTTCGAATATGGTGAAGATGTTGAGGTGGAGCTGCTAGTATAACGAGTGACTGCCAGAATTTTTTGTTTTCTGCGCAAAACTAAAAAATGAATCAATTTAGAGAAAACCCGTGTGATGCAGAAGTGGATTACACGGGTTTCCTTATGGATTGATGTATCATTTTTAAAATGCAAAAATTCCAACGGAATACTCTCGCAACTTGAGTCACCACCAATTGTCCTGGTGTATGATATATAGGATGTGCAATTGTTTTGTAAGGTGTGATCCGATTTTCGCGTTAACGACAACTTGTTCAGGAGAAGACGTATGGACACAATGTTTGGGCTCTTAATTTCAGGTATTCTGGCTTGTGTTGTATGTTTTGGAATATACTCGTCCATCATTGAACGGTTTTGGTTTCGTATCCAACATGTGCGGATTCCTATCGTTCGATTGCCTAAGCCATTTTCCCAGTTTCGTATTGTGCTGATCAGTGATATTCATATGGGATTCTTTTTTTCCCAAAAACATTTCAGATCTGTCGTGGAGGAAATAAACAAACTCCATCCGGACATGATTTGCTTTGCCGGAGATCTTCTTGATTCTGATTCTTGTGTTGCATCGATGGGATCGACGATTCCATTATTAAGAAAACTCGCGGCTCCATATGGAAAGTTTGCAATTTTAGGAAATCATGATTATCGGGCCGGTATCCAACATGTTGTCAGCGGTTTGGAAAAAGGCGGTTTTCGTGTCCTGATCAATGAACATACAGTTATACAGAAAGATGCGGAGGTTATGTTTATAGTAGGTCTCGACGACATTTTGAAAGGAAAGCCGAATCCGGAACAGGCGTTTGAGGGGATACCGGAAGATGCATGCACGTTGTTGCTTGTTCATGAACCGGATTTCGCGGATGTATCGAAAAAACTTCCAATCCAACTGCAGCTTTCGGGTCACAGTCATGGCGGGCAAGTACGTATCCCATTCATTGGACCAATTGTTACAACTAAGTTTGGAAGAAAGTACGTATCGAATTTATATCATTTCGATTCATTCAAACTTTATACCAGCAGAGGGATAGGGACAACCGGGTTACCCGTAAGATTTTGCTGCAGACCCGAAATTACAGTCATTACACTTGAACAAAATTCTGAGATCGTCACATATATAAAATAGCGATCCAAGAAGGAAAAATTTGAGATGCTGAGTGGTTATTCAAAAAATATTGAATAAAATGGATGGATCTTATTTTTGAAATTTTTATTATATCGCATGAAACGAAAACGCTCATGTAAAGCTATATTTAAAAATTTTTAAGAGAAAAATTCTTAAGTTTTTAATGTTTTTGAAACGGAAAATTAATAGGCTCTTAACATTTCGATTGCATTCCTGTCGTACAATTTAAATTGAACAAAAGCGAACGACACATTGTTCACAGAACAGTTGGGAGGTGCTTCTGATGAAGAATTCTTGTATTGCACATCGTGGTTGGTCCGGGCTGGCACCGGAAAATACATTGGCAGCTTTTAAAAAGACAATGGATACTCCGAAAATTGATATGATCGAGCTGGATGTACAGCTGTCACGTGATGGGATTCCTGTTGTTATTCACGATTATACATTGGAACGCACCACGAATGGCTCGGGAGATGTAAGCTCATTTACGTTGCAAGAACTAAAGCGGCTTGATGCGGGTTCCTGGTTTTCGGAATCATTTGCCGATGAACGAATTCCAACTTTGGAGGAAGTTTTTCAACTGGTAAAAGGGAATAAACGGTTAAATATCGAGATAAAACGTGCGGGAGATCGCTCGTCTGGAATCGAGCAAACGATTGCGGATTTGGTTCGGGCCTACAATATGGAATCTTCGGTGATTGTGACATCGTTTAACCATGAAAGCATTAGGAATTTATTAACGATCGCTCCAGAAATAAAACGGGGACTAATCATTTATGGTATGCCAATTTTACTCCAAGAACTGCTTAAAGATACCGGTGCTGCCGTTTTATCGATGTGTTATCCGTATTTGACTGAATCCTTTGTCCGTCCTTTGCTTGATCAAGATCTCGACATTATAGCTTGGACAATTGATCAACCGGAACATATGCAGCAAATTGCAAAACTTGATGAAAGGATCGGCATTTGCACGAACCATCCGGAACGGTGGCTTTCTCTTTAGGCATTACGGCTGATCACTGCAAAATATTTGCAACAATACCGTTGCTATATATACCAACTGGTGCCAACTGGAACAACCGGCCCTGCAAGCATGATGAAAGGGCCGGTTGCAACCATATCGCCCTTTCGAGGGCGGGGGTATGGCGATCGCTATGATCATTAAACGTAAAAAATGAAAGGATTGTTCAGAGTTTAATGATGCAGGCCCTCCGCGTTACCGTTCATTTCAAGTGCAGTTTCCAAGACCCGCCGTGTGGAAAGCATCGCAAGAAAGCCAATAAATAGGATAATGGCGCCAATCCAAAAGGGTACCTGTGCACCGAATGTCTGACCAATCCAGCCGCATATAATTGGTGCAAGTGCGGCACCGGACCAACGCACAAAATTATATGTTCCGGATGAAATCGATCGTGTGAACGGCGAAACCTCCATCGCCAGCGTTGTGAACAGTGCGTTCGCAATCCCGCAGAAAAATCCTGAGATGATCACAAGAGTTATCAATTCGACACTTCCCGCACGTGCAGCGAGAATCATGATGATTGCCAAGCAAAGCAGATTCATGGTAAGGAGTTTGACGGGTCCCATCAGCGGCCGCAGCCAGTTCACCACAAATACTGACGAAATACCAACCAGAACGCCCCAACCGAAAAATGTGAAGCCGGTACCCATAGCGCCTAATTGTTCCAATTGAGGCGTTACCGGAGAATAGGCCAGAATCGTGAAGAATGCAAAGCTGTAAAGAAGGCCGATTAATGAATTGGCTAACACTGCTGGGTGCCGCAATGCACGAAACAAGTCAATAGCTTTCCGCGGCTGCTCTTTGTTGCCGGTTTCTTTCACTTGTGTGAAAGTAAATATCAAGGCGATCAGCATTAACATAGCTGTACCAAAGAACGGCAAACGCCAGTAGATATTGCCGAGAAAACCGCCCAAGAGCGGCCCGCTTGCCAACCCCAGACCCAATGCCGCTTCGTATAGAGTGATAGCGGCAGCCATTCCTCGCGTTGATGCACCGACAATAATTGACAATGCGGTTGAAGTGAAAAATGCGTTGCCAAGCCCCCAACCGCCCCGTACTACCGCCAAGATTCCGATTGTCGGAGCAAGTCCGCTCAAACTGGCAAAAATGACGACCAGCGTCAAACCGATCAGCATCACACGACGTGCGCCAAAGCGGGTAGCCAATACGCCTGAGAGCAACATGGCCAACGCCATGACGGCAATGTAACTGGTGAATAACCATTCCACTTCAAACGGCGTTCCTCCCATTGCTTTAAGGATTGAGCCGAGGATCGGGTCTACCACACCAATTCCCATAAAAGCAATTAATGCCGCAAATGCAGTCGCCCATACTGCAGCAGGAAATAATTTGCTCATAATACTATCTATCTCCTTAAAATTATTTCGATTACTAAAATAAAATTATAGCATAAAGCATTTGCACGAACCACCCGGAACGGTGGCTTTCTCTTTAGGTAATTACAATTGATCAAGACGCTGGATCATTCGTTTTGGCCTGCGTTTTATGGACAGACAAAGCGGAGTCGAAATTTTCTCGACAATTGGGATATACTGATGAAAAAAGCCCTAATTCATATTGTAGTTTTTAGGTATGATTCAGTTCTATGCCGCTATTGATGTAAAGATGTAAATAAGAAGTTGCCTGTATTAGTTTTAAATGTAAATCGTTCGCTGATAAAATATAGTTTGTAAATGCACTTGAAAACATTTGGAGAGGCTAAGCGAGGGGATATTCGGCAATGCTATTTGAAGAACGGGTCCAAAAATATGAATATAAGCTCAATGATACAGATGATCAAATTATTGAATATATCGTAAAAAATAAAAAAGAAGTAGTCAGCCTATCGATCCAGAGTTTAGCCGCAAATTTGTTTACAGTGCCGAATACGATTACCAGACTTTCCAAAAAATTAGGGTATGAAGGCTTTTCTCAATTAAAGAACAGCCTGAAAGAGGAAATCCATACAGAATCCAATGAACAAGAAGATAGTTTGTACTTTTATATAAATAAAACCTTTAGGCTCGTTGATATGAATAGGATTGCGATAGCAGCGAAAATGATCAGGGAAGCCCCGCATGTTCTTTTTTTCGGCGTGGGGGATTCCGCTCCATTCTGTGAGATGATCGTAAAGGATCTGAAAGTTGTAGGAAAACATTCCGAATTTCATATTCATAGGCACGAAATGTTGTATGAGTTAAACCAGCTGGGGAATCATGATGTTCTTTTTCTCATAAGCTTATCCGGAGAGACTCGACAAATTTTGGAAATTGCCGAAATCGGAAAGGAGAAAGGTATTACAATCATTTCGCTTACACATTTCGGAAAGAATTCTTTACAAAAATTAGCCGATATCAATTTATATTGTTTTTCCCCAAAAAAAATATTGAATCAATATAATGTTACGGATCGGACACCGATTATGATTGTGTTGCGAATATTGTCAGAATTTTATTGGAAATCCACAGGGTGTTGTGTATAAATACACATGAAAACGCTTTTAATAGGTTGAAACCGTGTAAAAATAAGAAGAAAACCACTTCTTATTTTTTTTGTGCTACGATGGATTCACGAATTGCAGTTCGCGAAAAATGTTTAAAAATACATGGCAAATCTACTATATATAGTGTTGTTTGCTGCTTTTAATCGCTGTATATTGAGTGCTTGCATGTAAAGAAATACGGCTTGCATCTAATCAAGTCAACCGACAGAGAAAGAAAAAGGAGGCATGAAAATGTTATTAAAAGATCTAACTTCGCCCAACTTGATTGTTACAAAGCAATCCTTTTACTCAAAAGAAGATGCTATAAAATATCTCGTTAAAAAATTACATGAAGCAGGCAAATTATATTCTGAGGAAGATTTTTATCAAGCTGTGATGGAGAGGGAAAAGCTCTCTGCTACCGGAATTGAAGGTGGGATTGCAATTCCGCATGGCAAGTCGGTTGCAGTAAAAGAAGCTGCTTTTGCAATCGCAACACTTCAAAAACCTTTGGATACTTGGGAAAGTATCGATCCAAACAACCGGGTGGAATTGGTCATTTTACTTGCCATTCCGGAAAATGAGGCAGGTACTACACATCTTGCCCTATTAGGAGAGTTCATGACAAGATTGACGGATGTAACGTATAAAAATCGCTTGCTTCATTCCAAGACGAGCCGGGAGCTATTCGATTATCTGGACTGTATAAGCGAAGAAAAAACAGTGGCGACTGTTCAGAAACAAGGCAAAACGGTTTTGGCAATTACTGCATGTCCAGCCGGTATTGCACATACTTACATGGCAGCAGAAGCGTTGGTAAAGGCAGGCAGAGAAATAGGCGTCGATGTATTTGTGGAAAAACAAGGGGCCAATGGGATAGAAGACCGGCACACGAAAGAATTGTTGAATCGAGCGGATGTTGTTATTTTTGCGACGGACGTAGCCGTAAAAAACGAAGAAAGATATGATCATCTTCCAAAAGTAAAAACTTCAGTGGCAGCTCCACTTAAAAATGCAAAAGGGATTCTGACCGAAGCGTTGGAGAAATCGAAAAGCGCAACAAAACGAGAGCATGCGGGAAAAGAAAGCGATTCCGGAAAAGTACATGAAATTGGACAAAAATCCTTCAAAACAGAAATGAAAGATTCAATCTTAACCGGTATATCTTACATCATTCCAGTCATTGTAGCTGGCGGCATGACTTTATCGTTTGCCGTTTTAGTAGCACAAGCGTTTCATCTGCAAGGACTGTACAATGCAACCGGGTCATGGCTTTGGCTGTTAAGACAGCTAGGCGGAACGTTATTAGGAACGTTAATGGTGCCGATTCTTTCCGCGTATATGGCATACGCCATTGCCGATAAGCCGGCGTTAGGTCCCGGTTTGGCGGCAGGGATATCTGCAAACTTGATTGGCAGCGGCTTCTTGGGTGGCATGCTTGGCGGATTTTTGGCAGGTTATGTTCTAAAGCTCTTAAAGAAATATGCAAAACCAAAAGGTACGTTTGCCGGTTTTATTAGTTTCTGGTTGTATCCTGTGGCGGGGACGCTCATTGTCGGCTGTATCATGCTGTTAGTTGTCGGAAAACCGCTGGCGCTGATAAACAGTGGATTGGTTGACTGGTTAAAAGGGATGTCTGGTATAAATGCAATGATATTAGGGGCAATTATTGGAGCAATGGTATCCTTTGACTTAGGCGGCCCTGTCAATAAAGCAGCGTATACATTCTGTTTAGGTGCGATGGCAAGCGGCAACTTTATTCCTTATGCTACATTTGCTTCTGTAAAAATGGTATCCGCTTTCGGTGTGACAGGCGCAACGATCGCAGGAAAAAAATACTATGACGAAGCGGAAAGAGAAGTCGGAAAACAAACCTGGTTATTAGGGTTGGCCGGTATTACAGAAGGAGCTATACCTTTTATGATTCGAGATCCATTTCGTGTCATACCATCCCTTATTGCAGGTTCGATTATTACAGGGGCTATAGTCTCCTATTTTAGAATAGGCTTGAATGTACCTGGCGCCGGAATTTTCTCTCTGGCTCTATTACAAGGGCAGCAAGCGCTGGTGGCAGCAATCATTTGGCTGGGAGCGGCTATTTTAGGCGCCTTTATATCCATGATTTTGTTAATTGCAACGAGAAAAAACAAATTGCGTAAAGATCAAGAAAATAAAAAACTCACACAAGCTGCTGCATAAGCAGCTTGTGATTTTAAAAACAGCGTTCCATTCTTACATTTAGAAAAACAAAGGAACTGGAGGACATCATGAAAAAAGTTCATATCGTTCCACATATGCATTGGGACAGAGAATGGTACTTTACAACAGAAGAGTCAAGAATCCTTTTGGTTAACAATATGGAAGAAATCATGGAGATGCTGGAAACCGATCCAGACTATCCTTATTATGTTTTAGATGGGCAAACAGCAGTTCTGGAAGACTACTTTGCCGTTAAACCTGAAAATAAAGAGAGAGTAAAAAAGCTTGTGCAAGAAGGAAAACTTATCATAGGACCGTGGTATACACAAACTGACGAAATGATCGTTGGCGGAGAATCGATTGTGCGTAATTTATTATACGGAATCAAGGATTGTGAAGAATTCGGGAATCATATGCCAATTGGGTATCTTCCGGACTCATTTGGGCAATCTTCTCAAATGCCGCAAATCTTGAATGGTTTTGACATTTCATATTCGATTTTTTGGCGGGGAACTTCTGAGCGCCATGGTACGGACAAAACAGAATTTTATTGGGAGTCTGAGGAAGGATCTAAAGTACTTGTTCAATTGTTTCCTTTAGGGTATGCGATCGGAAAATATTTGCCGGAAGATGAAGAACAGCTTAAAAACCGTATGGATAAATATTTTGCCGTATTAGATCGCGGTGCTACGACAGAAAACATCATTCTGCCGAACGGCCACGATCAAATGCCAATTCAAAAAAATATCTTTACGATTATTGAAAAGCTGAAAAAATTATATCCGGATCGTGAATTCTTTTTAAGCAAATACGAAAACATCTTTCATGAGTTAGAAAAAAACAAAGATCTGCCAACGTTGCATGGTGAATTCTTAGATGGCAAGTACATGCGTGTTCATCGCAGCATTTATTCCACACGTATGGATATTAAAGCGGCGAATGCAAGAATTGAAAATAAAATTACGAATATTTTAGAGCCTCTTGCATCACTGGCTTACCGCTTGGGATTTGAGTATCATCATGGTTTAATTGAACTCATTTGGAAAGAAATTTTGAAAAACCATGCACATGACAGTATCGGTTGCTGTTGTTCAGACAAAGTGCATCAAGAAATATGCAACCGTTTCTTCATTGCGGAAGAAAGAGTGGATCAGCTCATCAATTTCTATAAGAGAAAAATAGTCGACTCCATGGATACGGAATGGAATCAGGATCGTTTAACCGCATTTAACTTGCTTCCTTATGATCGCAAGGAATTGATGACAACTACTGTCATTACCAAATTTAAGTCCTTTAAGCTACTTGACGAAACTTCCAAGGAAATGGAATTTGAAGTGATTAACAGGGAGATTGTAGACCCAGGCTTGATTGACCGTCAAATTGTTCATTACGGAAATTATGATTCGTTTATCAAGTATACGATTCAATTCATTGACTGCATTCCTGCGTTCGGTTACAAAACGTATTTCGTCGCAGAGGGAGATCATGAGAAGGAAACCAATGTCGTCTATCAAGATCAAGTGGAAACAGATTTTTATAAAATTATGGTCAATCCAAATGGTACACTCAATATTTTTGATAAAAAACTAAACAAAACATTTCACAATGTTCTTCTGCTTGAAAATGGCGGGGATGATGGCGATGAGTATGATTTTTCGCCATTAGCAAACGAAACGTTGCTATATAGCGATGAAGTACATGCAAATGTAACAATTAAACAAAGCCAATATGCGGCTGCGGTTGACATTCAATATACTTTGGAAATTCCCAAAGATTTAAATGCAAGGAAAGAAAAAGTAATCGATTCCGCTGTCGATGTTCATATTGTAGTAACGATTCCGAATCATAAGCCGATCATAGAAGTGAAATTTGCAATTGATAATCATGCAAAAGACCATCGGTTGAGAGCACTTATCCCAACAGGCATTGGATCTGCGTTTTCCGTGTCCGACAATCAATTCGGATTCGTGAAACGCAATGTGTATGATAGTGCAATGGATATTTGGAAACAGGAAAACTGGGATGAGCGTCCGGATCCGATTTACCCGATGTTAAGTTTTGCAGGCTTGTCAAACGAAGAGTACGGTTTGAGCGTATTGACAAACAGTACAAGAGAATATGAAATTGTAGGCAATGAATATGATACGATTGCAATTACATTATTTAGAAGTATAGGAGTTCTTGGTAAAGAAGAATTGCTAAGAAGACCGGGTCGTCCTTCCGGTATAAAATTGCCGACTCCAGATTCGCAAATGCCTGGAACGATTCTTTTAGAATTTGCTGTTGCAACACATCAAAAATCTGCGTTAAAAGCAAATGTTGCACGTATGGCAAAAGAGTATCTGACACCGATCCATTTTTATAACAAAATTCCTCATGATGCAATGAAGCTAAACAAAGCAGATGTTAAGACGCCTGTTCGCTTTAGCTTCCTAAAAGAAGTGCAAACCGAAGCAGTGCTAAGTACTTTGAAAAAAGCTGAAAAGGATGACAACTTTATATTGCGGTTCTACAATCCTACAGCAGAAGAAAAAACTGCTGCATTTGCATTCACTCAGCCGATTCAACAAGCTTATACGGCAAATCTCAATGAGAATCCTTTAGAAGTTTTGGAAGTCAAAGATTCTAAAATTCAATTAAACGTAAAATCGAACCAAGTAAAATCAATTCTTTTTCGCTAAGATCAGTTTTTCTGACGTATGGCTTTAGAAACATATGCAAACAGACACTACTTCTCTCTCACATAATGATTCTATTTGATAATCTGGTATTCACAAGGGTTTTGCAATTCAATCTCGAAATCTTATGCATCACGCATTCCTTAAAGTGCGTGTTCAAAAAGTGGTTACGCAATCCGCCGTGGAGTTTTGACTACTTTTTGAACATCCTCTTCAATAAGAATTACTGTGAGAAAAGGAGAATGTCTACATGGCATCCTATACAATTGGCGTGGATATTGGCGGGACAAAAATCGCAATCGGAGTTGTTGATGAAAAAGGCGCCATCCACGCAAAAACGATTCTTCCAACCGATCACACCGCAACTCCAACACAAATGGTAGATCGCATACAACAAGCAATCCATGGCATGTTAATGGATCTCGGTCCAGGAAAGGAGCATGTATTAGGTATAGGGATTGGCGTCCCCGGTCCGATCGATAAAACAAAAGGCAAATTTCTGTGTCCGCCGAATCTCCCCAAATGGGCGAATTTTGCGGTTGTCGACGAGTTTCAAAAATATTTTTCATTGCCGATCCAATTTGAGAATGACGCAAATGCTGCAACATTAGGGGAAAAATGGATCGGTGCGGCAAAAGACAATCGCAATTTTGTGTATATCACCATTAGTACCGGAATTGGCGCCGGACTTTATATAAATGGCGGACTTGTTTCCGGAGCGAGTGGAAATGCGGGGGAAGCCGGGCATATTGTCATTGATCCGGGAAAAGGCACATGCAGATGCGGACAAAAAGGATGTTTTGAGTGGGTCGCATCCGGAACGGCAATTGCCAGACAAGGTTCTGAGTTGCTTGGGAAGCATGTTACGGCAAAAGAGGTTTTTCAGCTGTATCAGGAAGGACATCCTGCTATTTCTTCACTGATTTCAGAAATTGTCACATATATTGGAATGGGCTGTGTCACGTTGATCAACCTGTTCGATCCGGAAAAAATCGTCATTGGCGGTGGGGTTTCTGAAGTTGGCGAAGTTTTGTTCGCCGGTATACAAAACTATGTCAGGCAATATGCGTTAAGCCCAAAAGGCCGGGAAACAGCGATTGTTCCGGCAGCGCTGCGGCAAGATACAGGGATCATTGGTGCGGCGGCACTGATATTTCTAAGGTGAGGAATTGTATGAATGAAAAGCAGCAAAACGGTTACGTTTGGAGGACAGCCATGACAGCACCGATATTTTTTATTCCGGTTTTTCAGGAACGGATCTGGGGAGGCACACATTTAAGGGAAGTGTTCGGATACGAAATTCCAAGTGAGACGACTGGGGAATGTTGGGCGATCTCGGCGCATCCGAATGGCCAGAGTATTGTAAAAGATGGGATTTACAAAGGATTGACACTTGGGGAATTATGGGACAAACATCGGGAGTTGTTTGGAAACGCAAAAGGTGATGTATTTCCCCTTTTGACAAAAATCCTCGATGCAAACCATGATCTTTCCGTACAAGTCCATCCTGATGACACGTATGCGCAAGACTTTGAGAACGGCGAGTTGGGCAAAACGGAATGTTGGTATATTATCGATTGCAAAGAGAATGCGGAGATTATTTACGGGCATCATGTGAAAACGAAAGAAGAGCTCATCGCGAAAATTTCAGGCGGACAATGGGATGCGTTACTCAGAAGGGTCAAAATCAAACCCGGTGATTTTTTTTATGTTCCAAGCGGCACGATACATGCGTTATGTGCCGGCACACTTGTCCTTGAAACACAGCAAAGCTCAGATACGACATATCGTCTGTATGATTATGACAGACGGGATGATAAAGGGAATCTCAGAGAGCTCCATTTGGAAAAGGCGATTGATGTAATTCGGGTACCGCATTTCGATATGGAATGCCAACCGCAAACGACAATGGTTGAGGGGCGTGAAATCATTGCATATGTCCAAAGTGAATTTTTCTCTGTGTATAAATGGTCCATGCATGGTGAGACATCCATCAAACAAACGGAACCATTTTTGATAGCGAGCGTACTAACCGGGGAAGGAACGATTGTGACGGAGGAACATTCTTACCCGTTTAAAAAAGGAGATCATTTCATACTTCCGGCAAACTTCGGTTCCGCAACAATCATTGGCAGGTCGGAGTGGATTGTTTCACATGTGTAGCTAATTCAGCAAAAACCAGCAAAAAATTGCAAGAATTCATAGCCGTACATTCACTTCTTTTTGTCTGCAGTGAAGGTATCGGCTTTTTTGTCTGCCGTAAATCGTCGGCAATCTGTTTGTTTTGAAAGAGAATCGATATAATCAAGTTGATATACTTTCGTCAGAAAAGGGGAGTTTGTTTGTCAACACAGCGAGCGCTTTGGATCGTTTCGGCCATTACATTCATGTTCTTACTCTATTTGATCGGAACTTTTGCACAAATTAACGAACAGATTCATGGTTTTTCGATCTTGAAAAAAAATACAAATTTAGCAGTGCCTAAATATCATTTTGTCTTGGTTACACAGCAATATGACAATCCATACTACAGATCGATAGAGAAAGGAGCCAGAATAGCGGCAGACAGAGAACATGTCGATATCGAATACGCTGGTCCGTTGCGGAGTGATCCGGCGGAACAAATGAAATTGATTGATAAAGCCATTAATTCTGATGTCGATGGAATCATTACACAGGGGCTTTCCGGCAAAGAGTTTGCTGCATTAATGGAGAAAGCGGCGAATACCGGAATTCAAGTGGTTACAGTGGACACGGACGCACCCGGAAGCAAGCGGCTGTCCTATGTAGGTACTGACAATTATAGTGCCGGGAAACTGATCGGAAATCAGCTTGCGGCAACGATCAAGGAAAGTGGGAATATCGCAATTATTACCGGGAGTAATGATGAAAGCCAAAAGGAACGAGTACAAGGAATTTTAGATGCTGTAAAATTGTACAAGAACATACATGTCGCAGCGATACGTTTATCCCAATTTTCCCGCATTCAAGCGGCGGCTGAGGTTCAGACGATTTTAAATCAAACGAAGAATCTAACAGCTATTGTAGGAACAAGCGCATATGATGGGTTAGGAATCTATGATGCGTTGCGAAACAATAAGAATACGACTTGTAAAATATTTGGATTTGATGATTTGCCTGATACGATCGATTTATTGCGGAAAGGAAAAATTACGGCAATTGCTGTTCAGGAACCAAAATTAATGGGAGAAATTGCGGTTGAACAATTGGTTGCAAAAATTCATGGAAAGGTACCGCCAAAAGTAACACAGCTCGAATCGTATGTGATTACTGCAGATTCCTTGAAATTTTTGGGGGATTTCAAATGAACATTCGTACGAAATTGCTGATTTATATCGTTTCGATTGTTACTGTTCTTAACAGTGTTGCTTTTTTCTTGTTTCAAGGAAATCGATCGGCGGAAGCTGGCTATAATGAAATCATTCAACAATTGCTTCTTTTCAATCAAATATCCAATGATGTAAATGACAATTTGCGTAAAATCAATCTATATATTGTAAATCAAAGTCAAGAACTCAGAAATTCGAGTAGAGATGGATACCAAAGTTTAAAACATGATCAAACAAAATTGGATAACGTTGTAGAACGGCCCGATAACTATATACAATTAAAGAATTACAAAAATCTGATACGAACATTTTTAAATCAGGAGAATACAATCTTCCTTTCCATCACATCACATGATCCAATGACATATACAAATGTGGATCGGGAAATGGAAAATACAGCAGGGTATATTCAACAAACCACACAGTCCATTATCGATTCAGAGTTGAGTTTTTATAGCACGTTTTATCAAGAAATCGTCAGGAGAAACGATCAGTTAAAAAATATCGGCATCGATATATTTGCAGTTTCTACAATATTATCGATTTTTGTCGCCATTGCATTGGCAAAAGGGATAACAGAACCGCTTTCAAATCTTATGCGTGCAGCGAGACGCATGGCAAAAGGTGATCTTGAAGGGGAAGAGATTGCAGTCAAATCTCGTGATGAAGTCGGAGTTCTTTCCGAAGCGTTTAATCATATGCAACAGAATATTCGATTATTGGTCGGTCAAATTCGTATTCAATCGGAAATGGAACGACATGTGAAAGAATTGGAATTAAAAGCATTGCAAAGCCAAATCAACCCACATTTTTTATTTAATACGTTAAATACGATCGCAAAATTATCATATATGGAAGGTGCAGAGCAAGCCAGCGACTTAATTACATCTGTGTCTTCATTGCTGCGATACAATTTGCAGAAACTGGACAAGCCTGTAACCTTGCGCGAAGAACTGGAAAATGTCAAGGAATATTTATCGATACAAAAGGCAAGGTTCCGTGATCGGGTCGAGTATCATTTGAAAATTGAGGAGAATGCCTTGGATCTGTTAGTGCCTTGTCTTACGCTGCAACCGATCATAGAAAATGCATTTGTACATGGCATAGAGGAGCTGGAAGCAGGAGCAACGCTTTATTTGGAAATTTTGAACTGCGGACAAGGAGCCGAAATTATCGTCTGTGACAATGGTAAAGGAATGGGAAAAGAAACGCAGGAAAAGCTGTTGCAAAGTTTGCAGGGAAATGTCGATGGCACGGATTTCAACCAAGAAAAAAAGCGGTCGACAGGTATTGGCCTCGCAAATGTGGGCAAACGGTTGTCGCTTTTTTTTGAGGATCGACATAGGCCGGAAGTAGAAAGTGACGTAGATCAAGGGACCACAATCCGGTTATGGATTCCAAGTGATCAGAAAGCGTAAAAACATGGATGGAATTCAATGAAAGTTGGTGAATCATATTGCGATTGCGGATGATGATTGTAGATGATGAAGGATTGGAACGGGAAGGGCTGGAGTTCATTCTCAAAACATTAATGCCAGACCGGTTTGAAATCGCACTTGCAGAAAATGGCCGTCGAGCCATTGAGATTGCCGAGGAATTTTACCCGGATATCGTTTTTATGGATATTAAAATGCCGGGAATATCCGGACTCGATGCGGCACGAGCATTGCGTGATCAAGTACCGGATTGCAGGATTATATTTGTGACTGCTTATGATGATTTTCAGTATGCCAGAGAAGCATTGCAAGTAGGAGCAAAGGACTATCTTTTAAAACCGGTCAAGCGGGAGAAACTACTGGAACTTGTGGATCAACTGGTAAGTGATATTGCAAAGGAGAGACGTAAGCGGCAATCGGTTTTAGATTTAAAAGAGAAAATTGGAAAAATAAGCAGGATAGCAGAATCAGATTGTGCATTGCATCTCATGCAGGGGATTTTACCAAGTGAAGAACATTACCATTTATTGGGGATGGAAGATGCAAATCAACGATCGGGGTATTGTTTGGTTGTAAATCTGCCGAATGAAATAGACAAACAGGCAGACATGAAAACATTGATTCATGAGCATCTCCCGCATAATGAATGTGTGTTGGTAAGCCCAATTGTCAGCTCACATATTAGCATTTTTTGCATTCTTCAACATGAAATCGGCAAACATGCACCGTATCGGACGCAAGCATTGCAAAATGCACAAGCATTGAGCCGCATACTGGACAGGAGTACAGATTCCTCCTTACACATCATTGGGATAGGAAGCAAGCAGTTTGGACCAAGTGGTTGGACAAAATCGTATTTGGAAGCAAATCAGGCAACACGAATCGATTCGAATTCCAAATGGCGGTTCTATGAAGATATACGTAAGATACATGCCCCTTCCCAACTGATTGAACTGGAAAAGCAGTTGATTCAAACCGTTCTTGAAGGGAATATGGAACAAACGAATAAAGCGGCGAATGAATTTGTAACGGTTGTTTTCGAAAGCTATGGGAATGATCTTGATCAAATATACCATATATTGTTAAATGTAATTGCGATTTTGAAATGGGAATTGGCAAAATCGGGGATTACAGCACCGAATTTTGATATTTCAAACACAAAGGTTCCTGTAGCAGAGTTGGCGGAAACCTTTCAAGCGTTTATTCAACTGACATCCGACTCGTTAGATGAAATGTTCAATCATTCCATTTCAGCTTTACAACGAACGAAATCTTTTATGGAAACTCATTATGCGGAAGATCTGACTTTGGAAATGATGGCGGATATGGCGCAGTTAAGCCCGTTTTATTTTTCCAAACAATTTAAAGCGGCATTCGGACAAAGTTTTGTTGAATATCTCACACATTTGCGAATGGAGGCGGCACGTGAATTGATCGAGCAAAGAAAATATAATTTGAAGGAAATTTGTTTTCATATTGGATACAATAGTCCAACATATTTTAGCAGAGTGTTTAAAAAGCATTATGGTGTAGCTCCAAGTGAATGGAAAAGCATATGAAAAGCATACAACGACCACAATGCTGCAACATTAGCAAACTTTTTTGCGCTGAAGTTGATATAGTGCAAAATTGTATAAGTTTATTTCATAAATCGGATATGCGTTTGGAGTTTGCGCAAATTCGTGCATGAAATCGCTAACATGTGCAATATTTTAACGATCAAAAAGCAAAAATAAGGTGCTAGACTATTGCTGTAAGGGATTTCAATAAGAGATACAGGGGGGAATAGGCAAATGAACAAGAAATCAAAAGTAATAACAGCAGCAGCTGTGATGACAAGCGTATTGGCATTGACCGCGTGTGGTTCTTCAACAACTGGGAATCAAGGAGCCCCGGCTGGCGGCGGCGCCAATAAAACTGCAGATGCTAAGAAATCTGTTGAAATTTTCAGTTGGTGGACAGGCGGCGGTGAAGAAGAAGGTTTAAAAGCGCTGATTCAATTATTCAAGAAACAAAATCCGGATGTTAATGTGATTAACGCTGCAGTTGCCGGCGGTGCGGGTACAAACGCACAAGCAGTATTGGCAAGCCGAATGCAGGCGGGCGATCCGCCTGATACGTTCCAAGTGCATGCTGGTGCAGAATTGCTGGATAGTTGGGTGAAAGCCGGAAAGATGCAGCCGCTCAACGATCTTTACAAAGAAGCCGGATGGACAGATAAATTTCCAAAGAGTCTGGTCGATATGATGAGCAAGGATGGAAAAATTTATTCCGTTGCTGTTGATATCCACCGTGGAAATGTTCTTTGGATCAATAAAAAAATATTTGATGACAACCATCTCAAACCACCAACAACGTTTGACGAATTCTTCAAGGATGCGGATATTTTGAAGGCAAAAGGCATCACGCCCCTTGCACTTGGTGATAAAGAGCCTTGGACAGCAACGATGCTGTTTGAAGATGTATTGCTGGGTGAGCTTGGGCCGCAAGGATATGATGATTTGACACAAGGAAAAATAAAATGGGATGATCCGAAAGTAAAGCAATCACTTGAAATTTTCAAGAAAATGTTGACATATGTAAACTCGGATCACGCTGCACGTACCTGGCAGGATGCTTCCCAGCTGGTCGCAAAAGGTCAGGCAGCTATGAACGTAATGGGTGACTGGGCAAAAGGATATTTCACATCTGATTTGAAACTTAAGCCAAATGTTGACTTCGAATGGACGACGACACCGGGCACCGGCAGTTCCTTTATGGTAATTTCAGATACGTTCGGATTGCCAAAAGGGATCAAACATCCGGAAGAAACCAAAACATTCCTGAAATTGCTTGGCTCTGTAGAGGGACAAGATGCGTTTAACCCATTAAAAGGATCGATTCCGGCCCGTGTTGATGCAGATCCCAGCAAGTATGACGTATATAGCAAGCAAGCCATGGCTGACTTCAAGAAAGACGCTTTGACGCCAAGCATTGCACATGGCTCGGCTATGCCACAAGGTTTTGTCACACAAATGAACCAAGCGATCAATATCTTTGTCACACAAGGTGATGTCAACACGGCTGCCACAACATTAGAACAAGATGCGGAACAGAATAAATAAAAATGAAATTGGAAATGGGCAGGAGCGATTCCATTCGACTCCTGTCTATTTCTTAAAGGAGGACCGGAGAGAAGATGAGCACAGGAGCCAAAAAACGATGGAGCTTCGAAAAAGTTGCCCCCGTTCTATTTCTTCTTCCGTCGATCATCGCCATCGGCATATTTGTATATGGCTTCATTGGTTGGACGGCATATGCTTCATTATCAGCCTGGAATTCAATCGTACCTGATTTTACATTTGTGGGATTGAAGAACTATATATTCTTATTTCATGATTTTCGGTTTCAGTCAGATTTGCGCAATACATTATTTTTTACGATTTTCTTTATCGGGATTTCGATTGTGATAGGGCTTGGTCTGGCAATCCTGATTGACCAAAAAATCAAAGGGGAAACGTTTTTCCGCAATATTTTTATTTTTCCGATGGCCTTGTCATTAGTCGTCACAGGTGTTGTTTGGCAATGGCTGTTAAATCCTTCCACTGGTGTGAATTTGATCTTGAAAAAATTAGGGGTCGTTCATTTGCCAAAATGGTTTGTTGATACAACCGTGATTCCAAAAATTCATTGGGGTGTGATTTCATTTGGAATACCGGTCGCCATTCTTGCAGTTGTGATCGCAGCTGTTTGGCAAATGTCCGGATTTACAATGGCTATGTATTTATCAAGTTTGCGTGCGATTCCTGACGAATTGAAAGAAGCTGCAAGAATAGATGGCGCTACAGAGTTGCAAATTTATCGGAAAATTATCCTCCCGCTCATGTGGCCTGTTACTTTAAGTACGACGATTATTCTTGCACATATTTCACTGAAAATATTCGATTTGATTTATACAATGACGGGACCCGGAGCAGGATTCGTAACGGATGTACCGGGCGTGTACATGTTTGAAACAACGTTCCGAGGGAATCATTACGCACAAGGTACTGCAATTGCAGTCATCATGTTGATCTTTATTTCCCTGATAATTGTGCCATACCTGGTTTCCAGCTCCCGCAAGGAGGCAGAATGATGACAGCGAAAACAATGAACCGAACACTGATTTATCTTATATTGCTAGTATTTGCTGTCATTTTTTTGACTCCGGTATACGTTGTTTTGATCACGAGTGTTAAAGACGTAAGCGAGATCACTTTGGATCAGATGTGGAAACTTCCTAAAACCATTGAATTTGGCGGTTATATAGAGGCTTTCAAGCGACTGGAACCGAGTTTTCTGAACAGCATTTATTTGGCTATACCAGCAACCGTTTTGTCGTCGCTGTTAGGCTCTCTAAATGGATATATTCTGGCGAAATGGCGTTTTCGCGGAAGTGAAGTTTTGTTTCCGGTAATTTTATTCGGTATGTTTATTCCCTATCAAAGTATCTTGATTCCGCTTATTGAATTTTTGCGAATCATCGGTTTGTACAACACGATTCCGGGATTGATTTTGGTTCATGTCATCTACGGGATCCCGATTACGACATTGATCTTCCGAAACTATTATGTCAGTATCCCGGATGCAATATTGGAATCAGCGAAAATTGATGGCAGTGGCATATTTGGTATTTATCGATATATTTTCCTGCCATTATCAATATCCGGATTTGTGGTAGTTGGCATTTGGCAATTTACATCCGTATGGAATGAATTCTTGTTTGCTGTAAGCATCACAACATCAGGCAATCAGCCGATTATGGTTGCACTGCAAAACCTTGCAGGCAGTCAAATTGTACAATGGAATGTGCAAATGGCCGGAGCCGTTTTAGCTGCATTGCCGACACTTGTGGTTTATATTTTGCTCGGGCGTTATTTTATCCGGGGAATACTTGCGGGATCAGTGAAAGGTTAATGATTCGTCATACATTCATATGTATGTAAGGAAAGAATAACTTCGTTTACGATATGCTGTAAAAATCTGTGCACCGGGTATGAACATGCAGAAATACATGTGATACCCGGTTTTTAAATCATTAAGCAGTAAAAAAGAAACGAGTGAGATCTTGATGAGATGAGGGCGGAGGTATGAAATTCCGATTCGATTTTAATAAAGACAAATGTAAATTCCAGAAAAAAGAATGTAATAAAAATCGGTTTTTTTCACTTTACAAAAAAATATCCTCACATTTTAAAAGTATTGTGCTACATATCAAAGCTGATAATCGGTTGTTTATTAAAATACTGTCATCATGGAATCGGAGCAAAACAACTGATAGTCTTCGAAACATCACGATCGGCAAAAGATTAGCTATTTTAATCTTCATTTCCACATGTTCCATGTTCGTAACAGGAATCATTGGAATTTATTCGTTAACCAAAATGAATGCGAATTCATCATCGATGTACAATAACCAATTAATACCTATTCAACAATTGGAGAATATCCGGGATAATAACAACTTGATGGCAAATGACATTTTACAAATATTGCAGACATCTTCTATCGATACTGGAAGAAAACAAGCGTTTGTTGCGGATATAAAAAATAAAGAATCGGAGAATGCAAAATTAGTAGCTAGTATTGATAAAACAAAAATAGATCCGATTGAAAAAGAACAGATCAAAACATACAAATCACAAATGGACCAATATCAGCATGCTTCTCAGCTTTGTATTGATTTCGCATTAAAAAACCAAAATGAAGTTGCTTCCAGCTACTATAATTCTCTTACAGATTATCGAAATCTTGCGAATCGTTCACTTGATATGGTAATCAATCACAGACAAGAAGTGGCGAAGAGTATCAATCAACAGAACCGGAGTTCCTTCTACTTGACTTTGTTTGGTCTAATTATGGTTTTTGTTTTTTGTATGATTCTGTGTGCAGGAATTGGAATCGTGATTGCCAGATCCATTCAAAAACCGCTGCAGACCATACAAATCTTAATGAATCAAGCGGAACAAGGAGATTTGACAGTTCAAGGTGATTATCAATCATCCGATGAAATTGGCGCACTTACAAAATCGTTTAATTCTATGATGTCAGGAATCAGGGGATTGATGGAACTTGTGAATGAAAATACCCTGAGTCTTGCCGCAACAGCCGAGGAATTGCAATCGGGTGCGGAACAAACAAGCCGGGCCTCGGAACATATCGCGAAATCGATCCAGGAAGTGGCATCAGGTTCGGAAATTCAGTTTCAAAGTGTGGAACATACGGTACATACTGTTGATGCGATGTCGAAAGAAGTCCATAATATGGCGGAAAGTTCGGAAAAGATGATACAAGGTGCCACACAAGCTTCCACAGTAGCGATCGAAGGAAATGAAGCGATCCAAAAAGTAATTGTGCAAATGAATACAATCCAAAAAACGGTAGCATCATCTGCGATTACCATCAAAGAACTTGGCGAAAAAACGCGCAATATTGAACAAATTCTGGATTTAATCAAAGAAATTGCGAATCAGACAAATCTCTTATCATTAAATGCAGCTATTGAGGCGGCGAGAGCAGGCGAACATGGGCGGGGCTTTGCGGTAGTAGCGGATCAGGTGCGGAAATTGGCGCAAGAATCATCAAATTCGGCAAAGCAGATTAATGAATCGATTGCTGCCATTCAAACAATTATTCAAAAAGTCGTATCATCGATGGAACAAGGGACCAAAGAGGTGGCAATTGGGATTGAGGTTGTGCAAAGCGCCGGATTTTCCTTTGATAAAATTAAACAAACGATTAACGGGGTCACACAACAAATTCAGGAAGTCTCAGCTTCCATTCATCAAATAACAGAGGGTACGGAGGAAGTTGTAAAAGCGGTAGACATTATCACCGAAACAACATTAAGCAATCAGTCAGGAACGCAAAATATGTCAGCGGCGACTGAAGAACAATTGGCATCCATGCAAGAAATCGCAAATTCATCAACCTCTCTTTCAACAATGGCGATGGAGTTGGAATTATTGGTCGGCAAATTCAAAATTCAGTAATCAAATCGGCTGCATGCGCACTTTGATCATATTGGCGGTTTGCCGGAATGGGCAGACGCTTGCCGCTGGACTGGCAAAAAAGGTCACGTTTACGCACCTGTCGAGGTTTTACAGGACATAATGAAACAATTCCCTTGGTTAGACAATCACCTCATTTACCATGATATTGGGCAAAGTATCGATTTTTTAGGTTGGCACATTCAACCATTTAAAGTTTGTCACGGCAAAAACGGATTCTCGTATGCATACCGTTTTATAAAACAACGATTCAACTGGGTGTATTGCCCTGATTCCATTCATTTAAAGGATAAAGAAAAAGCGTTTCTATTTGATCTTCAACTATTGGTCCTCGGTACAAGCTTCTATAGAGAAGATGCCGATCCTAAAACCAGATCCGTCTATGATATGGTTGAAGCACTGCAGCTAATTGACGAAATACATCCGGTACAAGCGGTTTTTACACACATGTCGCACGGTGTAGACATTACACATCCATATCTGCTGCCTGCAAACGTGATGCTGGCGAAAACGGGAATGGAAGTACACATATCTCTCCGATGTCCGGGACCTGCAAACATCACGATTGGGAAAGAGTCGACGCTACGTTCCTGTCCTTCATTCTCAATACCAACAAAGCAGCTATGCCGATGAAAACTATAGCCGCGCTGGTCCATTGGGCGGCCGTCCAATGGAATAGATACCGCGGGCTGTCTCCGCGGAGAAACTCAAGACCAAATCGCGCGAGCGCATATAGGATATTGTACAGTACGAACATCGTGCCAGTAGGCAGCTTTTTTCTTAATAGTGCAAACAGGATTGCAAAAATGACAAAATCGATCTGGCCTTCCCATACTTCCGCAGGCCAGAGCGGTTTTGAGCCGTACGTATCATAAGCAAATGTGCCAGGCGGATATACAAGTCCATAGCCCTTTCCTGTCGGCGAACCAAACGCATCCCCATTGAGCAGACAAGCAATGCGCCCGATTCCTTGCCCCAATATAATGGATGGTGCCAAAAGATCCGCAACTTTCCAGAAAGATAGACCTTTTCTTTTGCAATACCAGAAACCAGTCAGGATTCCGCCTACGATGCCCCCTTGAATCGATAACCCGCCATTCCAAAATGCGATCATTTCCAGCGGGTGTGCCAAATAATAGTTGGGCTCAAAGAAAAACACTTGCCAAATCCGCGCTCCGATGACTGCTCCGATTACAGAGGTATATACCAAAGGTACGATATGCTCTTCATATTGTTTCATCGTATAACGGGCTAATGTGATCCCAACTTGCGTCCCCAGGACGATCGCCAACAAGACCACCAAACCGTATGTGTGTACTGCAAAATTGCCGATATGAAACAAAATAGGCAACAATCCATTCACCCCTTAACTTTTCTTGGTTCCAATGGTAGCAGATTCATGTGAAGAAAGTATGAAGACATGCAATCGATTCGCAGTTCTGCAGAAGTTCCAAATAAGAGCTTCATAAAGTGGTTTCTACAAGTGGTTTCTACACTTTTTCCAAATTTATTTCATGTGATTGTAAAAAAAAGATGTTAAAATCAATGAAATATGTCAATGATTCTAGCATCGTTTTTTTGTGTGATGCAGTCAACGATTGGATATGAAGGAGAGCTTAAAGAATATGAACAGACCTGCTTATCAGTTGCAGGATCGAGCACCTGCGCTCCGTCATACCCTGCTTCGATGCGTCGTGTCCCCTGCCATTTGGCTGTATTTGCTGCAGATCGGCTTACTATATTGGAAATTGCACTATCTCTTTTTCGATGTCGCCAATTTGTGGTGGCAGTGGGGAACGATTCTGTCGAACGCCGGCGCTGTGCTGGTGCTGACGAGTTGGACGTTTCTGTTGCGGCCGCAGATACGGCCGTACGTTTGGTTTTTTATCAATTTGGCTATTTCGCTGTTGGCGTTTGCCGATACGTTATATTTTCGATATTTTCATGATTTTATCTCGATCCCCGTTTTGATCGAGGCGTTTCAATTAAACCAGATCGGCGGCAGCGTATTGACGTTGATGCAGTGGCACGATCTGCTGTTTGGCATCGACCTGTTCGCTCTGTTGATCGGGTTTGCTGTGTGGTGTTTGCTGCGCAGACAGTCAAGGAATTTTAGATTCTTTGCGAATGCGGCTGGTTTGGAGCGCCGCGAGACAGCTGCGGGGAAACAGCAGGAGGAAAGACCCATAACTTCAGGACTGCGGACAATGCGGATTCGAACACTGTGGAAACGATCCGCTGCCGCTGCCAGCCTGTTTTTGATCGGCGTGTTGCCGACCGCCAATCAAATCCGCGTGGCAGATCAAACGACACCGGCACTTTTGACATCTGTCTTTTCACATTTGGCTGTGGTCAATCAAATCGGCATTATCGGCTATCATGTCAATGATCTGGATCGATTTATTGTCGATGACGTGTTTAGCCACACTCGTATTCCGGATGTGCGTAAACAGCAAATCGCGGCGTGGTTCCAACAACACGGCAAACAACAAGAGCGCGATGCAGATCCTTTGTTCGGGGCGGCGAAAGGGAAAAACCTGATCGTCATCCAGATGGAGTCGGTACAAAATTGGACAATCGGCAAAATGGTCAACAATCAGGAGATTACGCCGAACCTGAACGCGTTTTTGAAACAAAGCATGTACTTTCCGAATTACTATCGGCAAACAGCACAAGGGCGGACCTCTGATGCCGAGTTTCTATCGATGAATTCCTTGTATCCGGTCGACGCCGGATCTGTCTACTTTCGCTATGTGGGCAACCAATTCGCCAGCATGCCGTCGATTTTGGCGAAAAACGGATACCAAACAGTTGCCAGCGTCGCGTTCGATCCAACGTTCTGGAATCGGCAGGCGATGTACCAGGCGGAAGGATTTCAAAAATTCTACGGCGTCAGCGATTACAAGATCGATGAGACATTCGGCCTTGGGCTTACGGATCAATCGTTCTTCCGACAGGCGCTGCCCAAACTGCAGCAGTTGAAGTCGCCGTTTTTTTCATTCCTGATCACGTTGTCGAGCCATGGTCCGTATGACATTCCTGACAAGTATCAGACGATGAATGTAGGCGATCTGCAAGGCACGATGGTCGGCAATTATATTGAGTCGGTGCATTATACGGACGCGGCGTTGGGGGCGTTTTTGCAAAATCTGAAACAAACCGGGTTGCTGGACAACTCGGTCGTGGTCCTGTATGGCGACCACGATAACGGCATTTCCGAAAGCGATCCGATTTACGACAAATTTATGAACCTGTCGCCAAACGACGATCTCGGCTGGTACAGGCAGATGAAGACACCGCTTATCATCCGTTTGCCGCATGGGCAAAATAGCGGCATTTATACACAAACGGCCGGGCAGCTCGACTTGGCTCCCACACTGCTGCACTTGCTCGGAATTGATACGAGCGCATACCCGATGATGGGGGGAGATGTGACATCCGGCACCGATCAATTGATCGTGTTCCGCGACCATTCCTTTACGAACGGCAAGTATTTCTTCATTACCAAAGACGGCACATTTGATCATGGCACCGCGTACGACTTGAAAACAGGAAAATCCGTCGACCGCTCACAGGTCAAAGATTTGTATGAGGAAGCCAATCGTCAACTCGAGATTTCCGACGACATCTTGCGCGGCAATTTGATCCCGTATTTGCGGAAGCAATTAAGTGGCTAGCCGAAATGCCTGAGTAATGGGGATTTTTTGAAATAAAAAATGCTGATCATCCAATTAAGGATGTTCAGCATTTTGCAAAAAGGGGATGGCTACGCAATTACTTGCTGTTTGGTACTTGCGGTGTTTGTGGTGTTTGTGGCTTCCAATTTCCCATCATACCGCCGAACCCGTTCTGACCATAATTTCCGCCCATCATTTGGCCGTTGGAGCCGTTCATCATGGATTGCATCGCATCATACATAGCTTTGAATTGTTGATCGGAAATGTTCGGATGCATTTGTTTCATATACGGCAACATTTGTTCAAATGACGGAAACGCATTCGTTGTTCCCGGAGCGGTTGAAGCATTTTGTGTAACCGGCTCTGGACTGAACTGCTGTACTGCATTGTTCTTAATAAGATCGTTCGATGGGGTTGTTTCTGCATATGCAGCTGTTCCAAGTCCCGTAATCAATCCTGCCGCAACTAAGCCAATCATTAACTTTTTCATACATGTAACGCCTCCTTCATTTGTTTGTCTTTAGGATAGCCGGATAAAATGAAGAAATAGTGTGGAGATTATGAGGAAGTTATGAAGGCAGGAGCGCCTGCCATTTAGACAATCTTTGCGATTTTTTCCAGACTTTTTAATTAGTACGTCCAGACTATTGTCATATATACACTACATAAGTATAGTACAGTGTAAAGAAAGCGAATTTGATTTGGGGGAAGTGAATGAGATATGAACGGGGACAATTGTGATGAGATTCGGATATTGGTTGCAGGTGATTCGATGTCATTGACTCGGGATGTTCATTTTCTTCACTTGCAAAAGGATCCATGCTTGCAATCGGATACGTGCAAAATTGTTGCAAATGTAGTAACGGATCAGGAAGTAGTGACAAAATGCCGGGAATGTTTGCCGGATGTGGTGTTGATGGTGATTCGCAATATGTCTTGTTTTCAGAAGGAAACGATCCGCGCAATGAAGAGCGAGCATTCCAATCTTCGAATCTTGATTTTGAGCAATAAAGATCAGGTATTAATTCAGGCGATGCGAATGGGTGTATGTGCATATTATTTGCGGCCCATGACGTCTGCCAAGCTGCTGGACCTGGTAGAACGTATCAGAAAAGGGGAGAGTGCTTTGCCGGGTCCATTATTAAAGAAAATCCTCATGGAGTACAAAAAGAAAGATGGTTCCAAATGGATGAACATGAAGTTGACACAACGGGAATTGGAGATTTTACGTCTGATTTTCGCAAAAAAATCGACTTGGGAAATTGCCCGTATACTGCAAATCTCAAAAAGTACAGTCAGTTTTCATATCAGTAAAATTTTGAAAAAGTTCAATTGTTTGAATCGCCATGAAGCAATTGAATATGCCATTCGCCAACATATCATTTGAACGAACCTGTTTCCTGCAAATCGATACTTTGCAATGAGAGCCTTGATAAACAGGCTCTTTTTCTTTTTTGCTGTGCCAGTAAATGTTCGATAGTATGTTCGCGCTATGGAAAATCATCCAATCGTATCTATTTAAATACAGTACCTAGGTATAGGATAAGGTTAGAAGGTAACGAAAGTGAGGGGATACAAAATGAATGAGTAATATGCAGGCGGCCTGTTGCTTTTCAGATCGTTCCATGAATGAGAATGATCACAAGGAGGTAGAACAATATGCGTAAAACATTTCTTTCACTGCTTATGGGGGTCTTTATTTTATTCATGTCATCTTCGTTGGCATTTGCTCATGCCGTTGGTGGTGCACCTGCAAACGCACCTACTTTGATCAAACAATCGATTGCGTTTGTGGAGGGAGTCCATGATGCAAGTCAAGCAGAAATGAAAGCAGAACTGGCGATGTTTGCAGTCGGCAATGATATGATCGACAAATCCAAACTCCAGCAAGCCATTGCTGCATTACAGCAATCGAAACTGGAGGATGCGAAAGTACTATTGGCAGAATCTCTCAAAGTAAACCCCAAAACATCTGACGTATTGGCATTCGATTTACAATATACGCCATCCGCCATGAATACGTTTTTCTTAATTCTTGCAGTGATTTTGATTCTAATTGGAGCTTATATCGTTTACAAAGTGAAATGGCTCGCAAAGCCAAGAATTGTAAAAAACAATATGCATACGCACAGCGGCATGCAAATGTAAAGCAAAGGGGTGAAGAGATATGTCAAAAGCCAGCGAATCGAAATCTTGGTTCCAGGAACGATTTCCGTTGTCCACATTTTCGTATAAAGTTCCAAAGCACGCCAATACGTTCCTGTTTTCCCTTGGCGGCATCACATTGATCAATGTTGTCGTCCTGATCGTCACGGGGATTCTTTTGGCTCATTATTATGATCCAAATCCCCAACTGGCCAATCAAAGCATTCGCATCTTTGAAACGCAGGTTCGATTCGGCAGCCTCATTCGCGGCTTGCACATTTGGGCCGCCCAATTGGTAACCGTCACGTTGCTTTTGCATCTGTTGCGCGTGTTGTTCTATGGTTCCTACAAAAAGCCGAGAGAAGTTCACTGGTTGTTTGGTGTTGTCCTGTTTGTTCTGATGATCGGTCTGTTATTTACCGGTACGATTTTAAAATGGGACCAGGAAGCCAGTGAAGCATTATCACATGCTGTCGCCCTTGGCGGACTGCTTGGGCCGCTCGGATATTATTTTTCCAATACGTTCGCGCCTAACGTTTCGCTGCTGAACAAATTTTTTGTCTTGCACATCAGTGTGCTTCCCATACTATTGGCTGTTGTGATCGTCATACACTTGTTCTTGATCAAGACATTAAAAATTTCACCGCTTCCTTATGAAGGAAAGAAGGAAGATCCAAAGGAAAACCATACGTTCGTTCACCATTTTTACAAATTGATCGGTTATGGGTTTGCGACTGTCGGCTTGCTGTTGATTTTGGCGATTCTGTTCCCGCCGGAACTCGGTCCGGCTCCGGTAGACGGAATCGAATCCACACAGCCGCCTTGGGTATTCATGGGAATCTTCAGTGTGGAAAACTGGGTGGGTCTGCCCGGACTTCTTTGGACGGGCATCATCATAGTCGTGCTTTTATTCCTGGTACCGTTGTTTGACCGCGGCAAAACACAGATGTTTAAAGATCGCAAGTACTTCGTCTCAATTGTTGCCATACTCGTTCTTGTACTCGGCGGAATGACCGCGAATGCATATGTCACCAAGCCGAAACAGCACCTTGGCATGGAAGGGATGAATGGCGGCGCACAAATCGATAATGCCACTGTCGCAAGTGTTCTCAAAACGTCGCAAGATCTTGTGAAAAAAATTAAAGCAGATGTAGACAACAAGAAGTTTGCAGATGCAGAACAAGCAGCGGTACAACTGGATAAAGCGCTGGATCCGGCGAAAACCGTGATCGGCACAAATGATGCACAGTTGGTGAAGCAGTTAAAAACGGATGATCTGAAAACACTTTTGGCATCCGCGAATCCGGATACCGCAAAAATAAACGTAACTTTAACCGCCATGCAGACCGGCATTCAGAAAGCCAACAGTCTGTTTCCGGCTGGAACGGCTGCAGTGGATGATGGTATCGCCATTCTCAAGAAACTGCAAACGGCCATCGCCGGCAAAGACCAAATGGCAGCCATGAATCAGGCAAAACAACTCGACGAGACGCTGGATCCTTTGAAAGCCACATTGCAAGCCAAACATGCAGATTTGGTAAAAGCATTGAATACGGACGGACTGTCTGAGGTGCTGAAAGATGCGAACACGGATTGGACCAAGGCAAGTACCATTGTGACAACCATGCAAAAAGCGCTCAATCAAACTGCTGATTTGTTTGTTGTTGATACATTGAATAAAAACTTGTCGATCGTAAATGAACTGCAGATGGCCATTAAAAACAAAGACGATACAATGGCGGTCATGAAAGCAAAAGATCTGGATGAATCCCTCGATCCGGTGAAAGACAAGTTAAAAGAGAAAGATGCCAAACTGGTCAACGATCTCAATACAGACGGATTGGCCGAAGTATTAAAAGCCGCGCAGCCCGATTGGAACAAAGCGAACTCGATTTTGACAACCATGCAGCAGGCATTGAACAAAGCAAAGGGCTTGTATTCTGAAAAATAGTTATAAATCAGTGGTGAAAGGGGCAAATGCTTGCCCCTTTCTTTTCTCAAGCACGCTACATGTTGCTACACGCAAACAGGGGAATCGGCCGCCATGATTCCAATTGAGTCATTGAAGTTCTTGTATCTGGAGTGATCGGTTAAATGGAAGAAAATCAATCACTTTCCCATATCATTTCCCGGTCTCAGGTGAATGAAGTGCGAAATTCTTTGCTGGCTATACGGTTGCTTTTATTTCAACACAGCAAAATACATTTGGTACAGGATGAGTTAAAGATCGTGGAAGACGAGTTATTGCGTTTGGAATTGCTTTTGGCTTCTTTATTGAAAAGTGACGGGCATAAGGAACCTTCCGGGTAAATGTAAAAGATAGGCTCTTCTTCATAATTGTTCAGAAGTTCTACTCAAGATCTTCACAAGTTGAGATTATGATTAAAAACAACGAGATAAAAGGTAATGGATGATATTTTACCGTTTTGGATTTTTTATAGTAAAAAGTAATGGATGGCAAAGACAGGGGAGGAAAAAACAATGGAACGAGGCAATGCAATTCATGGCCATGCAATGGACCAACACGGAAAAACAAAAAAGGGGAAAGGGATTCGAGGCTCGATTTTGTCTATCTTATTTGCATTTATCGCATCCTCCCACCATTGGCTGCACACATTGTTGATCGCTTTTGGCCTCACCAGCTTGGGTGCGAGTTTGATATCGATGCCGCCAGCGATTCGAACCGGATTCATGATCCTTTCTCTCATCATCTCTTTTTGGATGCTATTCGTCGCATGGAGAAAACGAATCACCAACCGACCGGCAGCATGGGTATATTTGATTTCTTCTTTGATTTCCATCATTGTCGTCGCTACATCGTTTTCACAGTTTACAGGAACACCTTCATCGGTCCCGATGTCTCCGAATGCGCCGGTGGATCATGCGAGCCATCATATGGGCAATTAACGGAATGTATCGGTAAAGAAACAATCATTCGACTTGATAGAATATAAGAAAATACTAAAAAATTTGCCGAATCTATTCAAAGTTTGTAGGTTTTTCTACTTGCTTTGGGCAGTACGGGGGACTTTTTTTGGGGTGAATCACATGGAAATGTGATGGGATACCTTTCTTCCCAAACCCGTCAACTAACCTCGGAGGCATTTGAAAGGAGTTTTTATTTTGCCAAAAAAAGTACTAGCTGCTTTCCTTTGTGCAGGAACGATTACAACTGTCGTCTTTTTTCCTGCTCCCGCATTTGCTGCAGTCGGCGATACAGTTTTGGAATACGGTTCCCAAGGAGCAGATGTACAAACATTGCAAGAACAATTGAAAGAACTCGGTTATTTCCCGAATTCAGTTGAAACAACCGGCTATTTTGGCACAACTACCAAACAAGCTGTCCTGGCATTTAAGAATGATTACAAGCTTACAGACAAAGAAAAAGTGGGAAAAACGACTGAAACCGCAATTCTTAAGGCTCTTGCCATAAAGAAAGCTTCTGCGTCAAGCAGCGATACTCTTCGCAAAACTATTATTGACGAAGCAAAAAGTCTAAACGGAAGCCCTTATCAATGGGGCGGAGCGTCACCGAGCGGATTTGATTGCTCAGGTTTTACGAAATATGTTTTTGCACAAGCGGGGACCTCTTTGCCGCGATCGTCACAAGATCAGTATGGGATTGGGAAGGCTGTTGACAAAGCAGCATTAAAACCAGGCGATTTGGTGTTTTTCAGTACATATGACAGCGGCCCCTCACATGTAGGAATTTACTTGGGAAGCGGCAAATTTATTTCTGCTGATAGCACAAAGGTTCAAATCGATTCCATCGATGACCCATATTATTGGGGTCCTCGTTACGTCGGCGCCAGATCTGTCATTGAAAACTAAAGGGAATTTTATGAAAAAGAATCAGTGCAAAAACGTTTCTTGTGAACCTGTTATCCTAAATTTGAATATCCCGATGATCCCTCAGTACCATTTTGGAATAGTAAAACGAAACCGAAACTCATAAGTTTCCTTGTTCAGGAATCGAATGGATTTTTCCTGTTATTACTTATGTATGCATGAATCGATGTTTAACTATATGTACGGCATCATAAATTCAGAAGTTCTAAACAAGTTTTTCATAAGTTGGAATTAAGATTATAAAGCAAGGGGACGAAGTTTTTACCATACACTTTTAAGTGCGTGTTCAAAAAGTGGTTAAGTAAGACACAAGGAGTGCGAATCAATTGCATTTCATTTCTATACCATAAGATTGTATGGAGGGCAAAAAAATGGAACTTACATTGCAAATCCTAGAAGGGCTTGTATCTTGTCCGTTAAAAGGAGAAATTTCGGCGTATGATGAATGTTTGGACTGTCCATGGTTGAACGATTATTCGTTGGAAAGTCCGGAACCGTTTGTCGTATGTGAACCTCCTTCTCCTCAAAGTATTTATGAATCCAGGAAAAAAGCCACAATCATCAACAGCCATGTTTAATGATGGAGTTGATCTCCAATACGTTTGGTCAATGCCAGATTAAGAAAACAAGCCGGTCAGTTTTTTCATCCATGGGCAAATACCTTCCCCTTTGCATAGAATAGCTCAGCAAAGTTTGAAAGGAGAAGGGATTTGCCCATGTTTGACTGGATGAATCGGAACACCTATCAATTGTTGGCACCGAATATCGGGTTTGCCCGCCATGAAGTCATTGGAGGAATCCGCAGATTCCATTTGGCAGCGGAAGTTGTGGAACAGGAGTTGGTCAAAGGAGTAAAGATTCGGGCATTGGGGTATAACGCTTCCACCCCAGGGCCGGTTCTCGTGTTTTACGAAGGGGAACGGGTGCAGATCGTGCTGCACAACCGGTTATCAGAGCCTACATCGATTCATTGGCACGGGTTGATTGTGCCTGACAATATGGATGGTGTGCCGGGAATCGGAGCCGGGCCTATTGTAAAGCCAGGAGAATCATTTGTCTATGATTTTGTGGTCCGGCAATCGGGAACCTATATGTATCATGCACATGCCAATGATCCGCTGGAAGAGCTGATGGGGCTGGTCGGGATGATTGTCGTGCTGCCAAGGGAGCGGACAAGAGATCATGTTGACAGAGACTATTGCATGTTACTGCAAGAATGGAGTGTTGCGACAGGAAGTATGAAGCAAGGCCAAGACACCATGAAAATGGATCAGATGCAGATGGGGATGAATCGTTCGGGGGGAATGGGATCCGGCTCTGGAGAAATCCAGAATATCAATCCGATGAGTATGGATTTTAACTACTTTACCATGAATGGAAAATCCTTCCCCGATATCAATCCGATTCTTGTACGGTATGGGGAACGCATTCGGATCCGCTTGGCGAATCTTAGCATGAATTCACACCCCATGCATTTGCATGGACATTATTTTCAAGCGACTGCAACGGATGGATCCCTCTTGCCTGCTCCGTTTTTTAAAAACACCATCAATGTAGCGCCCGGCGAAACATGGGATATTGAATTTGTTGCGAATAACCCGGGTACATGGGCGTTCCATTGTCATAAACCCCATCATATGACAAATGAACACCAGTCAAAAATGGGCGGCATGTTTACAATTGTAAAATATGAGTAGCTTTTATTTTTGCTCAAGGATCATTTTAAGTTGAACAACAGAAGATGGAGCAAGGAAACGGTCGCATTGCTCCATCTATGTTTTTACGTACACAATCTGTGCATTCAATCATTTTTTGGTCTCTTCACCATTTTTTGTATCGATCTGTGTTTTTGAAAACATTGTGGTTTGATAGAAAAGTAAAATTCCAATCACAAGAATGGCCAAATAGAGCCATTGAGCTTTCGTTAAACCAAAATAGAGCTGACCAGGAACCAGGAAATACGTCGACAATTGCAAAGAAAAGCCGAAAGCGATCAAAGATTGGGCTGTAAGTGAGCCGATTCTTATTTGATCTGTCCAGCGAATGATGATCCAATATGCCAGCAACAAACAAATGGCGATATAGAAATTGACCGGGTGATAACCGTTTTGTCCGACATGAATGCCCCAGGGCACTTGGGTGGCAGTTCCCAATTGCAACGCCAACAATTCATAGACTCCAAAGCCTAGTACAAAAGCAGGCAAAAGAATATCGGCCATCTGGAATATGGAGATCTTGAGGCGGTATTTTTTATAGATAAAATATATCAGTACAACGATCCATGCCACGATATCGGCATTTGGAGCAGGGGTACTGAAAAATTCAAGAATGGGATTTTGAAAAAAGGCGGCAGGTGCGACCACTATTTTCGCCAGTTTAAAAGCAAGAAGCCAGATGACGAAGCCGTTCCAATACATATCCAGCACTTTGTTCTGTAAGATTTTGCCGTCATCACTGTCCGGAACGGAAAAACGACGAAAATGAAACGACGCGATAAAAAAGCCTAAAGCGGCTCCGATCCAGCTGTATTTCAGTAAGAAAGGCCCGATTTGTATTCCTCCAAGCAATGCTAACATCGGTTTTTCACCTCCAGGACGATTGCAACCCGATCGTTTGATTATTTGATCAGTTTTTGGAAATTGGCTTCCATTGTCGGGACATCCATCGCACCTGTAATACGAGCCACGATCACTCCTTTGTCATTAATAAATAAGCTTGTTGGCACTCCAACAATTTGATATTGAACTCCCACTTTTCCATCTGTGTCCATTAATGTCGGGAATGTCACATGGAAATGGTTAATGAAGTCTTTTGCAGATGCTACACTATCGTTGTTTGTCGTCAGATTGATTCCGTAAAACTGAATCTTGTCTTTGTATTTGTCATATTCTTTTACGATATCCGGCATTTCTGCTTTACACGGAGGGCACCAGGAATTCCAAACGTTTATGAATACAGGCTTTCCGCGCAATTGACGCAACGTTACGGTTTTACCGTCTATGGTTTTCAAGGTGAAATCCGGTGCCAAATAATTTTCCTGGGGAAGTGAAGGAATACCTTTACTAACCGTTTGTTCCGCCGATTTTTTCTGGCTTTGGTTGCTGTAGACAATGCCTGCAACCATGATGAATAAAACAAGAATCGGGATGCCAAATCGAACCAATTTCTTCATCGTTTTCAATACCTCCACTACAAATTGTAGTAATATTTCCAATCATACGGTCCATAGCAGTACTTGTCAATTTACAAATCTTTGACGAATTTTCAAAATGATTGTATGGCTTCTGTGAAAGAAAAGTTCCGCATCCTTGAAAGAATTGCAGAACCAATTTCTGATTCAAGTTTTACTTTCTATTTGAGCTATTTATTTGTATTTTTCAATACGCTTTTCCAGTTCTCGAAGTAATGAAGGATCCACTTCATGCAAAATATCAACAAACTGTGAAACGGCGAATTTTCCGAAATCCTTTATGAGCACGCTTGTTACATCATGGGATATTTCCGCAAGGAATGATTCCTTGGTTTTGGTAGGGATATAGGGGGACGATTTGTTTCTATCTTTTTTTTGCAAAAGTCCTTTTTCCGCAAGGCGATGGATGATCGTCATAACCGTATTAAATGAAATCTCCCGTTTTACCAAGAGGAGATCCCGGACCTCCCGTATGGACAATTCGCCGTTTTCCCAAAATATATGCATAATTTCCGTCTCTAACGGTCCTAAAACGCGTTCAATTCCTTCGGCATTCAAATGAAAGGAACGTGCATCTTTTCTTCTTGCCATTTTCATCCCCTCCATAGTCCAAATTGTCACGTATCGACGAGAAACTGTCAATAAACAAAATGAAGCTGGTATCCATTTTTAAGAATAGCAAACAAACAGAAAGAGATATATGATGGAGGTGGCAAGACATGCGATAAAATAAGCGCTTAGGAGAACTCATAAAGTATGGATGAAAAAACTCTTTTAAAGTTGGAAAATCAAGCATTTGCAAGGATTGTCATGAGTTTTCTCTTGCTCGTTTTCATCATGAGCGGACTTATCATACATATTTTTTTGAATGATCGCATCAATCTCCTGCAAAGATGGATAAAGTTTTGTACAACGGTCGGAACACATGGGATATGGTGGAGCGTTTCGCTCGGAATTGCTGTTTGTGGGATATGTGGCATCATGACCATTCGATTGGTTTCCGTGATTGTAAAAGAATATCGTTTTTATTCCTCGCTTCAGAACTATGAATGTATGGAAATGCCTTTGCATGTGAAAACCATCGTGAGATCCCATCAAGGACTTCATTCCCTTTGTATTGTAAATGATGATACAGTATTTGCATTCTGTTATGGATTCATTCGCCCCAACATTTATATTTCAAAAGGATTTCTCAATCACTTGTCCCAGGCGGAATTGGAAGCGGTTTTGTTGCATGAACAAGCACATATCAAATACCACGATACGTGGAAAGTCTTTGTCGCAAAGATCATTATGCACGTGTTGTTCTTTGTGCCGACGGTTCAGCAGCTTGGATCAAACTATCTCATGTACAAGGAGTTGCTGGCGGATCAGTATGCGATCCGCATCATGAAGCGAATGGAGCCACTTGGATCTGCTTTGGTAAAAATCATTCATATGAATCAGACAAATCGGCAAAGACCCTATGGTATAAATGGATTTGATGACAGGATCAATATTCGAATACGAAATGTATTGGGATATGAGACAGGGGAATCTCTCTTTTTTGCAAAAAAGCATACTACGTATTTGCTTGTGTTAGTCGTTTCATTTCTTTTTGTATTTGGAACCGGCTGTGTATAGCCTGCAGCACAAATTGGCATGCACGCAATTCAAAGGTTCTAAATAAGTTCTTCACAAGTTCTTGTTACGATACGATCAAGCAAGGGTATTTCGCTGCGGTTGGATATACGGGGATTTGAATTCCGTAGATCTTTCATGTGATAAAAGAAATAGTGGGGGAGAGTAGGGGGGATTCGACATGAAATCCATTCTAATCGTGGATGATGAAGAGAAAATTCGTGAAGTCATCGTATCCTATTTGAATCATGAACGATATCAAGTGTTTCAAGCCGAATCGGGTACGGAAGCACTGCGTCAATTTAAAGAACGCAACATCGATCTGGTAATTTTGGATTTAATGCTGCCGGATGTATCGGGTGAGGAGGTATGCCAAAAAATTCGGAATCTTTCACCCGTTCCGATTCTCATGCTCACCGCAAAAGTTGCTGAAAAAGATCGGGTCAACGGATTGGCAATCGGCGCCGATGACTATGTGGTAAAACCGTTTAGCCCGCGTGAATTGGTCGCTCGTGTTAAAGCGCTATTGCGTCGCTCTGCCGAGAATGAATTGCTTGCGGAACGAATCTCTTTCCAAGAAGGCCAATTGATGATTGACTCGGTACGCAACAAAGTATATAAAAACGGTGAGGCAATCAATGTAACACCAATCGAGTATAAGCTTCTTGTGACATTTGCAAGGTATCCGGGGCGAACATTTCATCGGAATGAATTGTTGGAGACCGCTCTTGGCCATGAATATGAGGGGGATCTTCGGGTCATCGACCAGCATATTAAAAATTTGCGCCAAAAAATTGAGGACAATCCAAAACAACCAGTGTATTTGATCACGGTTTTTGGCTTTGGTTATAAATTTCAGGGAGGGGACGTATGATTTCAAAATTGCGTACCCGTCTCTTTCTAGCGCTTGTCGGGATTACTTTCATAATTGTTCTCATCGCGAGTCTCCTAATCATTTGGCAAACCAATCGACACTTCATGATTTATCAAATGCAAATGCCGGCATTCCACAAATACATCGTGCCGCTTGACTTGCATTTGAAAACAGCATTGATTCAGTCGATCCTGTTGACGATGATCGGGGCTATGGTACTCGCAATCGCAGTCAGTTTCTATATGGCAAAACGCATGACCAGACCGATTGAAGATATGACACGCGTTGCCAAACGAATCGGTCACGGCGATTTGCATTCCCGTGTCGCGATACAAGGGAATGATGAATTGGCGAAATTGGCAACCACGCTGAATCAGCTTGCGTCCCAACTACAAACCCAAGAGGAATTAAGAAGGAATTTAACAGCGGATGTGGCGCATGAATTGCGGACACCCCTTGCCACTCTGAAAGGCCACATGGAAGCGTTCGAGGATCGGATATGGGAACCAACGCCGGAACGAATCCATTCCTGCTATGAGGAAATTGAACGATTGATTGGTTTGGTAAGCGATTTGGAGCAGTTGTCATTTATTGAGTCTCCCGAGTTGGTGCTGGATTTGCAAGTGCATAATCTGAGCGATATCATCCTCCAATGTGTTGATATGATGTGTGTTGAATGTGTCCAAAAAGGAATTGAATGGAACGTTTGTGTAGAGGAATCGGGTTAGCCATCTGCAAGAAGCTGGTAGAGTTGCATAACGGTTCGATTTGGATCACAAGTGAAGTTGGAAGGGGAACGCATGTGTTGATTCGTTTGCTGAATTGCAAAAAATAATAAAAATAACTTAAGAATCGCTACATCCTCACAAGTTCTACATAACTGTCTGGTATCCTATGACCATGAGTTCGTCAAATAGGAGGAGATTCAATCAAATGTCAGGAAACACAAAAAAGAATTTCAAATTTTTCATTACGGCAGTCGTCGTACTGGTGTTGGTCGGATCCGGATGGGGAATATGGAAAGGTTCCTTCTTTTCCGCTCAGCGTGCAGATGCATCCGTCAATCCTGTTACACCGAATGTTCCCATAGCAAAATATGAAATGAAAAACGGTGTGAAAGTTTTTCATCTGACGGCGGAACAAGTGAAACAAGAAGTGTCAAAAGGAGTGTTCGTCAATGCCTGGGGATACAACGGGAGTACTCCTGGTCCCACCATTGTCGTAAATGAAGGTGATAAAATACAGGTTGTCGTCGACAACAAGTTGCCAGGGCCGACAACAGTACATTGGCATGGATTGATTGTTCCGAACAACATGGATGGTGTTCCAGGTGCGGAACCCAGTCCGGTCATCGAGCCCGGCAAAAGTTTTACGTATGAATTTACGGTAAAGCAGGTCGGTACATTCATGTACCATTCCCATTACCAGCCATCCAAAGATGAAATGATGGGATTGGATGGCATGTTTATTTCTCTACCGAAAAATGGCGATACAGTCAACGGAAAACCGGTAAACCGCGACTACTCGATTCTGCTGCAGGAATGGCAATTGCAAAAACCAGGTTCCGCCAATGGAATGGATATGAGTCAATTTGGTGAAGGACAAGTACCAGTAGGCACATATGATGTAAACCCGGAAGGTATGAGCTGGAATACGTTTACGTTGAATGGGAAGCAGTTTCCTTCGACAGATCCAATGGAAGTGAAACAAGGGGACAAAGTTTTGGTCAGATTGGCCAACTTGAGTATGCAAAGCCATCCCATGCATCTGCACGGACATAACTTTAAAGTGGTTGCAAAAGATGGCAATCCATTGCCGGAGTCTGCACAATATATGGCAAACACAATCAATATTGCAGCGGGAGAAACCTACGATATCGAATTTACGGCAGACAATCCGGGAACGTGGGTATTCCATTGCCATTTGCCGCATCATACGGCTGGCTTGAATGGCAAGGATGGCGGTATGCTAACAGCTTTCCACTATCAAGGCACACCATGGCCGCCGGCGTTTACGGCTAAAACAAATGCAAGCGATACTACAAGCAACATGAATAATACGAATCAATCATCCGATACGATGCAAATGTCCGGTTCTTCATCAAATACCATGAATATGCCAAGCAAATAAATCTATGAATGAACAGGTGGACATCGAAGCGATGTCCTCTTTTTTTACCTAAAAAAGGAATCGATCATCTTTCTTGAAAGCAGGATGAACTCGTCCCAATATCCACTTTTCATCAGAATGCCCCCACCTCTTAATAAGGAAGTTCTTCAACGGAACTACATAAGATTTTCATAATTCGGGATTATTATGAGAGTAAGAAAGGAGTGATTGACATGATGGGTGGATATGGATATGGATTTGGCGGGTTTGGATTGGGATGGATCTGGATGTTACTTCCACTGCTTCTGATAGTGGGCGTTGTTTATTTCATAATAAAAGGAACAAAAAGCGATAAAGCCGAGGCAGAGTTTCAATCCGTGGCAATTTTGAAAGAGCGCTTTGCCAGAGGTGAGATTTCAGAAGAAGAATACAGACGCATGAGAAATATTTTAGGGAAATAAGTGATTTGTCATCATAATCCCTTCCTCTGATTTTGCCGATTATTCCTGAGTATTTTCTGAGACTATATGGTTAAATCAGGTGAGCAACAGGCAATTGACAAGAAATGTTCTAAAATATTATGTTGTATACGGTATGTGGGTATAGTATACTTGTATTAAAGGCAAAGGAGGAGTGGGTGTATTCAGCAAGAAGACGATAAAGCCGCCTGATTTGTTAAAGATTTGTTAAGAGCAACGAATAAACAGATAAAATAACATTTGCCATGGAGGTTGAACAATCATGCAACAAGTCGTATTACATGTTGAAGGCATGTCCTGTAATCATTGTGTCAATGCAATTGAAGGCGCATTAAAAAAAGCCGGAGCAACAGGCAAGGTCAGTTTGGAAAACAAAACGGTTGCTGTTGAATTCGATGCATCCAAAGTCACTTTGGATGCAATAAAAGAAGCAATTGAAGATCAAGGATATGATGTTGCTGAATCATAAAAAACTGATTTGGAAATCATTTGAAAAGGAGTCATGATGGAATGACTCCTTTTTTCAAAGATGCAAATGCGCAATCAAGTATGTATTTTAATAAAGATGTATCCTATTTGTGTGGTGATAACAATGGATCAACAACTCGCATTAAAACAGTCAACTCTTAAGATTTCCGGCATGACTTGTGCCGCCTGTGCCAACCGGATTGAAAAAGGCCTGAAAAAGACGGAAGGAGTCACAGATGCAAATGTAAACTTTGCATTGGAACAGGCTTCTGTGACGTTTGACCCGAATCAAACAAGCTTCGAAAAAATGGAACAAAAAGTGGAGCAATTGGGATACAAAGTGGTCAAAGATACTGCAGAGCTGCAATTGTCCGGCATGACTTGCGCAGCCTGCGCCAACCGGATTGAAAAAGGATTGAACAAATTGCCAGGTGTGACGAAAGCAACCGTTAACTTTGCGTTGGAAACGGCACATGTGGAATACAATTCGGCGGAAGTCACCATTTCCGATATGGTTCGAAAAGTTGAGGACCTTGGCTATCAAGCGGTTACGAAGGAAGAGCAGTCAGATGCGCAGCAAGACTACAGACAAAAAGAAATTACGCGGCAAAAAAGAAAATTTATTGTTTCTGTGATCCTATCCTTGCCACTGCTTTGGACGATGGTCAGTCATTTCTCATTTACATCGTTTCTTTGGGTTCCGGCGTTTCTGATGTATCCATTCGTACAATTTTTGTTTGCGACACCTGTGCAATTCATTATTGGCAAACAGTTTTATGTCGGGGCCTATAAAGCGCTCCGCAATAAAAGTGCAAATATGGATGTCTTGGTGGCACTCGGGACATCGGCCGCATACTTTTACAGCTTGTACATGACCGTGATTCATCTGAACGAGCCGTTCATGATGCAGGATACGTATTATGAAACAAGCGCAGTTCTCATCACCTTGATTATTCTCGGCAAGCTTTTTGAAGCGATGGCAAAAGGACGATCTTCCGAAGCCATTAAGAAGCTGATGGGCTTGCAAGCCAAAACCGCAATCGTCATGAGAAATGGCGAAGAAGTCAACATACCGGTCGAAGAAGTAGTCGTGAGTGATATTGTGCTGGTTCGCCCGGGAGAGAAAGTGCCTGTTGACGGCGAGGTAATCGACGGCAGGACTGCGATCGATGAATCGATGTTGACGGGAGAAAGCCTGCCGGTGGAGAAACAACCGGGCGATACGGTGATTGGGTCGACCGTCAACAAAAATGGCGTGATCAAAATCAAAGCAACAAAAGTTGGAAAAGAAACAGCATTGGCGCAAATCATTAAAGTGGTAGAAGAAGCGCAAGGATCCAAAGCTCCCATTCAGAGGGTTGCGGATGTCATTTCCGGCATTTTTGTTCCGATTGTCGTTGGGATTGCACTGCTTACATTTTTGATCTGGTATTTTTGGGTCGATCCGTATGCCTTTGCGAATGCGTTGGAAAAAGCAATTGCAGTCCTCGTTATCGCTTGCCCGTGTGCCCTTGGCCTTGCAACGCCCACATCGATCATGGCCGGGTCGGGAAGAGCCGCGGAACTTGGCATTTTGTTTAAAGGTGGAGAACATTTAGAGACAACACATAAGATCAATACCATTTTATTAGATAAAACAGGTACCATCACAAAAGGAAAGCCGGAACTGACAGATGTGATGCCGGAATCGCTGGAAGAATCAACACTTTTGTCACTTGTGGCAAGTGCCGAAAAAAATTCTGAGCACCCCTTGGCGGAAGCGATAGTTGCAGGTGCTGCCGACCGTGGGATCATATGCAAAGACACCAACGACTTCGAAGCGATTCCAGGTTTCGGAGTTCGCGCTCAGATCGATGGGCAAGATGTGATAGTCGGAACCACAAAATTAATGGAACGCTATCAAGTAGAAGTTTCGGAACATGCATCGGAACAAAAAACACAACTGGAGACGGCAGGGAAAACGGTCATGCTGGCTGCCGTTGACGGCAATTACGCCGGATTTGTGGCAGTCGCGGATACGGTCAAGGAAACATCCAAAGCGGCTATCCTGCGTCTGAAGCAGTTGGGAATTGACGTATATATGATTACGGGGGATAACGAACGAACCGCCAAGGCGATTGCAGAGCAGGTTGGCATTGACCATGTCCGGGCGGAAGTATTGCCGGAAGGAAAAGCGGCGGAAGTGGAAAAACTGCAGAAAGAAGGTAAGATCGTCGCGATGGTCGGGGACGGCATCAACGATGCGCCGGCACTTGCAAAAGCCGATATCGGGATTGCGATCGGCACAGGTACGGATATCGCGATGGAAGCCGCCGATGTCACGATCATGCGCGGAGATTTGCAAAGCATTCCGGATGCGATTCGGATGAGCAAGAAAACCATGACCAATATTCGCCAAAACCTGTTTTGGGCGCTGGTATATAATTCACTCGGGATTCCGGTTGCCGCGCTTGGATTTTTGGCGCCATGGATTGCCGGCGCCGCAATGGCATTCAGCTCCGTATCTGTCGTGTTAAATGCGCTGCGTTTGCAACGGGTTCGACTTTAGTTGTCGACCATGAATGGATAGATCGAAATCCGAATATAGTAAATAGCGGGATTTTTAGCGATCCTACTAAGGAGTGCGTCCCAAAAGTAACAATGGGACACACTCCTTTATGAAAAGGATTGTTTGATACACTTCATAATTTCTTCATAAGTTCCTCATTCTTTCATCACATGTTTTATTTATACTCAAGCTTACCAACCGGGCAACATGGTTTGATTGCTGAACGTATTTGGAAAGGAAGTATGCTGATGTTCGACCATATTCGCTCGATGTTGACTGGTGAACGAATTTGTTCAAAGGAGCATCTGGACAGTTATAAACGAATTGGTGAGCAAGTATATGAAGTGGAAGTAGAGATGTCCGATTGCCAAAAGCCGCGAGTGCGGGCATTATTGGCTGCGGCCAAAAGTCTGAACATCATATCGGAAGCACTATTAAAAGAAGCATTTGATAATAAACCGGTATCAAGCGTTACACACGAGCAAGCCGAAAAATTTTACGGTTTGATTCCGGATTTGTTGATTGGGATACGTCAAGAAAACGTCATGGACCATAGTTCCAAAGTCAAACTTCCGATTTCTTTATCGGATCAAATTATGTCGGATCGAAGATGCCCCACGCGCCATTTGGCTGGAATGAGGCGGGCGGCTGATGAAATGGAACGCCTGCTGCAATCATCGATGGAGCGGTTCCGGGCTTCGGATGACAATAAACCTATGCTATTGCGATTTGAAGAAGCACGAACAAAACGGCAAATTGCGGATGCAATGGTTGGCTCGATCATGCAAGGGCAAAAAGTATCGGAGGAAAGCCATGAAAAAGCGGAAGAAGGATACTGGGATGCGCTTGAAACATATTTTAAAATCGCCCAGCAACTGGAAGATCCGAGTATTGCATGGGAAACCGTAAAAAAACCCCGACATCAGCAAAATAACGATATTTGGCGGATAACATCGAGACGTGCCATGCAAGATATTCGTCAATCGGGGGAGTGGGAAGAGGCTGAAAAAGACATTGCCGAGTTTTGGGAAAAACATTCGATTACGGCAATGGAACGTGAATATGAAACGATTGTTTCGGAGTTGGAAAACGGAAGGGACATACGGGCAGAAGGCTACTGGAATTGTTGTCCATTTCAACCTGTGTATCGGGTGTTGCGCGGGCCGCTACAGATCCTGGGATACACGGTTCCTGCCGGTCACATGTTTGTGTGGGATTACGGAGAAAACGGGCAAGCAGGGCGTTTGATTACACAAGCTTCTTTCCAACATGCGGAAAGACAGTATTGTGAAGATTGAATCATTGGGGGGAATCCATATGTCGATATTTGGAAGAATAAAAGACATCGTTCGTGCGAATATCAATGAAATCATCAGCAAAGCCGAGGACCCGGAGAAAGCTCTCAATTTGTACATTGAAGATGCAATCGAACAATTGCGCCAGTTCAAAGTGGAAGTGAGCCGCTTTGAAGCAGAACGAATTCGGATTGCAAAAGAGATCCGAACATGTGAGTCGATGATTTCCGATTGGCACGAAAAAGCAAAACTTGCCATACGGGAAGAAAAAGAAGACTTGGCTCGCAAAGCGCTTGAAAAAGAGCAGCATGAGCAAGACCGTCTGGAAAAACTGCAACCGCAGTTGGAACAGGCAGAAAAGACATCTGCCCAACTTAAGGAACAACTGCAGAGCCTTGAGGAAAAACTCGAAGAAGCAAGAGAAAAAAGAGACGATTTGATCAGTAGAAACCGCCTTGCCGAAACGCAAAAATCTCTTGCAAACGCGGTATCCGGATTGTCCGGCGATGATCCGCTCAGCAAATTCGATCGAATGGAAGAGAAAGTAAAAGCGAAAGAGGCGGAAGCAGAAGCCGCGAATGTAACACTGCAATCGTCCTTGCGTTATGAATTTGACGAATTGGAAAAACAAGAAAAAAAATCGAAAGTCGATGATGCATTAACCAAGTTGCGTGCGGAATTGCATAGCGAATCGAAATAAAGGCGCTGTCTCAAAAGAGTTGCTCTTCAACATTTAGTACCAGAAAACCCGTATTCACTCGTATAGTGGTACGGGTTAACTGTTTGTAAAATATTTTTATAATCTTTCTTAAACGAAAAACAGTCTAATGAAGAGCCGATTAGGAGGTGTTTGATGAACACAAATCGGATACTTGTAGTCGATGATGAGTGGAATATGCGCAATCTGATCCGGATTTACCTTACAAAAAACGGGTTCCATATAACGGAAGCTAAAAATGGCCATGAGGCAATCGATTTGTTGGAAACACACAGTTTTGATTTGATGATTTTGGATGTCATGATGCCGGATTTGAATGGTTGGGAAGTATGTGCGAAAGTTCGTGAAACCAGCCAAATTCCAATTTTGATGGTAACAGCCAGGACAGAGACCAAAGATAAAGTATATGGATTGATGACAGGCGCGGATGATTATGTGGTGAAACCGTTTGACGCGGAAGAGTTGATGGCACGTGTATTTGCTTTACTGAGGCGATCCAATGTATCGGATATGGCAAACTCGCAGCAAATATCGCAAATGATTGCACATCAGGAATTAGTCATGGATCCGGAGCGAAGGCAAGTGACTGTAAACGATCATCCAATTGAGCTCACCATCAAAGAATTTGATGTATTGGTATTACTGGCAGAACACCCGCAACGAGTTTTCAGTCGAGAAGCGATATTGGAACGGATTTGGGGGGCGGATTATTTTGGAGGCGAACGCACTGTGGATACGCATGTAAAAAATGTTCGGCTAAAGCTTCGGGATGGGGGATTAACCTATTCTCCCATCCAGACTGTCTGGGGAATCGGCTATAAATTTCAAATGCCCGCAGATGCAAAATGATCGCAAACCGGATTGTATATAAATTAAGCGGTAGTATCTTATTGTTTTTTCTCGGTGTTTTGTTGCCCTTTGGGTTTGTTATCAATCAGATTTTTACCAATTTTTATTATCAAAATGTACAGCAGGAAATGGATCAAACGTCATCCAGATTGGCTCAATCGATTGCGCATTACCACGATTCGATGATGGTTGACGTGATGCAAATGATGGCTGAGTTTTCAGGAGTGAAATTATATATTGCGGACGCGCAAGGGAAAATTATTGTGAATACAAGCCTGCCATCTATATCCAAGCAGGGATTTATTCCCGATCAGGAACTGAAACTGCTGTCGGCAGGAACATCGATCCAAAAACACTATCAAGATCCGATATCGAAAATAAGCTATCTGATTGTCGGTAAGCCCATTATCGATCAGGATAGGTTTTACGGTGGTGTATTTGTGGTTTCATCGATCGAATTGATTCATCAATCGATTCTGAAAATACGGCAATTGTTGATTCTTTCCGGTTTCGGTGCGTTTTTTCTGGCGGTCGGATTTACATTTGTCCTCACAAAAAAGTTATCGAATCCATTGATACGGATGGAGCAAGCCACACGAAAAATTGCAAAAGGAAATTTTTCCATACGTGTGGATGCCATGGCAAAGGATGAAATCGGCTCATTAGCTGCTGCGATTAATGACTTGGCGGTCGAATTGCAACGATATCGGGATACTCGCAGTGAGTTTTTTGCAAATATTTCTCATGAACTGCGAACACCCATTACCTATCTGGAAGGTTACGCGAAAGTAATAAAGGAAGGTTTGTATGCTTCAGAAGAAGAGAAAAATCAATATCTGGGTATCATTCAAAAAGAATCGCAACGAATGGGCCGTTTGATTTATGATTTATTTGAGCTGTCCAAGATGGAAGCAGGGAAATTTGATTTAGATCTGGAATGGGTTGACCTGGTGGAAATCATGGAGAATCTGGTTCGGAACACTTCGTTACAGGCAAAGGAAAAAGGATTGGATATACAGTTGAACATTGGGCATGAACTGCCGCTGATTTTTGGGGATGGATTGCGGATGGAACAAATTTTTATGAATTTGCTGACGAATGCGATTCGTTATACGAACAAAGGCAAGATCGTTATCGATTTGCAGCGAGTGGCTGACAGGCACGTCCTGGTTTCGATGGAAGATACGGGCATTGGCATTCCGCAAGAGGAATTGAAACATATTTTTGAACGGTTTTACAGGGTTGAAAAATCGCGATCCCGACAGTATGGCGGCACGGGATTGGGACTTGCCATTGTAAAACAATTGGTGGAACTTCATGGCGGACAGATTCAAGTACATAGCCAATCAGGAACAGGCACTCGATTTGAGGTTCGCTTTCCGATTGAATCGGAAAAGGAAAGGAGAAAATCATGAAATTCACCGAATGGCTGATCGCCCTGTCGTTGATTGTCATCGGTTTATTGTGTCTCACGATGTCCGCCACCGCGACAGCAAGTCAAACTGCCGTTCAACCGTTTGTAAGCATGTTATTGCAAATTTGCTTGTGGGCAAGTATTCCTTTGGTATTTGCAACAGTCGCATATATCATTATAAAAATGAAAAATCGAAAATGATCGTAGGATATCGAAAATGATCCCACGATTATGCGGTTATACATGTAGCCTTCGAGGTGATGACTATGGGAAAGTGGTTTCCTGTTGTATATGATTGTGTGATGGAGCCGTTGGAGAAACGTTTCATCCGGGATATTCGCAAACAATTAATCGGAAAGGCAGAAGGAAACGTTTTGGAAATCGGTTCGGGAACAGGTGCGAATTTTCACTATTATGATCATGAACTGGTGGAACATGTCATGACAATTGAACCTTCACAGAGGATGAGGGAACAGGCTCTTCAGAAAGCGAAACGTGCCAGTGTACCCATTGAAATTCTACCAGCCAAAGGAGAAGATCTGCCATTTTCGGACAATATGTTTGATACGGTAGTAGGCACGTTGGTTTTGTGCACCATTGCAGACCCTATGCGTGCTTTGGGTGAGATTCGGCGAGTTTGCAAACCGGGCGGCAAAGTTCTTTTGTTTGAACATGTCAGATTAAACGATCCGCCGATGTTGGGAAAGATTCAGGATTGGCTCACACCCGTATGGAAACGTCTCTGTGACGGATGCCATTTAAACCGGAATACATTGGAAATGGCAAAACAATCCGGCCTGGAAATTATCGATACGGAAGCATACCATAACCAACTTTTTCTGTTCATTGAGGCGTTAAATCGGAAGTAGGCAATTATTTTTAACTTCATAGTTTCTTCACTCATTCATCAAAAATTAAACAAAACTGTTGGCTATACTAAGTTCAGTTACAAAAATGATAAAAGATGATCACGAAACCAAAATTAACGGGAGGTATGAATCATGGGTTGCTGTGGACCTTCTTCCGGCAAGAAAAATTCGCAAAATGAGAATAATGCAGAAAAAAATTTGAGTCCGTTGGATCTTTTAAAGTTACGGCTGGCACGAGGGGAAATTACATTTGAGGAGTATGAAAAGATCAAACCGGAATTGGTCGTCCAATAAAGAAATCAAGTGTCATTTCGGATTTTTTAACATGCTTGGCAATACCCGCATTCAGGATTTGAAAAATTGATTTGCATTGCAACGAAAAGTTGGCATTCCGTCATCGGATGCCAACTTTTGGCCAATTGATCGCTTCTCGCATATCCATTAAGGATTCATTTTTCCTATGAATCATGACAAAATTCATAAGTTCTTCATAAGTTCCTCAATCTTTCAACACATTTATTTTTTATAGTTGGAATAAATCAGGACAGGAGATGACAATATGATGGACATTCTTCAATGGGGTTCAAGTATAAGTTTACTTATTTTAAACATGATTATCATTAAAAGGTTCTTTCTATCAACAAAGGGATAAGCTGTGCAGATATGGAAACATCTTATGGATCACAAATCGAATTTATGATGTTTAGAATTGCTACTTATGAGTCGTCCATAACATAACGGCTACCCCGATTAAACAGATGAACGATCCGATCCACTCATTTACATCAGGTGACCGTTTGTCTATGATCCATCCCCAAAGAACCGCCAATACAATAAAGACCCCGCCATATGCAGCATATGCCTTTCCAAAAGAGAATTCCTGAAAGGTGGCGATGACTCCGTACAAGACCATCACGATTCCGCCAAGCGCTCCGATCCATAATGGCTTTCCGTTTCGCAGCCATTGCCAAATGAGATATCCCCCGCCAATTTCGGAAAGACCGGCTAAGAAAAATAAAATGGTTGCTCGCAGCAAGAAAAATCCCTCCCATAAAAGAACATGTTTGTTTATTGGCTTTTCCTTATTTTACACAAATGCTGCAAATAAAACATATTCTTGGTTTGTTTGACAATATAATATTAAAATATTATGATATATTATATCGATTTTGGGAGAGTGTTCAGGATGGAGAACAACAATGGGAGGAAATCTGAATCAGGGTTGCGTGCATTGGCGGGGATATCCGGCATTGCTGTTATTTGTTGCGGATTGCCGGTTCTTTTAGGTGCGATTGGTTTTACTGCGCTCAGCACATTCATGATCGCGCAAAGATATTGGATTTTTGGCGGAATGGTACTTGTGATGGGAATGATCATGCTAATCCTGTCGATTCGCAAACGAAAATTTCAACGAAACGATTGTTGCAGAATTCCAACAGACAACCAACATTCCTTGTGATTCTGGAGGTGGATACTTTGGAAAAACCAGTACAACAAGATACGGCGATTCAAACAGATCTATACGCGAAATTCTTCCATGGATTATCGAATCCGACCAGGTTTCGCATCATTGAAATTCTGCTGGATGGTGAAAAGAATGTCGGACAACTCGTGGAGATGCTGGGCCAGTCGCAAAGTCAGGTTTCCAATCAGCTTGCATGCTTGAAGTGGTGCGGTTATGTGACTTCCAGACAAGAAGGAAAGTATGTGCTCTATCGAATTTCCGATGAACGGGTTCGAACCATTCTAGATCTGGCAAAAAGCATTGTAGCGGATAATGCGGAGCACATCCGTTGCTGTACAAGAATGTAAAGAATGTTTAGGGGGCGGCGATTCAATGAAACGAATCTTAATCGTTATGATCCTGATAGTGGCTGTAGCAGGTATTGGATTTGCATCTTCCAAATTTATACATCGAGCCTCATCTGCCACAACACAACCGGCAAAACAGACAGCAACAAAGCAAACAGATGCAAAAACACAACAGCAGCAGGCAGTGTCAGTTTCAAATCTATCCATGACAGATATCAATGGGAAACCTGTGAAAATCGATCCAAACAAACTGACAGTTCTCCATTTTATGGTCACCTCTTGTTCTACATGTCTTCCAACTGAAGAAACATTAACAAAGTTTCAAAATCAAAACAACGTACAGCTTATCTCGATTGACGTGGATCCGCAAAACGACAACGCGGACAGTATCCAAACTTTTAAAAAAGCGACCGGTGCCACTTGGCCCTATGTCATGGATACGAATCAAAGCCTGATACAGCAGTTCCATATTACAGAACTTGATACCGTGATCGTGCTTCATCATGGCCAGGTGATTTATAAAGGTGTTGCTCCCTCCAGTGCAGATCTGAAGAAGGTGTTGGCGTGAATGGGCAAGCGGCGTTTATTTTGACTGCCGGTATCATGGCTGCTTTTAATCCCTGCGGAATCGCCATGCTGCCATCTTACATTGCGTATTTGTTGGGCGGCAAAAAAAGACGGGCAATCGATGGTCTGTGGGCAGGTTTGTTCATGACATCCGGATTTTTGCTTGTATTTTTAATAGTAGGATCGATTTCCATGATATTCGCATACATATTGGGAAAAGTCGTTGCATGGATTGCCTTTTGTATCGGAATCCTATTTCTTGTTTCCGGAAGTTTCATGCTATTTGGAAAATCCGGTTTATCCTTTCATTTCGGCGGGAACTGGAAATTAAAAAAAGAATCGAACGTATCGCTGTTTCTTTATGGTGTTGCCTATGCGCTCGGATCGCTCGGCTGTACGTTGCCGTTATTCTCTGTTTTGATTTTATCGTCGTTTCATTCTACTAGTGGATTTGCAAATGGGATGTTGAATTTCTTTCTGTATGCGATCGGCATGGGACTTGTTGTCACAACAATCTCTTTTGTTTCAACGCTTTCTCAGCAAATGATGATCAAGTTCGTTCGTTCCAGCGCCAAATGGATGGGAAAAGTAAGCGGCGTGATTACATTGGCTACAGGAGTTTACTTGGTCCTATATTGGATCCCTTTTTTACCAATACATGCGTAAGCAATAAAAGTTTTAAAAAAAGCGAGTGGATGATTGATGGGAAATACATACTTACAAGTTCGGCTAGAGGTTCAAGGCATGACATGCACCGGTTGTGAAGAGCATGTGGAACAAGCGCTCAAGAGTATTGGAGCCGTGGCAGCAGCCGCAAACTTTAGGCGGAATGAAGCGACTTTCCAAGTATCGAGCTCAGAAGCTATTGAAGCAGCGAAACAAGCGATTGAAAAAATTGGATATCATCCAGGGGATGCGCAAATTCTCAATGAACCAAAGCGAAGTGTAAGCAATACTGCAACTATGTCTAATGAAGATTACGAGTATGATTTACTGATCATAGGATCCGGAGGAGCCGCTTTTTCGGCTGCGATCCAAGCGGTAGGACGCGGTGCAAAGGTCGTCATGATTGAACGTGGCATCATTGGCGGAACCTGTGTAAATATCGGATGTGTTCCTTCCAAAACAATGTTGCGTGCGGGGGAAATCAATCATCTTGCACATCGCAATCCGTTTCAGGGTCTGCAGACATCCGCCGATCCGGTAAATTTGAAACAATTGATCGAGCAAAAAAATCAATTGGTAGCGGATCTCCGCCAACAGAAATATGTCGATTTAATTGCAGAATACGGATTTACACTGATCCATGGGGAAGCACGGTTCCTCGATCCCCAAACGGTTGAAGTAGAGGGGAGACAGATGACGGCAAAGCATTTCCTGATCGCAACGGGTGCTTCACCGTACATACCCGAAATTCCAGGTCTTGCAGACATTGACTATCTGACAAGCACGACTGCATTGGAACTGCAAGAAGTTCCAAAACGGCTTGCCGTGATCGGTTCCGGATACATAGCGATGGAGTTGGGGCAACTCTTTCGCAATCTCGGATCGGATGTCACGTTGATGCAACGAAGCAATCGTGTGCTAAAATCCTATGATCCGGAAGTATCGGAAGCAATCACACAAGCGTTAACAGACCAAGGCATTCACATGCTAACGGGGGTCACGTTCCATAAAGTCGAACAGCAGGAGCATGTCAAACGTGTATATGTAACGGCAAACGGCAGCGAACAGATGATCGAAGCCGATCAAATTCTTGTAGCTGCAGGCCGACAATCGAATACAAAATCTTTGAACCTTGAAGCTGCTGATGTAAAAATAGGCGAGCGCGGAGAAATTGTAGTCGATCAAACATTATGCACGACAAATCCGCGAATTTACGCCGCAGGGGATGTCACGATGGGACCACAGTTCGTATATGTAGCAGCTTATGAGGGAGCACTCGTCGTCGAAAATACAATTGGCGGTGCAAACAAAAAGCTGGATCTTCGGACCGTTCCAGGCGTTACATTTACCAATCCATCCATTGCGACCGTCGGACTGACGGAAGAACAAGCGAAAGCAGACGGATTCGAAGTTTTGACATCCGTTCTGCCGCTGGATGCTGTACCAAGAGCACTTGTCAACCGGGAGACAACAGGCGTATTCAAGCTCGTGGCAGATGCAAAAACCAGAAAAGTACTCGGTGCTCACATCGTTGCTGAAAATGCCGGGGATGTGATCTACGCTGCCACACTGATTATAAAATTCGGACTTACCATTGAAGACTTGCGGGAAACGCTGGCCCCTTATTTAACAATGGCTGAGGGGATCAAACTTGCCTCGCTTACATTTGACAGGGACGTGTCGAAATTATCGTGCTGTGCAGGGTAAAATAACTGAAACGATCCACAGAAAGTGTTCTTCATACATTCTTCATACGTTCCTCAATCTTTCCACACATTTTTCATGTATGCTAAACGAAAAAGTGGAGGAGGGATACACTTGAATTGGAGTTTGCTTTTGCTTTTGGCGTGCCCTTTAATGATGCTCTTTTGTATGAAGGGCATGTTTGGAGGGAAGAAGGATGGAGGATCTCATGGAGAGACAAAAACATCCGTTGTTACCCAAACGGATTTCAACATGATGCAAATCCGGATGGCTGATTTAATCGAACAAAATCACAACCTCATGAAGGAAATTCAAGCACTGAAAGAATCTTCCCTTCAGGAGCAATCGTACTCAAATGTTGTAGGTTTAAAGGATGCAAAAGGTCGCGCTCAGCAATGAGGCGATCTTTTGCAATAGAATGGAACGGATTTGCATTTTTGCTCCGGAAGTTATGGATGTCTTGCTGCGTTGTTGCATCGACACTGTAATCAAGCTAACGAACGGCTGTAATGATCATATACATGCCATTGCTTAATTTTACGACATCGCCCATAACGGCTAAAGCTATTTCCCGCATGATCACCTGTTGCTCTTCTTCATTTTTGGCGCGTATCAAGACAGAATTGCCAGGATTCACGATATTGATATCATGCGCTTCGGTAGCAATGATCGCATAAATGTTAATGCCGGACATGTTCTTCTTCCCACTTTCTTAAAAAAAGATGCGTTTTTTTGATGCTTTCCAGAACCGGGGTATGCCGAACCACTTGGATCATCGTTTCGATATCATGTAGAATCGGGACAACAAAAAAGACAATGCGTCCATCTTCATAATTTTTTCGCGTATAATGGTAGCGTTTCACACCTAGACTTCGCGTGATTTCAAACAGGATGGCTTGTCTTTGGCCAAAGTTATCAAGAGCGATCCGGTAGTGTTGGGATTTGGGATATACGACAACTGCCATTCCTTCATTCAGGATCATTTCCTGGCCACGTTCGATGCCAATCCGATTGGATACAAATATAGTATCGACGTATAATTCACCGTTTTTAATCAAAATCTCCCCTTGCCGTACTTCCGCGATGTCTCCGATCCGTTTTCCTCTTGAAAATCTGGTCAATCCAAAGAAAACGGCAAGACCAGCAATGATGCTGACAAGGATGCGTAACAGAATGCTTTTGTGCTCCAAGACTTCCATACATATACCGATTGCGATCGCAACCAGCAGGGAAATGTAATTTCTTGCTTCAAACGTTTTGGCAATGCCGTCTATGTACGCATTTCCCCGTTTCGTATATTCCGTTTCTTCTAAAAGTTGCAGACTGTTCAATTCCAATTTTCTTACGTTTTGAAATTGCGTCAATGCAAGAGTCAGAAATGTAACGGCTGTAAAATTGTTCGCCATGAGGGCAGGAATGGCCACTGCGCCTAATGTGGAGGCTACAAACCCAAACACTGCCTGATTCAAATATCCGTTTGGAAAAGAGGGGTATTGCCGGTAATCTTCCCGAAGTGTAGCGATTCGGGCAAGTGTACCGCCAATGATCGCGATGACAATCAGATAGATGTGTGGAGTTGTCAATACAAGTGCTTTCACGAACGTTCTCTCCATTTTTATATTTCAAACGTGTGGATAAAAAAATAACATGGATAGTATAACCAGATTCATTTGAGCAAATGCAAAATCCCCCAAAAACGAATCGTTTCGAGGGATTTTTGAATTGCATATAAGTGTTCCGTTTAACTTTTAAATTTAAATTTTTACATTTCAAAAGTTATGGCCGGGATCGCAGCAAGCGCCAGCCGTTTAACGTGACGAGCAGTGTTGCCCCCATATCCGAAACGATTGCAAACCAAAGTGTCAGCCAGCCTGGGAATACCAGCAATACGGCAATGGTCTTCAGTGCCAAAGCCAAGAAAATATTTTGTTTGATAATGCCAAGCGCCTTTCTGCCTAATGCAATGGCATATGGTATCCTGGATACATCGTCCGACATCAATGCGACGTCTGCAGTTTCCAGCGCAACGTCCGTTCCCGCTTTCCCGATGGAGATTCCGACAGTGGCGGCTGCGAGTGCCGGAGCGTCATTGATCCCATCGCCGACCATTGCCACCTTTTTTTGTGTTTGCAGCAACTTCTTCAGTTTTTCCAGCTTCTGTTCCGGAAGCATTTCTCCGTAATACTCCCGAATGCCTACACGTTCCGCAATGGCACGGGCCGTTTGCTGTGTGTCGCCGGATAACATGACGATCTGTTGAATGCCTAAATGATGCAGCGCTTGAATTGCAGCGGCGCTTTGTTCACGTACCTGGTCCGAGACAGCGATCCAGCCAAGAATCTCGTATTCATCCCCCAGCAGCATCAAGGTTTGGCCTTGTGCCTGGATCCGGTTGATTTCCTCCTGAACGGTCGACAAATCGATATGCAGGTCATGGAACAAACGGACATTGCCGATATAATAGGTTTTGCCGTCGATCCTGCCAGATGCGCCTTTGCCGACAAGGATTTGCATGGTTTCCGCCATTTGCGGGGAACTGACACCCATGGCATCCGCTTTGGCGAGAATCGCGCCGGCAAGCGGGTGTTCCGAACCTCTTTCCAGCATTGCGGCAAGTGTAAGGATCTCCAGCTTCGAACGTGAGCTTGTGGTATCCCAATCCATGACAACAGGTTTGCCTTTTGTCAAAGTTCCGGTCTTGTCAAAGGCAATTCCTTTTAATTTCCCCAGTTCCTCCAGATATAAGCCGCCTTTGATCAGAACTCCGTTGCGTGCAGCCGAGCCGATTCCGGTAACGATCGCGACCGGTGTCGAGATGACGAGTGCACAAGGACAAGCGACGACGAGCAATGCCAAGGCTTCGTATATCCAATGTTTCCAATCCCCATGAAAGAAGAGGGGAGGAACAAAGGCAGTCATCAATGCCAAGCTCATGACAATCGGCGTGTAATGTTTGGCAAAACGGTCGACAAATGTTTGGGAAGGAGCCTTTTGGTTTTGTGCCTCTTCCACCAAATGGGTGATTTTTGCCAATGTAGTATCCTGTGCAAGAGCTGTGGCACGCATGCGAATGGTACCTGTTTGATTCAAGGTTCCCGCATAAACCGCATCGCCCGCCTGCTTTTCGACAGGCATCGATTCGCCTGTAATCGCCGCTTCGTTGATAGTGGTGGCACCTGCCATGATTTCGCCATCGATTGCCAGTTTCTCCCCGGGTTTGACGAGCAGTTCATCTCCGATCGCCAGTTGTTCAACAGGCAGCCGAACTTCACGCCCGCCGCGAATCACGATGGCTTCTTTTGGCGCAAGATCCATTAACGTCCGGATCGAGGAGCGGGCTTTCTCCATGGAATACGACTCCAGCATTTCACTCACGGAAAACAGGAAGGCTACGGTTGCTGCCTCTTTCCACTGGCCGATGAACAGTGCGCCAATGACAGCAACTGTCATTAATACGTTCATGTCAAAATCAAGGCGCATAACATTTCGCAAACCTTTTTTCGCGACCGAATATCCGCCAAGAAGGATGGAAAGAAGCAGAAAGAGCCGTCCCGATGCGAATGACCCAAATCCCCATCCCAACAGCAGACATACGAGAGACAAACCGGTTGTCCAAACCTTTTGTGAACGATACCAGGGAAGCTGTATCAAAGATTGGGCAGAACCCTCTTCAGCGAAGGAAACCTGTTCGACTTTTCTCGCTTCTTTTTCCAATTGATCTTTGGAAAGCGTACCGATGACCATTAATTTGGCTGTGGCAAAATGTAAAGATACTTCTGTCAGTTCAGGCAACGCCTGAAGATGCCGCTCAATTTTGGCGGCGCAACCTGCTCAGGTCATGCCTGTTATATGATAGACCGATTTTTTTTCCGCAGTCATGTTGACGTTCGCCTCCTACTCCTACTCCTCATCCCATTCGCAATGTCCACAATCATCCGTATTTTCCTGCAGATGGAGAGCTTCCTGAATCAAATGCCGGATGTGCGGGCTTTGCAAGCTGTAAAACACCATTTTTCCTTCCCGCCGATATTTGGCCAGTCCCATATTTTTTAGCAGACGCAGATGATGGGAAGCGGTAGCGTTCGACGAGTCGATAATCGTAGCCACATCACATACACAAAGTTCGTTTTCTTTGCTTAGTGCGTATACGATGCGCAACCGAGTTTCATCCGCCAAGGCCTTGAATAAGGGAACGATCCGATCTGTTCGATTCATTTCGGTTTGGCGGCGTTGGACTTTTTCCGGATCATACATGAAGATATCGCACGTATCGTTACAGTCTTGCTGTTTTGGAAGATCATGTTTATCGAAAGCCATTTCGAAATCCCCCTTGCTAAACATCCAATCAAAGCAACTTTTGTATTTGCTTCTATTATAAAAATATTCATCATTAAAATCAAATGTTCATTTGAATGTTTGAATGTAAAAATTGAAATTCGAATAAAGTGATATGGGGATTTTATCTGTAGAATAACTTTTTAAGGGAAGGTTATGCTTTTGGGGGGGATGGTGATATATGGAATAACTCCAGTGGTTTGCAGTCTATGATTTGGGTTGTGTTACTTGGCGCAGTTTTGTATTGGGTCAAATGCAGCACAATTCCGACTCCATTGCATGAATAAAGACTTCTTCCATAAGCGGGAGGAAGCCTTATTATACGAACACATAGACATTCATTTATCACAGTATGAAAGGTAAAATATTTCAAATCACTTCTTTTAACCATTGCAATGCTTGGTCGATTTCGGCTTTGGTTGTGTATCGCCCGAGACTAAAACGGATTGCTCCTATTTACTGTCTGTCGCTTCTATTTTTAGAATTTTCCCTACCCCAATAGTACAGTCATTCCAGTTCGTCAATTTTTTGATGTTTTTAGAATGTCACAACTTTATCAGCCCATTCGACCAATTTGATCGCATCATTCATGGTCGAGATCGGACAGGCTGTCTTGTCTTCCAGTTGCCGGGATTTGATGCATGTTCCACAAGCATACAGAACGCCGTCAGCTTCCAGGAACTTGTTCATTTGTTCAGGAACGTTATAGGTTTCATGTTGAATCTGTTCACATTCGACAGCTTCGCCCATCAAGAAAACTTGTACTTCATGTGCCTTTGAAACACAAGTATTGGCGAAACGAAATGCATTCCATGCTTTTTCGGGTTCTTTCGTTTCAAGAATAATGCCGATTTTCAACGTTTATTTCCCCCAATCGGTATTCTGTAGCGGTGCATTTTTTAGAACCATGTTCGAAACCAGCTCTTTTCAAATGCGATCTTTCCAAGATGCCATCGTATGCCTGGTTGATGAACCTTAACTGTTGGCGCCGGGCTTGCATAAAAATTGCCGCGAGCGAACCCTGCTTTGTTGTTGCCAATTTCGATAAAACATTCGCCATGGCCGTTAAACTCGATTTGTTGGCCTTCGCCTGTTATCTTGTGGGCGATATTATTTGCAATCACTTTTGCTTGTCCATGGGCAAAAACTCCTGCTTTTGGGAGAGGTTTGCCCAGTTCGAGAGGAATGCCGGTGACATCGCCGATGGCATAGACACCAGGAATTTTCGTTTCGAGCGTATGCCGGTCAACCGTAACCCAACCGCTTTTACCGACCAAACCGGATTCCTGTACGACTCGTGGCGGTTTGTGTGGAGCGACGTAGACCAGCAAGTCATAAGAATCATGAACCCCGTTTGCAAAATATAGTTCCCGCTTATCCGGGTCCACTTTTGTAATCTGGTGTTGCGGATAATACGAAATGTCCCGTTCCCGCAGCATTTGCTGAACTCCTTCAGACACATTGGTTCCTGCTACGGCAAGCGGTGCCGGTTCAGCAGCGTAGAAGCTCATTGTGACTTGCGGACGAATGCCTCGTTTCTGAAAGAAAGCGTGGATGAGCATCGCTGCTTCGTAAGGGGCCGCCGGACATTTGTAAACGGGGGAAGCCGTCACCACGACGACACGTCCTTTTTGAAATTCCCAAAGCTTTTGTTTTAGGCGTTCAGTCTCCTTCAGGTCATAAAAGCTGAATCCGGTTTCCAGTCCGGAGATCTCCTCCGGCGTCAAAACAGCTCCCAACGAGATGATTAGATAATCGCTTGAAATGTTTTCTCCATTTACGATGACTGTGCGATTCTGAGCATCGATCTGCTCGATTTCACCTTGAATGAATTCGATTCCTTTTCTTTTCAGGCGACTTAAAGGGCGAGAAATCTTCTCGGCATTTCGGTCTCCTGTCATCAACCACAATAAAGACGGTGCGAAAACGTGATTCGTCTCCCGGTCAATCAGGGTGATTTCATATTCGTCAGAAAGTTTTTTTCTCAAGAGGTTTGCGGTGATGACCCCGCCGACACCGCCACCTAGAATAACGATAGAACGTCTCATGGATATTTCTCCTCCGCTCGGTTCACGTCATGTTGACTTCCTAATAGACAATGACCTTATCCGCCCACAAGGTCCATTCGGTGAGTTCCTCCATAGAAGACCTGTGTACAGATTCATGCAAATCCTCAGGCTTGACTCCGCGTGCATCCAAGCAGGAACCGCAGGCGCCAATGGAAGAACAGCGGCGGCCGACAACTGTCAACATTTTCTCCAGGTTGTAATAGCCATCTGGAGTTTTTTGTCCTCTCTTTGCACAACTAACCGCATCCGCCATCAAAAAGATCCGCACGTCTGCCCCTTCTGTTTTTGCGATAGAGGTTGCGTGGCGAAGACCGTTGTAAGAGCGTTCCGATCCATAAGGAGGATCATTTAAAATAAACAGCATGTTCATGATGAATCCCTCCGAAATAAAATTTTTGGTGTGTTTGAGATTCTTTCCTCATGAATTAGTATGAAGGGAATCGAATAATGTGTAAAATGCATATTAATCATTTATTCAATGCGATATGTTCATGGATTAAATTGAAAAAGGAACCCGGCACAATTACCGGGCAGAAATCGTTTTGCAAAAACATTTAGTGTTGTCCCAACGTTTCCTTCATGAACACGATTACCAATAAGCTCGACAGGATTACGATGGCAGCCAAAACTGCAAAAATCGCATGAATGCCGAGAAAATCCGCTCCAAACCCTAATAACAGCCCGCCGATTGCATACCCGCCATCCCGCCACATTCGATACACGCCCAGTGCGGAGCCGCGCCACGCCGGATGCGACTTGTCACCGACCGCCGACAGCAAAACCGGATAGATCAATGCTGTGCCCGCACCCATTAGAAGCGCGCTGAGAAACCACATGCCGTATGCATGTGCCCACAGCACGAGAGCCACACCGATACCATTTATAAGCTGTCCAAGCGCGATCGGTATCTTGCGGCCGACGTGATCACTCCACATGCCGGTGAAGAGCTGGAACACTCCCCATGTCATGGCATAGACGCTGCTGATCATTCCGATTTGCGCAACAGTAAAATGTTCGGCTGCCATTATTACAGGGACGAGCCCCCACACCGCCGAATCGCTAAACTTGTTGATCATACCTGCTTGGCTGCAGGCGAACAGGGTTCGATCCTGAAAACTGACTTTCGCAAAGATCTGGCCAAGGGACAGTGTTTCTTTCGAAAGATCGTAGCTTCCTTTGGCAATTTCAAGTCGGGTATACGGCAGCGTCTCCCGAATCATGAGCCAGGCCATGAGCAAACCGATGACGGCAATCCCTTCGCCAAATAGGAATGGCACTGGCCGGGGGCCATATGCGCTTGCCAGATATCCGGTTGCCGCACTTGTCAAAGCTACGCCAATATAGCCGGAAAACTCGTTGATTCCAAGCGCCAGGCCACGCCGTGTCGGTCCTACGATGTCAATTTTGCCGGTAACGGTCATCGACCATGCAAACCCTTGATTGGCGCCAAGCAGTATGTTTGCAAAGATGATCCAGGACCAGTCGGGGGCAAATATGACAAGGAGCGGGACCGGCAATCCCAACAACCATCCCGCCAGCAGAACGGGCTTTCTGCCCCAGCGATCCGCCAGTTTGCCGGCGATCAAATTGAGAAACCCTTTCACTATGCCGAAAGATACGATGAAAGAAAGCAACAAAGAGACGGATGTCAAATGGAATGTATGCTTTCCGAGAATCGGCAGCACGGTTCGCTCCAATCCTACCATGGTACCGACAAATACATTATTGACAGCAAGCAGTATAAATTGGGCCAGATTCGGTCGTAGCCCAAGAACCAATCGATGATCTTTCACAAACGTTGTTTCTCCTTTCTGATTGCGAACAAGGGAACGGACATGCCCTCCGTTCCCTTGTCCTCTATTCAACAGCCGGTTTTTCGCTGATTTTGCCCATGTTATAGGCGCGAATCAAATCAAAGTTCTTCGGCTTATTCGGCAAATCTTCCAGCATGAAAGAAACGAACGCATCCTTGGAACGCAGCTCTGCCGCTTTATTGAAGCGACGTTCAAACCCAATGGTGGAAACGACCTTTCCACTAAGTTCCCGCCCTCAGGTCGAGCCGGAAAATGCGCCGGGATACACTTCCAGATAATCCGGCAAAGAAAGCATTTTATCAAAGATGCTATGGTACAGATCCTGTGCCCCATCTTCCACGACCAGGTCCGGTCGGCCTACATCGCCGATCATGAAGGTGTGGCCTGTGAGTACAAACCAAGGTTCAGGCCCCCGGCGATGATCTGTCACAATCAGACTGATATGCTCCGGCGTGTGGCCGGGTGTATGAACAACGTCGATGACCACGTTGCCCAAGTCGATTCGTTCTCCGTCCGCAAGCGGCGTAAATGCGTATTCCGCCGGCGTTTCTGCATAAAGTGCCAGCTTGGCGCCGGTTCGTTCGGCCAGTTCCCGCGCCCCCGATATATGATCCGCATGGACGTGCGTATCGATCACATAGTGAATATTCAAACCCGCTTGCTCGGCTTCTTGCATGTAAAAATCAACAGCATGATCGAGTGGATCCACCACTACTCCATATCCTTTGCCCCCTCAGCCGAATAGATAAGAAGCTGCGATCGGTTCTTTGTGCAGATATTGGCGAAAGTACATGGTTAAACACCTCCGTGAGATTACTTATTATAATAATCTGCTTAAAGTATCTATCATCTTATACAATGTGTAAAATGCATCTTTTTCATATATATGATGCAGAATTCTCATCAAACAACATAAAAAAACCGGCACATGGCCGGTTTTTCAATACAATCCATTTACTTTTTTACGGAAAGTGGACGTTCCTCATGCAAACGCTGGCGGATCTTGCCGATTTCTGCCGCAGAACACCCGGCCTTGCCGAATGCATCCAGCAATTCCGTTTTCTTTTTTTCCGGGACCGCAATAAGCAAGCCGCCGGAAGTCTGGGCATCACACAAGATCCACCGTTCATTCTCGTTGACAGCCGAATCCCAAAACACCTTCTCACTCAACATTTGCCTGTTATTTTTTGTTCCTATAGACAGCGTATCTTCGCAAATCAGTTTCCATGCTTCCGGCAGCACAGGTACTTGTGAGAGGTGAATGTCCGCACACAGTTCACCGTCCTTGACCATTTCATAGAGATGTCCCAAAAGTCCAAATCCGGTCACATCCGTACACGCATGGACTCCGACAGACATCATTGCTTTCGCAGCTTTGTCATTGAGCGTCGTCATGATTTCTATCGCCTTGCGTTCATTTTCGAAGGAAGCCAATCCTTTGTCAATGGCTGTTGTAATGATGCCAACGCCCAGCGGCTTGGTCAAAATCAAGGCATCTTCCGGTTGGGCGGATCCTCTTTTTACATAGCGATCCGGGTGCACAAATCCCGTCACGGTCAATCCATACTTTGGCGCATGGTCGTCATACGTATGTCCGCCAACAATCGGTACGCCAACTTGATTCATCATGTCAGTTCCACCGCGCAGAATCTCTTCCAGATATCCAATCGGCAACGAATGAATGGGGAAACCGACGATATTCAATGCAAAGGACGGGGTCGCGCCCATTGCATAAATGTCGCTAAGTGCATTTGCCGCTGCAATGCGTCCGAATTCGTACGGATCGTTGACAACGGGGCTGATGAAATCAATGGTCTGAACGACTGCACAGTCATCCGAGATGCGAACAACACTTGCATCATCCCCACGGCCAAGCAATATATCAGGAGACATCGCTATCGGCAACGAGCGCAGCACGTGCGCCAAGTCGGTCGGACCGACTTTACACGCTCAGCCGGCTCCCGGAGAAAAGGATGTCAAATGTATGGGAGGTAGCGCCTCCATCCGATCACCACCTGTCAAGTACTGCAAAGATAGAAAACTCGCCATCTTTTGGTATAATGAAATTGCTTGAATCGAGTATACAACAATTATCCGGGTTATGGTAGGCAAGGGGATCGGTGTATGGATTTTTATCAACTCAATACATTTTACCATGTTGCCCAGCGTCTGAATTTTACACGTGCCGCAGAGGATTTGAATATGAGCCAGTCTGCCGTATCCCGACAAATCGAAGCGCTGGAAAAAAACCTTGGCCTGCCGCTGTTTAACCGAATTGGGCGGAGCGTTTCATTGACCGAGGCAGGATATGTGCTGTACAAGCAGTGCGAGCAGATTTTAAGACTTGTCGAAGGCACCCAGGCAGCCATTGAAACATTGAAAAATCTTGAATCCGGTTCGTTGCGCGTCGGTTGCAGTTCGACTGTCGGGAATTATATATTGCCGAGCGTAGTCTTGAAATTTATCCGCAAGTATCCGGGGATTCAAATCCACGTCAACATCGATTGCACCAAACACATGCTTGAGCGGGCAGAAGCAGGAGATGTCGATATCGCCATCATAGCAGGGCCCATCGAGTCGAACGTGCTGTATGTGGAGCCTTTTCTTAAAGACGAGATCGTTCTCGCGATGGGCAAAAACCATCCGTTGGTTGGTGAAGACGACATTTTATTTGATTCACTAAGTCAATACCCGATTTTAGTGAGAAGTGAAGGATCTCATAGCAGAAAGACCATTTTGCAGCATTTTGCGAGAATCGGTTGGGATACGATTTCAACCGTTGAATTTGACACGACAGAGGCGATCAAACAAGCAATCATTGCGGGCCCTGCCATCGGTTTTTTGTCGAAGTTTTCCATTCATCATGAAGTGCAGTGCGGATTGATGAGCATGTATGATCACGAGCCATATGCCATCCATCGGAACTTTTATATTGTTTCACATAAAGGAAAGCATCCGTCGCCGGCCATGCTCGCTTTCAAGACTTTTCTGCGCAAACATGGCATCTTTTACGTTTAAATCATTTTGGCACCGGCAGGTAGTGAATCGAGGACAATACGTTCCAGCGGCAAGAGGAATTTTACATTCAATCAAGAATATATATTAAATACCAAACACACAATTTCATCATGTAGCATGTAGGTGCCCTTGTGAGAGCAAGGGATAATAGGGAATCGGGTGTAAATCCCGAGCGGTCCCGCCGCTGTAACCGATGAGCCGCCTTCGCATAACGTCACTCGCTGCAAGCCCGGGGAAGACAGAAGGAATGGCAATGATTCGGAAGCCAGAAGACCTGCCTAGATTGCGACACCAAAAACGCCTTCGGAGAAAAGGAGTGGTGTACTTGAAACGACACGATTGTCATGCCCGTTCGTCGTTTAAAAATATGTACGCATAGTCCCGATCGATTTAGGTCGGGGCTTTTTTACGTTTCGGATCCAATCAATCTTTTGTGAATCAATTTTTTTCAATCAATGCAATCAAGGGGGAAATCATGGATGACAACTGTATCATTACTCTTGCTGGTTTTTGTATTAGGTCTTCGTCATGGATTGGATGCGGATCATTTGGCATTTATCGATGGGCAGACACGTTACAACTGGCGAATGGGAAGTCCGATTGCCCGCTGGGTCGGCACGCTATTTTCATTTGGTCATGGATTTGTCGTGGCAAGTGTCGCAGTGACTCTCGGAATGTTTATCAAAAACTTTCAATTTCCTGATTCATTTAATACGTTTGCGACGTGGTTATCGATTGTTTCATTATTTTTGATCGGAACATTGAATATCTATCATCTTCTTCGTACAAAGGCGACAAAGCAAGACTTTGAACTGCGAGGGATCAAAGGAAAGTTGATATCAAGATTCGTACGGGGAACCACGAATCCTTTCGCGATTATTTTGGTTGGAGGCTTATTCGCGATGGCGGCAGATACGGTAAGCCAGACGTCAGTATGGGCGTTTGCCGCCGGAAATTCAGGCAATTCTATGCCAATCATTTTAGGGTTGGTTTTCATGTTCGGCATCATGCTGACGGATACGATTGATTCCATGGTTGCCTATCGGATGATCAGTCAGTCAAGCAAATTGGGCCAATCGGCTTCAAGAGTGATGGGCTGGGTCATTGTATTCCTTGCGTATGGCGTTTCCTTTTATGAAGCGTTCATTTTCTTCAATCCCCAGGCGGAACTTGATTTTGAGATTGTAGGAGTCGTTATCTTTATTTGCTTGGTAATCTGTTACATAGGAGTGAATTTGCAAGCGAAGTCACAGATCGTAATGATAAACGATCAGGAATGATGGGGAGTGGAAAATAAAATAGATGGCATGAGACCATTTGCGGCTGTTAAGGGGACAGCCCTTTTTCTGTGCCAACATTTTAAAAAATCTTCTTTTCGAGTATAATTTGGCTGCTTTAGGGGAGTCTATCCGTTGATTGTGTGTGTTGTGTGGTTACATTGCTTTCATGATTACTCAGATTCGAAAAAATTGATAAAATTGAGGTTATCTCACATATGCCAGTTACAATGATAAATGGAATTGAGACATATTATGAAGTACATGGAAAAGGAATCCCGATTATTTTTATACACCCGCCCTTGCTCAATAGCATGAATTTCACATACCAGACCGGGATGCTGTCAAACCAATTCCAAACGATCACATTCGATATCAGAGGGCACGGCAAGAGCCAACCTTCCCAAGTGGAGTTGACATATCCTTTATTGGTTGAAGATATCAAGCAATTAATGGATGTTCTTGAAATAGAAAAAGCGTTCTTCTGCGGCTATTCAACCGGAGGCTCCATTGTGCTTGAATTTTTGTTGAATCATCCCGAACGGTCATGTGGCGGGATTCTGATTGGCGGAATGTCAGAAGTCCACGATTTACGCTTGAAAAGCGTGATATTTTTGGGAAGCATGCTGGCTAAAGTGGGAGCCATTCGTTTCCTTTCTTTATCAGTAGCTTGGAGCAATTCGGTAGCTTGGAGCAACCCGGATTCATTCGGATTGTTTTGGAATCTATTTAACATGGCCAGACGGGGAAACAACAAAAATATAGAACAATATTATCGATTCAGTCTGAATTATAATTGTACATCACGGCTTTCAACGATTCACCTTCCCGTTTTGCTGATTTACGGAGCGAAAGACAAACAATTTCATTCCTACGGCCGCCTTCTGCATGATCATTTGCCAAATAGTGAACTGACATTTATACAGGGTGTAAACCATCAAATTCCTACTAAGGCTGCGAGTCAATTGAATAGCCTGATTACAGAATTTATCAATACGCATAAAAAATTTGATGTTGAAACTGGACACATTTGATTTGGCAGAAGAAAATTGTTTTTCTTATCCCTCCCAAAAATATTCAATATGTCTCACGAACCTGGATCAGGCGGGCTTCCCGCCGTCAAAACGCAGCTTCGGCTGGATATCCCCGTTGTTCCCAGTAGCCTTGCACGCGAGTTCGGGCAAATTCCACACGGTTTACCCATTTAATCGACTTATACCCATACATGCGCGGCACAACCAATCGAAGCGGATATCCTTGTTCGACTCGAAGGGATTGTCCGTCCATTTTAAAAGCGAGCAATACGTCCGCTTCAAGCGCTTCTTGCAGCGTAAGGCTTTCCGTATATACGCCGTCCGCAGAGTAGAAGGTCACGAACGCAGCGTCTGGGGCCGGTTTGACCAGTTGCACAAGTTCTTTCAAATGGATGCCTTCCCAGCGAACATTTGGTACAGCCCATCCGGTGACGCATTGGAAATCCTTTGTCTCTGTTGTTACCGGTAATGCTGCCAGTTGTTCAAACGATAATGATGCAGGCGCTGCCACCAATCCATCGACTTGCAACTGGTACTTGTCGATCCGTACTTTCGGGTATGAATTGGTCACGGTAAAATATTCCGGGAAGTCGTGCACACCTGTGGCAACGGACGTGTTCACACCTGGTGTCCCGCCCAAACGATTCCCTTGCTGCAGGAACAACTGAGAGAATGGAGTCATCGCCAAAACGCCGCCGACAAGCCCTGTGACGCCCCATTTTATAAATCGTCTCCGTTCCGGATCCATCTTTTTTGTCGCTTGCGTTTCCGGGTATTTGAACCCGAATGCTTTGAAAACACCATGCACGATGAACCAGAAACCAAGGAAATAGGCCAAGTTGCCGTGCCAACTGAATGCCGTTTCTCTCCAATCTGCGGAGAACCACGTGATCTGCCACAATGGCATTCCTGCGAGAACAATTGCCATGCCAAACGCGATCGGCATAAACCAATCGATGATCCGTATGTGTTTTGTCCGGGGAAGTCTCAGGATAAGCGGGGAGAATAACGAAAGAAAGAACAGAATGCCAAGCAATATATGTATATCATATAAGATGGACAGGTACCGGATCAGCGCCACATGTAAAAATGGAAGATAGAGTGCAAGTCCCGTAATGAGGAGACCGATAAAGGATACAATCGTGTAATAATGCAGCATCACATAAAATTGCGGCCATTTTCCATGCGGGAACCATTTTTTCTTCATAGGAATGAAACCTCCTAATTGTTCAAGTACAAAGCGAATCGGTACCATTGTACGATTTGTTTGATTGTCGATATACGGTTGCGCATCCGGTAAGCTGAAACGTGAATTTATTCTGAGATTATTACTGTATCGTCAAGGACGATTGCAAAAAATGATACAACAATGGTTGAATTACCGAGGAACGAAAGAATATTCTTTATAAGTTTCTATTCCTATATACGCAATCATAAAAACGAGGCTGTTACAGACTACTGCCTCGTTTTCCTCTGTCGATGCGATTGACAGACCATTATGTCATTATAATAATAGAGAAAAATTGCTTACAATCTTTATGATTCACAAACATGTTGATACATGCATGCCTCAGAACATGCGATGGCGCCACATTTGTCGCAGCGAATAAGCTCTTGGTCAAAATCATCTGTTTCACAGGTACAACATGTAATGGATTCCGGCTGGTTCATTATCGTTTCACACCTTCATTTTTTATGATTCTATCATCATTTTGCACCCTTTAAGTTGATTATACAAGAGAATATACACTCTTTTACCTTCCAGATACAGGAACTCTAGTATTCGTTTGAGAACTCGCGCATATTCATGAATCCTATCGTATAACCGGTTTGTTTGAAGATGATAGAAAAGCTATACTTGTCTCACAACCACATAGAATACTCGCTGAATCCTGAAAAGGAGCGGAGGAACCAAATATTTGGGGCGAATCTGATCGTATAAGGATTTTTTATGATCAGTAGGGTTATTCTCAGAGACCCGAGTCCGTCAGCTAACTTCGTAAGCGTTGATGAGAGGAGAGTGGATGTATGATCACTTACACGTACTCAAATTCCTCCCCGTAGAATCAATCCAAAGGTTTTGTCAGGAAGCCCCAAGATTTTATCTGCAAAAGGAGGAATCGCAAATGAGAAACGATATGTACGATGATCTGCAAAAGACAAGGGAACATCTTGCGTATATGATCTGGAAGGAAAAATCTTTCGGTGAATTTCAGTTAGCCTCAGTTCTGGAAGATTCCCTTTTGTACAATTTACATGATCATATTGACAGTCCATACCTTTCAAGGATTGCATATGAAACGGCCAGGATCTCCGTTTCTACTGCCATTGAAGTAATGAATCTGAATGAGTTTATCGTTTGTGAATCTGTTCGAGGCGTCATTCATAGTATGGATCGCTTGGGTGGAGACCCGATCGACCTTGCCGAAATCGTAGCTGCGGGTGCATTGCATGCAGTGGAATTGGCATCGAATGATGAGATTTCCGATGCGTATCGAAATGCCGTATTGAATGGTGTCCGTAGTGCAACAGATGATATGGGTGTAAATTATGGTTGAGAATCAATTGCGACCACTGCCGATTCGGCCGATCGAACTGTTCGTATGGGAAACACGTATCTATCGAAGGAAAGGACGGAGGATCGTATGCAAGGGAAGCGAGTAGAGCTTAAAAAGTTTTTGAAAAACATGGAGATTCAAAACCGTCTCGATAAATTGAAGCATCGAAATCGTTCACGGAAATGGTCTGTACCGCAGTCCGGCCGAAAAAGCGATGCCAGATATCTGTCACGTTTCTATATACATTAAGCTTTCTTTGTATTTCAATAAAAAAATTAAGTATGCCATGCGTTTTCAAGAGCTGCCCCAAAGTAGAGTTTCTGCTTCTGGGGCAGCTCTTTTCGCTTTGTATAAGCTACAGCTCCCAGGTTATCGGCAATGAAACGCTCGGTGAAAGGTAGAGCGGTATATTTTTATTAGTACTCAATCTTAATTGTCATGCCCAGTGCATTGCAAATGGCAAGGGCCAGATCGAGACGGCGGGAAGAGGGAATACCGTTCCAACGCTCCGTTTTAAAGAAGCTTTGTACAGTGGACTCACTTACTTTATTCCCTGTTCTTGCCGCAATGTCTGCGTAGGACAAATTTTCTCTTTCCTTAATAATTTGGGCAATTGCAATGAATTCATAATCATTCGTAATTTCACGTGCAAGCGTCATTGTTTTCAACCCCTTTTTATAGTAAATGATTTCAAATCAGCAAGTAGAACTCCAAATACGTTTCGTTGCACGTATTCCGGGAGATGGGATTCTTTGCTCCAGAGCCTGGATTTTATATGCGCCTGTTTCCAAGGTATATTAGAAAATATAGTAATATATTTTAAAACAAATAGAAATAGAACATGCAGAATATTTTAAAAAATGATGGACTAAACGTTTTTTCTTTTGACCGAAAACCAATTTCAAGAGTGAAACGAGTGAAATGTCGGCAGTAAAACCGTATAATGTACCCAACTGCAATGATTCAAAAAGAAAGGGGAAGAGAATGGGGAATCATAGAAAGTTATCCAAGAATAGGCGTTTCCGTTTTATCCATCGGCAACATTCACGATGTAAGAGGCGGGCGCTTCAAGAAGCGGGTGATTCATTAAACATGGAGACCCCGGCGTTACCCGGGGTCAGCTATCAATTCTATCGTATTGTCTTGTACCAATTCAACAACTTAGAATTGTTTTCCGGAGAGAGATTGTTCGGCAAATGCTACCAAACGTTTTGTAATCTCGCCTCCTACGGAGCCGTTTTGACGAGAGGTAGTGTCTGCGCCCAGTTGAACACCAAACTCTGACGCAATTTCATACTTCATTTGTTCGAGGGCATGACTCGCGTTAGATACCACCAAGTTGTTGCTGCTGTTGTTGTTTGCCATGTTGTATCACCTCTTGTTGAAGTTTGTGGTTATAGAATGACACGAAACCAACATCATTATGCAAATATTCATCTGAAAAATTATGGTAATCTTCATCGGTTTACTTGCAACAGTTTCAGTTATCCCACATGTAGTGCTACAATAAGAGCGTACTATTTTTGCATGTCCTTTTTAAAAGCATACAAAGTAGTACATGAAAGCATATTTCTATTGTTGACCGGAGATTGATTGATTTTATTTCTTGATTTATTTTCAATTTTAGAAAGGGCATGAATGAATGATGAGAACACCATCACCCATGAATCGTATACAAAAGTTTTTGTTTTTTTTGCTTTCGCTGACAGTCATGGCAACACTTGCGACAGGTGCCATTTTTATTGGACAAGCGAAATTTAGCATGAGTATCATTGCTTTTGCCATTGCAATTGTGTTGATCGGATTCGGGTTTATGATGCGGAAACGTATTATGCGTATGGAGTGACGATTATGGATAATTCCAATAAACTTATTTTTATCATTGATGATGATCCGACGATCCGTCTGATTATCGAACGGTATTTGCAGCAGGAAGGATATCGCGTCAGGACATTTTCAGATGGAGAAGATGTATTGGACTCTTTTCGGCAATACAAACCGGATATGTTGATCATGGATATTATGATGCCTGGGATCGATGGATATGAATTGTGTAAAAAGGTTCGGGCGGAAAGCGAAGTTCCTATCATCATGGTATCGGCAAAGGATGAAGAAGTTGATAAAATTGTAGGATTGGAACTTGGCAGTGATGATTATCTGTCGAAACCCTTCAGCCCAAGAGAGTTGGTCGCTCGCGTAAAGACAGTTTTCAGGAGAACAGCCAATTTTTCCGGTGATGCGCCAAGTGGTGATACATCAGATGAAGTGGTCACGAATTTTCATGATATCCAAATTTATACAGATGAACGGCGCGTAAAATGCAATGAAAAAGAAATTTCTCTGACCGCCAAAGAATACGAACTTTTTTCCTATCTTGTCTTACATCAGCCAAAAGTATTCACCCGCGAACAATTATTGAATCAAGTGTGGGGGTACGATTATATTGGCGATGTCCGTGCCATTGATGATTTGGTCAAGAGAATTCGCAAGAAGTTAAACCAATGCGAATCGGTCGTGGAAATCAAAACCGTCTGGGGATATGGTTATAAAATTGCCGGACCTGCACAAATAAGCGGATGAAAATGGGTATTCGAAGCAAGCTGATGATGTCGTATTTTGTCATTGTGGTGATTACGCTGGTGATCAGTGGAATTATTTTCAATGTGTTCATTCCGCGTTATTTTGTGCAATCGACAGAAAATACATTATTAAATGAAGCCAAACATGTCGTTCAAACGTATGAGAATATATCAAGATTATTGGATAATCCTTTATTCAGCAGAAGGATTTTGGTGTATCTGCCCACCCGTTCCATTCAAGGAACGTTTTTATTGGTCGACTTGCAGGCGGAGCGTATCCTGGCGAGAAAAGGAACGATCAATGTATCGACCGTTCCGCTGATTCAAAAGATTCGGCCAGTCATGATTGCAGGGAAAACATTCTCTGATGTATATCCGGTAACCAAACCTGAGTTTGTATTGGTCGCTTATCCAATCCATACACCGGAAAGTCCGGTGCCGACGGAATCGCTCGTAATCGTTGCCAAATTGCAAGATATTCAAGATATTTCTCAGGAAATTGTCACCATCCTGCTTCGCATTTTCCTGGTTGTAGGCGCATTTGTCGTATTTTTGGGGCTTTTCATGGCTCGTTCCATTACGCGCCCGATCGCACGTTTAAAACAAGCGGTGCAACGGCTCAATAAACGGGATTTTACCCCGTCTGAAATTATAAAAACCGGCGATGAACTCGAGGATTTTAGCGTGACGCTGCATCAAGTCATAAAGGAATTAAAGCAATACGATGAAGGTCAACGGAGATTTTTGCAAAACGCATCACATGAATTAAAAACGCCTTTGATGGCGATTCAAGGATATGCGGAAGGAATTAAAGATGGGATCTTCCAAGGCAGCGAGGCGGAGAAAGGGCTCGATACGATCGTTGCGGAAAGTGGCCGATTAAAGAAGATGGTGGATGAGTTGATCTATCTGTCGAAATTGGAAACGATGCAGGATTTGTATCGGCCCGTCCGGTTAAACCTATATGAGATGCTCGCAGATACAGTGGAGCGTCTGGGAAGTCTGGCACACCAGAATCATATTTCGATACTAATCGAAACAGATAAAAACTTTCAAGAACAATCCTTTCTGGTTGCCGTCGATCCGGATAAATGTTTGCAAGCATTTATCAACATTATTGGCAATGCCATACGTCATGCAAATACAAAAGTGGTATGCACATGTGAAAAAACAAAGACACATGCAATCATCCAAGTGATAGACGATGGAAAGGGGTTTGGCAAAGAAGATCTCAATCGGATTTTTGAACGATTCTATCGCGGAGAAAAAGGGGATACGGGTCTCGGACTCGCAATCACACGTGCAATTGTGGAAAAGTCAGGCGGCACCATTCATGCCAGCAACCATCCGCAAGGCGGTGGCGCAATAACCGTATCTTTACCTTGTACATGAGGAGGTTCATTATGAATCCGGCACTTCGCCGCTATCTGCGGAACGTACTGGAAGTGATTGCATTACTTGTTTTTCTTGCGGCTTTTGGTTGGGTATTTGTAAAAACGCTGGATTATACCATGCCGTTTGTGCTTGGCCTGATTCTTGCATTGCTGTTGCATCCTCTTACCAGCTTTCTGGAGAAACGCGGGGCTACTCGGACTGTATCGATTTTGACAGCGATGGTTACCGTCATCGGCTTGTTGATTGGCAGCACGACTTTTCTGGTCGCTCAGATTGCCCAAGAGGCCAACGTATTATCCGGGAATATTCCCGCCTATTTTGCTGTTTGGGGGGAATGGTTTCAGGATCAAATGGACAAGGGAAAATTGTTTTACGGTTCCCTTCCGTTAAATGTAAAAGAAAAAATCCAAACGACTTCATCAAATATGTTAGTTCAATTGCAGCATTTCGCAACCGATTTTTTGCAAAGCATTATAACCGGAATCAGCGGTTTGCCGGAAAAAGTGGTCATGATCGTCATGGCTTTGATTGCGGCGTATTTCTTTTTGGCGGATCGGGAAAAGCTCTGGAAACGAATCCAGGCGTTCTCACCGCCGGGCTGGGATAAGAAATTGGATCTTGTCGTCCATGATGTGAACCGTTCGTTTGTTGGACTGATTCGTGCACAAATTATACTTGTGATCGTTACCATGATTTTAAGCATCATCGGGCTTTTGATCATGCATGTCCATTATGCCATATTGCTGGGGATTCTCCTTGGTGTTACAGGGCTGGTCCCGATTGTCGGATCCGGCATCATGAGTGTGCCATGGGCCGTGTATGCGTTTGTGACCGGTGATATCCCCCTTGGCATTCAGTTGTTGATATTACAAGGATTTATTTCGCTTGTCAGACATATTATTGAGCCAAAGATTTTGGCAAATAGCGTTGGACTTGATACATTGTCTACACTGATTGCCATGTATATCGGGATGAAAGCTATGGGAGTTCTTGGCTTATTTTTGGGACCTATTGTGGTGATCGCAATCAAATCATTAATCAAAGCGAGAATGTTTATCGATTTCATTCCCGTACAATCACACTCAAATAGTAAGATTGTCACTGGGAACAATACGAATGACAAGCATGAGAGTTAGTGGCTGCACAAACCGGACGCATAATAATCACGTATTACAGGGAACAGTTGGCACTCACATGCAGCTCATTTGAAGTCCATGTAGATCTTGGAGGGTTCAGCGTTGATCGAAATCAGTCAGGAAGCGTTTGAGCAATTGGCAAGCTATCAATTGGAGCCTTTGCACACTGTCCATGTGCGAATTTTTGTGAATCTGGAAGGCGGCTGAGGTGCCGGCATCCAATTTGATATGGTTCTGGATGAACCAAAGCCTTCGGATCAAATATTTACACAGGAACAAGCAGAGCACAAAGTATCGATCCTCGTCGATCCCACGACAGACATTTATCTGGATCCACATATGACACTGGATTATGATTCTGCTGTCCGGGAATTTCAACTGCGATCGAAAAATTCAGCGTTGCCCTATCGCATGCGTTTATAGGGGTTTTTAGCTATATATGATCAGTATGAGCGATTATACTGTCTTTGAAAATGAACAGAAAATGGAGTGCAGCAAATGTCACAGCAATCGCAATTAGCAGGAAAAATCGTTTGCATTACGGGAGGATCCCGTGGAATTGGAAAAGCCACAGCACTAAAACTTGCTTCGATGGGGGCAAAAATTGTGATTAATTTTGCCCGCAACCGCAAGCAAGCGGAAGACACAGCGCAGCAAATTGCAGATCTTGGCGGATCTGTCCATTTGATTAAGTCAAATGTTGGTGATCTAAGCAAAGTGAAAGAGATGTTTGCAGAGATCGATTCCTTGTTTGGTGGTTTGGATATTTTTGTAAACAACGCGGCTTCCGGTGTGCTTCGGCCACTCATGGAGCTGGAGGAGAGCCATTGGGACTGGACACTGAATATTAACAGCAAAGCATATTTATTTTGTGCGCAAGAAGCCGCAACGCTCATGATGAAAAAAGGAAACGGCGGAAAAATCGTGGCGTTAAGCAGTTTGGGAGCGACACATGTCATTGACAATTATACGACTGTCGGTGTCTCAAAAGCTGCAGTAGAAGCAATCACACGATACCTGGCAGTTGAATTGGGTCCATATGGGATTGCTGTCAATACGGTTTCCGGCGGCGCAGTTGATACAGACGCCCTGAAGCATTTTCCCAATCGTGAAGAAATATTGGCAGACGCCGCGAAACGCACACCTGCCGGCAGACTTGTTACCCCGGAAGATATGGCAAATGCAGTCGCATTTTTATGCACGGATGCTGCCGATATGATTCGCGGTCAGACAATTGTTGTTGACGGGGGCATATCTCTGTTAAGTTAATCAAATCGTGAATCAAAAAACTCTTGCGTTCTGATTCTACAGTATGCCGCAAGATAGCTGACGCAACTTAATACGCTTGCATGTTTGCACGGAATGCTGGGATGACAATGCTCGAAAACCTTTCGATACCTTTTGGTCATCCGCAGCATTTCATGTGCATATGTGATATTAGGTAGCTTAGAAAAAACAATCTCTCAAACGTGAATTCTCTCCAAATTCCCATTGCGATCCATACGGAATTTTACTTTCGGCTCATTGCTTTCCACGTCCAAATCCAATATTTTACGTGCCCGATCCATAATTTGCAGCAGCGTTTTGGAATCTTCGTTTAATTGTTCCGCTTGTGAAATAGGCGTAACGGGCATCTCCCGCAATCTATCAATTTCTTCTTCCAACTCCCGAATTCTTTGTTTGAACTGGGAAATGGATTCTTCCAAAAGAATATTTTTTGCTTGCAAATCTTTATAAGATGCAGCAAACGCTTCGATGCAAGTAAGTGCATCTGACAAACGGTTTGTTTCTAAAGGTTTTGACAGCGAAACCGTCGGCTTGACAGTTGACAAAGGGCGGTCGCTGTAGTTAGGACTATGAAACGCCTTCGTGGGAGGCGATTGTTTAAAAACAACTGTGTCTTTTCTGTTTGACATTCGGTGCTTGCGATCCAATTTGGCTTGTTTGATTTCTGTCTCATAGTGCTTGCGAACAACGCCATTCCAACGGTATCCACAGGCAGCCGGTGTTCTGCTCAGTACGTCGGAACACTCCACAAATGCTTTCAATTGTGTACTTCCTTCACGTATATGCCTAAGCACAATTTCCGCGAGACGACGGTCATCTTCAGAACTCCATGAGTCCGAACGGGTAGCCCAGCGTTCGATCATTTGCATACAACCATCCTCCATATTAACTATTTAATAATGTTATGTCCAAAAATGAAAGGAAAGATACGTGATCCTGCTTTTTCTCTATGAATCCATTTTTGTTGAGGTATCTGTACATTATGCTATGATGTTAGATAGTAAGTTGTCACAACCAAGGCGACATCCGCAATGATTCTTTGCGAGTCGGCCGGTGATGCTGGCATAAAACGTTCGATCCATCAGCAGATGGCAGCAAGGGGTGTGTGTATGAGTTTTTCAGGGTTTACGGCACAAGAGTTTGAAGTGTTCGGGATTCCAGGACTGGAAGAGCGAATGGATGCGCTAAGGACATTTGTTCAACCGAAGTTTAAAGAAATTGGACAGGCATTAGTGGGGGATATCTCTGCGCTGATCGGCGAAGAGTTTTACGTGCACATTGCGAAACATGCCAGGAGAAAAGTGAATCCGCCCAATGACTCTTGGCTAAGTTTTGCCACTTCGCCCAGAGGCTATAAAATGTTGCCGCATTTTCAAATCGGACTTTGGTCGACACATGCGTTCATTCAATTTGCGATCATCTACGAATGTGCGCGCAAGGAAGAGTTTGGCGAGAAACTATTGGAACATTGGGCATCCATTCGCGGGCAGATTCCCGATGATTACATTTGGTATGATGATCATATCAAACCACACCCGTATCCTCATGGAGATGTGGGCACACAGATCGGGAAGCTCGCGGAACGATTGATAAAACATAAGAATTCCGAATTGCTCTGCGGAATTCAAATACCGCGACAGGAAGCCGTCAAGATGACGGGCCAGGAGTTTTATGAAAAAGCATATGAAACAATAAAAACACTAGTACCTCTTTATAAACTTTTGTAGTATCGAGTACTGTAGTATGTGTGGATTGATTCGGCAAAGCAATCCGCCGTGAAGTTTTGACTACTTTTTGAACATCATCTTATACTTGAAAAAGGTGGGAACCATGGCATTACCGAGGGTGAAAACAGACGAAATTTTGCGGATTTTAGAAGCGGAGTATCCGGATGCCAAATGTGCGCTGGAGCATCGGAATGCATTTGAACTGTTGATTGCGACGATTCTTTCCGCACAATGTACGGATAAGCGGGTCAATGAAATCACAGCCGGTTTGTTCGAAACATACAATCATCCGAGTCGCTTTCTGACATTGACAGCAGAGCAATTGGAAGAAGAGATTAAAGGCTGCGGGTTATTTAAGACAAAAAGCCGAAATATTTTGGCAACCTGTAAAATCCTCATGGACAAATACAACGGAGAAGTTCCCAAGACAAGGGAAGAGTTGATGGAATTGCCGGGGGTCGGACGCAAAACGGCGAATGTAGTAATCAGCAATGCATTCGGTGTGCCTGCAATTGCGGTCGATACACATGTTCAGCGAGTATCCAATCGCATCGGATTGGCCAAAAGCGAGGATCCGTTGCAGACGGAACAACAGTTAATGAAGCGGATACCGAAGGAAAAATGGTCGGATGCACATCATTGGCTGATCTATCATGGCAGGCAGATCTGTTCCGCCCGTTCACCGAAATGTTCCATTTGTCCGCTTCTTGCCGAATGCCGCCATGCAAAACAAGAGAAAGTCGCAAGGAATGCAAATATCCGATAGAATATCATACAGATCCGTAAAGTACGGGTTCGAGAAGGTGAATGCGTGGAGGAGTATGCTCCGTTTTATATTGATTACTTATATTGTTTTAATACACTAAGAAACTTTTTTGATTGCCACGAGTATGGTGAGCATCTGTGGTTGGATACGGGACGGCCGGAATTTTTAAAAGGATTGATTCAAGTAGCCGTCTCCCTGTATCACCTGGAAAACGGAAATTTGCGAGGGTCAAGAATCATGTGGGCAAAAGCCAGTGGATATCTGGAACCATATAAACCTGTCCATATGGGGATTCATATTGGAACTATTTACGAAGATATGAATCGTTTGCATCAATTGCTGCCAGATGCCGACCGTGTCGCTGCTGAAGATGTTCAAACATGGAATTTACCGGATATCTATATTCAAATTGTCGATGATTCTTTACAGGGGATACTTGAGCATTGGACATTGTCACCGCTTGAGGATGAGTAAATATGTTGCATTCGATTTGGTTGGTGTTTGTCGGATTTGTAAGATGGTCTGGATTTGATTGTTTTCCGGACCATCTTGGTATTTTGTGCGGATGAATGCCAAGTTTTTTCAATCCTATGTACCGCCAAAGTTTTGAATCAATTCAGATACAGTTACACACTGAAATCCTTGTTCTCGAATCCCTTCCAATATTTTCGGCAATGCTTCAATGGTTTGATCCCGTTTTCCTCCACCATCGTGAAATAAGATAATATCACCGGGATGTAAGTGATTCAGTACGCGATTTACAATTTTGGAGACTCCTGGTTTTGACCAATCGCGGGAATCTTCATCCCAACTCCAGGTTACGACCGTCTCATTTGCTTTACTTGCGCTGTCAAGAATTTGTTTGCTGATAAATCCACCCGGTGGACGGAAGAGCCGTGTGTGATGATTGGTTGCATCAAAGACGACTTGATCACAGCCTTCGATATCCTCAATCTGGATAAGTTTCGTTAACCGATGGTTCAGAGAGTGATTTCCAATCTCATCTCCATTGGCGATTTCTAATTTTAAAAGATCCGGGTATCGTTTTGCCCGCATGCCGATGACAAAAAAAGTTCCTTTTGCACCAAATTTGTTTAGCTCTTCAATAATCTTCGGAGTATATCTGGGATCCGGTCCATCGTCAAATGTCAAGGCTACTAATTTTCTCTTCATTTTCACATGTTTCACATAAAGATCCCGTATGGAACTCATAGGGGCCTCTGTTCCTGCTGCTTGTGAGGATATGCTTGTCACGAGAAGGAGTGCCACTATCAAGCAGGGAATCACCAATGATTTTGATAGCAAGCAGACACCTCCTTTTTCCTATTGATTTCGATTTTTCATCGCAATTTCACTATGATACACTTGTTCTAATAACTACCGTTCCCTCCTTCAGACGTTCGTAACCATTCTTTTTGTGTAGGTGTTAGTATTTCCTAGCCTTTATTTCTTATGATGCCAACAAATGGATAGCAATGAACAGGAGCGGAAATGAGCAATGAATTTAATCTGGATAATTTTTCAAGATGGATGAGGAAGGAAGTTGGATACGTGAAAGATGTTACGATCTATACAGACGGTGCTTGCTCCGGCAATCCCGGGCCGGGCGGATGGGGGGCGGTACTGATGTATGGTGAGAATATAAAAGAGTTATCGGGTGGCGACCGCTTGACAACAAATCAAAAAATGGAGTTGGTTGCCGCTGTTGAAGCATTAAAGGCATTGCGGGAACCGTGCAACGTCACATTGTATAGTGATAGCGCCTATCTGATCAATTGTTTTCGGCAAAAGTGGTATGTGAATTGGCAGAAAAACGGTTGGAAAAATTCCAAGAAAGAACCGGTGCAAAATAAAGAATTATGGCAGGAACTTTTGCAGCTTCAGGATCATCATCACGTGAAATGGGAGAAAGTAAAAGGCCATAGCGGTGTCGACTGGAATGAACGCTGCGACGAGCTGGCGAGGGCGGCGATTCCCAAATGAGTCAGTTGCTCACACGCGGGATTTTGGAAGACATCGCCGAGCGAATCGGCATTGATGCAATCGGAGTGACAGATGCTCGTCCCTTTTTGGAATTAAAGCCGATACTGGAAGCCTATCGGGAACATGGGTATGAAACAGGCTTTGAACATCCGGTGATCGAGGAACGAATGGACCCTTCCCTGCTTGTTCCTGATGCAAAGTCGATCATTGCCATTGCCATCGCATACAAAACAGCGCAGACGGATCGCACCAGAAAGCCTGCCGAGGGGATTCGCGGCATGGTATCCAAGTATGCCTGGGGAAAAGATTATCATCATGTTTTAAGGGAGAAATTGGTGCAGCTTGTTGCTGAATTGGAAGTGTATGCAGGACATCCGTTTCAATACCATATGTCTGTCGATACGGGTCCGATGGTCGATCGTGCAGTCGCCAATCGCGCAGGGATCGGATGGGTCGGGAAAAACTGCTCGATCATTACAGAAGCGCATGGATCCTGGGTGTTTTTGGGGCAATTGGTGACCGATTTGCCATTTGCCGAATGGTCACAACCCATACTCTCCCAATGCGGAGACTGCGATCTCTGTATTACGGCATGTCCGACCGGCGCTTTAACACCCTTTTCGACAAATAGTTCCAAGTGCCTTTCTTACATTACACAGATGAAAGGACATATTCCGGAAGAATATCGAAAAAAATTGGGAAAAAGGATTTGGGGATGTGACACGTGTCAGGTTGTCTGTCCGGAAAACAAGCATCCGAACCTGTTGCTTAGTTTGCATGAACAGTTTCTGCCCGAGCCGGAGTTGGCCTATCCGGATTTGATGGCGATTTTGGAAATGAGCAATCGCCAGTTCAAGCGTATCTTTGGTCATACGGCATTGGCATGGCGGGGATTGAAAGTGATGCAGCGAAATGCCATTCTCGCTCTTGGGAATTTGCATGATCAACGGGCGATTCCCAAACTAAAGGCACTTGTAGAGGATCCTCGGGAGGAAATTCGGGCTGCTGCCGCTTGGTCCCTGGGGCAGATCGGCAGCAGTGATCAGATCCCGTTTTTGCACACGGCTTTGGAGCAGGAGACGGATGAAGTTGTAAAACATGAGATTTTGCAGGCCATTCAACAGTTGGAGTCTGTTTAACAAAAATTCCCACATCATGATACGGTTTTGTGCCGGGTGACTTGTTGGCTGAAGGAACGGAGAAATTGTTGGCGGTTGGTTTCCTGGTGCAACATCGTTTCCAGCAACGGCTGGATCGACGCACTGGGAGTGTCTGCATACATTTGCAAAAGCCGCCACCAGCGGTGTGGAAACGCCAGTAAAGCTTCCAGAATCAGGTATTCGGGATGTGCCAATGGCCGAATTCCATTGTAGTTAATCAAAGAGACCAGCGCTACTTGTGAGGACCAATCGGTTTTTTGCATGCCGCGCCGGATCAAATGTGCCAGGTCGAGAACGCGGGGGGCATATGTCATATGATCAAAATCAATCAGATAGGCTTGTTTGGATGGATGCATGATCACATTTCGCTCCACCACATCCAGGTGGCAAAGGCCCGGCGTATCTTCTTCACGATCCAGATGTTTCAGCACGATCGGCTGTTTTAATAAAGACAGCGCGTAACTTGCTTGTTGATGGAAATTTGCCGCATGTTTGATGATCAGTTTATCCGTCTGTGTCTGTTTGCTCTTGGATTGTAAAAAGTGGACGTAGGAAGCCATTTGCTGACTGCGCTCCAAATAGCGTTGGTATAAATCAAACGCCATTTTCGGATGTCTGCCGATCAGCTCAAATCCGATCGATGATTCATGAAAACGGGCAAGTGTGTCAGCCGTTTTTCCAAGCTGCGTCAATTGTGAGAAATCAACAGGAGCTCCATCGATCCAGCGAGTCACATAATAGGTTTGCACTCCGTCTTTTACAAACGCTTTGCCCTGTTTTGTGACAACCATCGGGCTAAAGCGCTGAAATCCTTTGTGTCTCACATATTGCAATGCCCGATTCATGAACAAAATCCGTTCGGCCGGCAATTGTGTGGCTTTAAAGGCCAGAAACGCATCCTTGCCTGTTTCAATTTTTATGATGTTTTGGTGGACAGATGCGTTTTGTACAGCAAACGGATATGCTTGCAGCACCCGCATGTCGTAATCGGGATGCAGGGAATCTTTCTCTTCCGATCGGGCAGTTCCAAGAGCAAATCCGCTCCCGTTGGATTTTGTGGAGGCTTTCGATTTACGGGACGCGGATTTTCCCTTTGCTGGCGGATCGGTCGGGGAGGAAGAATCATCGGAAAAATGTTTGCGATTCACTTTTTTTTTTCCATCATTGGAATATGAATCCCCGTCTCCACCTGTTTTATCTGATTTTGGCTGAGAACTGCCTGTTTTTTGGTATGTGTGATGATGCAAGAATGTGGGGGGCTTCGTAAATTCTTTCAGAATCTCTTTCATCCATGGCGGCATGTTTGAAAACATACGGTTCACCCGCAATCCAAGTAGTGTTTCTGTATTCATATGCCTTTGGATGCGGGAAGTTGCGGTGATATTTGCATGAAATCATGCGTTTTCTATGGATTCTGATTCGTTTGCTTCTGGTCCGGCGTCCCCTTTAAGTGCAGCGGTTCTTTATACCATACATCCGCCTGAGTTTGCGAGATATATCCTACATCCACCAAATTCTCCAAAATGATTTGTTGCCGTTCTTTCGCAGCTTGCAGAGAATGAAACGGGTCCAGATAGGAAGGTGCGTTGGGCAATCCGGCCAGCATCGTCAGCTGGGCATCCGATAATTCATGCACAGGCTTGCCAAAATACGTCATGGCTGCATTTTCCACACCATATGCGCCTTGACCAAAGTAGATGTCGTTCAGATAGTATTCCAGAATCTGCGGCTTGCTGATCTGTTGATAGGCGGCAATGGAAAGAATCACTTCTTTCGTTTTTCGTATCAGTGTCTTGTTTTGGTTGAGCAGCACGTTGCGAATCAACTGTTGTGTGATCGTACTGCCACCCTCTGTATAGTGCTGATTTTTGATATCGACGAAAAGCGAGCGCACGATTCCGATCGGATCAATTCCGGGATCTGTAAAAAAACGTCTGTCTTCTGTTGCAATCATCGCTTGCTGCAATGTTTGCGGAATCGCGCTCAGCGGCACATACGTACCGTGATGCTTTTTTACATCTTGATGTACATTTGCATCGAGTATTTTGGCGATCGGGAACACGGATTGAAAATAGTATGAAAAGCCGATATTGGCAAACAGCAGGATCAACAAAACCAAAACGAGTCGTCTGATAACTTTGCGGAAGCGTTGTTTCATTTTACCCTCCCTGATTTCTTTCTTATGGTAAAAGACGTATCGAATGTCGATAAGGTTCAGGATAAAGGATTTTCCCGAATGTTTAACAAGTGCTTTTGGCAATCCTTTACTAGTATCGGTAAAAGAAACGAACGTTTAGACACAAAAACCCCTTTTTCAGAGCTTCAAAGGGGTTGAAACGGCAGCCGTGTTATTTTATTACACCTTTCCTATAGTTCGCGTTAAATAAAAATAACCGTAACAGCAGAGTAATGGAAGGAATGAACAGACAAAGTCCGCCGATAAACGCCCATATCAATGCAAGCGCCATTTTGGGACTTGTCATGCTTGATTGAATAACCAGATAGGGATAAAGCAGATATGGCAAATGGGATGCCCCGTAACCCCAAAAAGCGGTAAAAAACTGCAGCATGACAGAAACAAATCCAAATCCGTAGGAACGCTTTAAAATCAGCAAGCGGACAACGTTTAGGAAAAAAGCCAAGGAAAGAATAAACCACCAGCTGTTGTTCATCATGCGGCTAAAATGTTCCGGATTCTGTACATATAACGCCATAAAGGTTAAAATGCTGGCAAATATCGTCGGCAAACTCCAAAATAACGCCCATGTCCGCAAAATTTCTTCCGCCTGCCGGTCATTCGCTTTGTTTGCATAATACGTGAGAAACGTTGCGCTGATAAACATGACACTAACCAATGCCAGACATACGACTGACCAGGAATATGGGCTGGCAAACAATGCTCCTGCATGAAAGGTGATTGTATTCCCAAGTTTGCTGATGTATCCGCCTTCGGAAATGGTGAGGACGGTAGAGAGGGCGGCAGGAATCAATAATCCCGTTGCGCCGTAGAGTAGATGGTAGATATGACTTTTGGGATTTCCGTAATGGCTGAACGCATAAAATGACCCGCGAATGGCTAGCAAAAGCAAGGCAATCGATGCAGGCACCATCAATGCTGTGCCGTAATAATATGCCGTTTCCGGAAAAAACCCGACAATGCCGACAAAAAAGAACACCAAAAAAACATTCGTCACTTCCCACACGGGTGAAAGATAGCGGGAAATGACCGCATGAATCATTTCGCCTTTGCCTGTCATTTTACCGTAGTAGGAAAAAAATCCGGCGCCAAAATCAATGGAAGCGGTGATTACATACCCATAAAGAAATATCCATAAAACGGAAATTCCGATCAATTCATATGGCATTCCATTTCACTCCCCGTTTTTCCATTTCATTTTCCACCGGATTGCTGCTTGCCATGCGCATCAAAATATAGGAACTAAGGATTCCAAGGACGAGGTAGAGGGCGCAGAATACAACGAGCATGCTGCCGGCTTGCGGGGATGTGGTGGCCGCTTCCGCCACTTTCATATACCCCCTTAAAATCCATGGTTGACGGCCGATTTCCGCATACGTCCAACCAAATTCAATCGCCAGCATCGACAGCGGTCCATTGATCAGGAGTGCGCGCAAAAGCCAGCGATTCCATTCCAGGCGGCTGATCAGATAGCGAATGCATACAAAAAAAGCGGTGACAGCCGCGCTGAATATTCCGACGGAAACCATCAAATCAAATAGATAATGCACAAAGAGCGGCGGCCATAAATCCCTGGGGAATTCATTTAAACCAATAACCTTTGAATGAAAATCATCGTGTGCAAGGAAACTGAGCAGTCCGGGAATTTTAATCCCATATTTCACTTGCTGTGTAACAGGGTCAAGCACGCCGCCGATCAATAGGTCGGCAGGTGATTCCGAATGAAACAGCCATTCTGCTGCCGCTAATTTTTCCGGCTGCTGGTTTGCTAAAAATTTTCCCGACAGATCGCCGATAATCGATGTTGCCAGTGTCAACACGAACGTAGTTCCGGCAGTCAAGCGCAGAGCTTTCCGGTAGTAATCGATCCGTTTGCCGCGCAAGATATAAAATGCGCTGATTGCGGCCAAAACGGCGGCACAAGTCATATAGGCCGATGCAATGACATGTGTTGTTTCCGTAGGCGTGGCAGGATTGAACATCGATTTGAGCGGATCGATTTCAAGTATGACTCCGTTTCGAATGGTGAATCCTTGTGGCGTATTCATGAAAGCATTGACGGTTGTGATAAAAAAGGCGGACAATCCCGAGCCGATGACAACGGGAAACAACAACAACAGATGTGTGACCGGCTTTTTGAAACGATCCCAAGTGTATAAGTATATGCCGAGAAAGATCGCTTCGAAAAAAAACGCGAACGTCTCCAAAAACAGCGGCAAAGATATGACATGTCCGGCAATCCGCATAAACCCAGGGAAAAATAAAGATAACTGCAATCCGATGATCGTTCCCGTCACAACGCCAACTGCGACAGTAATCGAATAACCGCGCGCCCACCGCCTCGCCAGCAGGCTGTATTGCGGATCCTTTCGAATCATCCCGAACCACTCGGCCAACAGGATCATAAAAGGAATGCCTACGCCAAGAGTGGCAAAAATGATATGAAAGCCTAGTGTAATGCCGATCATCATCCGGCTAATGAGTACTGTGTCCACATGTTTTCACTCCTGAAACGCATTCTATTGTCGGAATCGTTAGCATTGCATCTGAAATCTGCTAAATGACAAAACGTAGTATTCACGTTCTGGAGGAAAACATACCAATTTTTAATATGTTATAAAAATTGTTAGTAGATAAAATTTATTAATAGAGAGTTATTTGAAATGGAATCGCATATAACATTTTTCTGACAGAGGGTGTTTTTTAGATGGAAAAAGAAAAGGACAGAAACATTTCTGCCCTTATCTCCCTATTTTCATGGAAATTGTATCGAAAACAATCGACATTTAACCCAATGTGCTCCATACTTCAATTTTTGTTCGTACCCGCCGGATGACTTCATCCGTAAATTCTGTCGTCCCTGCGCTGCCATGAAGATCTGCCGTCCGCACACCGTCAACGATCGCTTCCAATGTCGCTTCATAAATGGCGCGGGATGCAAGAGATGCTGCATCATCGTTAAAATACGACAGCAATGATGCACCAGCCAGAATCATCGCCATCGGATTGGCGACATTTTTTTTGAAAAGCCCGGGAGCGGTGCCATGTGGAGCTTCCGCCATCACCACTTTTGGCGTCCAATCCTCGTTGAAGCTTAACAGGATCGATTCAGAACCGGCGATTGTACCGAACATTTGCAATACCAAATCACTTAAGCAATCTCCGTCCCGGTTTAATGCAGGGATCACAAGCGGATCTCCTGTTGTCGTCATCAATAATGCGTATGTGGCGTCAATCAATTGCGGTTCGTATTTGATTTGCGGATAGCGCTTGGCTGCAGCATCCATTTCTTCTTTTAACATGCCTTCATATACGGGGCTTACTGTATATTTGGGACCGCCGAAAACTTTTGCCCGCATTTTTTGCGCTGTCTGGAAAGCGACTTCCGCTACGCCGCGACAAGTCTTGCGCGTGATTTTTTCCGTCCGATAGGCGATTTCATCCAAACCATCGCCTTCTCGCCATTCTTTTGCTCCATATGCATCGTCAACGGCCATACGGACAACCGAAATCGGTGAATACACGCCGGCTGTCGGCTGAATGCCCGGAATTCTGCGACCGGTACGGATAATCACGGTACCGTCAATTTCTTCACGCAAAATCGCATTGGGACTGCCGACATCCCCTTTGGTCTCCGGTGTAATCGTAGCGGCTTTCAGTCCAAATCCGGTTTCCCGCATAGCGGCAGCAGCTTCAAATACCACCTGATTCTTTGTGTTGCGGCGATTTTCCAAACTTAAATCAAAACGCTGAAATTCGATAGCAACACCTGTTACAGATGGATCGAGAACTCGCAGTGATTCCTCCAGCAGTTCTTGGCCTGTTTGGTCGCCTTCCATAACGATTACTGTATGTTTTTTCATCTGTTTTCCACTCCTACCGAAAGATTCCATTGTATTTTTATACATATATAATCAAACACGTATGAGGGCCAAAGAAAAAGGGCCTAAGCCCAGCATTTCTCATAGTGTGTGATTTCCAAAAGAAATTAGTACAAGAGCATCTTGGAAATCTGTTCCGCCGCAGCGATTACTTCCTTGGAAAATTGCTCCACTGCCTGTGCATGAAAGCGGTCAACAGGCCCGGATACGGATAACGCGGCAATCAACTGGCCATGGCGGTCCAGAATAGGCGCCGCAACGGCAGCTCCTCCAGGTTCCCGTTCCTCAATGCTGACGGCAAACCCTTTTTCCTGAATGTCATTCAGTTGCTTTTCCAGTTCGGTTTTGGAAAAGCGTTCATTCATTTCCAGAAAAACAGATTGTCGGACAGAATCATCGGAAAATGCCAGCAAGACTTTTCCGGATGCGCCAATATAGAGCGGAAATCGATGTCCGATATTTGCAACACTGCGAATGGGGTGATGGCTTTCGACTGCCTGGATGCGAATCCGTTCATGTCCGGCTCGTATATACAAGCTGATCGTTTCATTAATTCGATCGCGAAGTTGAACCATTTCCGGCAAAACGATGGATGCAAGTTCGTTGGACTGGAATGCATGCTTTACCAATTCCAGAACACTCCAGCCAAGGCGATATTTTTCGCTTTGCGGATGCTTCCGGATAAATCCCCGGCTTTCCAGAGAAGCCAGCAATCGATGGACTGTGCTTTTGTGCAACCCGACTTGTTTGGAAATTTCGCTCAGTCCCAGTTCACTTTCCGTACCAGTAAAGCAGAGGAGGATATCAAGAGCTCGTTCAACGGCACGAACCGTATTTTTTTCCTGTTCCATATTCATTCCTCCAACGTTGCATCTAGTAAAACTAAGTTTCGTATATCAGTATAACAAAAATGTTTATTTCGTAAAGATATTTTTTCTCTCATTTGTACAATCCGTTTTTGCATAGGGTTCCTAGTACAGAGCGATATCATGCCAACCATGGGGCGCAGAGATATTTCGAATGGCATTGCGCATTGCCAATGGCATTTCTGGTGAGACCTCTTTCAATGGCAAGATTTCTTTCGATTGGCGGATTTCTTTTAATGGTGGATTTCGGCAATTGGCGATCATTTGCCGCGAATGACAGGTCCGAGTGTCATCGAACGGTTGAACCGATTCTCGGCAGGGGAGACGCAAGGGATCATTTATCGGTGAGCGAAGGAGCGGAACCATGAAAAATCAGGAGATGGAAGCATTTGTACAGGCGTATTTTCGGGGAAAAAACCATGCTTGGTTGACAGGTGATCCCGAGCATCTTTTCGAATGGCACCGATCTCATGAAGATCTTATTTTTCGAGAAATACCGGCACATCATAAACTTTGTCAGGCTCGCAACATGCGAACGAAAAAGACGTCGACGGATGTGGCGATTGTCGCTTTTGATTGGGATGAAAAGCGGGAATTGGCGACCGTAGAAGTCGCCGAGCGAATTCAATGGATCTATCGGGATGGAGCCAATTATGAGGATGAAGCCAGGATCTATCGCCACGTACTTGAAATCACCCCCTATCATGGAAATTGGCAAATTATCCGGTGTCGAACACAAGTGGAAGGAAAGCATCACTCGCAGTCTGCAGAAATGATAGAAAATTCACTTGGAAACGGGGGGAGTGAAGACGAAAATCAGGAATTTCTCAAACAAAATCGTACTAGAAAACATTTGTATGACCGTATGCAAGTGATGAAATATGCAGAAAAATGGTGGGACCGTTTTAATCCGGGATATCGGAAATTTGAAGTCGATTGCACAAATTTTGTCTCCCAATGTATTCATGCCGGTCGTGCCCCCATGGTACATATGGGAAACCGCAGCAAAGGATGGTGGTATCAACATGGGGGAGGCGCCAATGATAACTGGAGCTACTCCTGGAGTGTTGCCAACAGTTTACGCTGGTTTTTGGGCGGAAACGGGCATTGGCATGCGACAATCGTAGAGGACCCAAGGGAATTGAAGATCGGCGATGTCATCTGTTATGACTGGGATGGGGATGGACACTTTACACATAATACGGTTATCGTGGCGTTTGATGTGTACAATCGCCCCCTTGTCAATGCACATACGGTGGAGAGTCATCGGCGGTATTGGGAATATCGGGACAGCTATGCCTGGACGGAGAATACAAAGTATTTATTTTTCCAATTGCCGGATCAGTTTTAAATCTTACAGAGGCCGGAGTCCAGAGGCCAAAGCCAGAAGCCAGAGTGTTTTAAAGGTACATTTCGCATACTTTTTGATGGCGGCAATCATGGTACGCGTGAGAAATTTCGGGCTTGCTTTGGTATAATAGTAGGGAAGTTTGCAGAGAGGAACGTTGAAGGAATATGCATATTGTGTTAGTCGAACCAGAAATTCCGCCAAATACAGGGAATATCGTACGGACGTGTGCAGGTACGGGCATTCGTTTGCACCTAGTGCGTCCTTTGGGATTTTCGACGGATGATAAATATCTGAAACGTGCAGGATTGGATTATTGGTACCTGGCGGATATCGAATACCATGATTCCTTTGCCGAATTGCAAAACAAATACCCGGATGGACGTTTTTGGTATGCGACGACAAAGGCAAAATACAGCTATGCGGATGTAGCATATCAAGCGGATGACTTTCTCGTATTCGGCAAAGAAACAAAGGGATTGCCGGAAGAGTTGCTGCGGGCAAATGCGGAAACATGTATCCGCATTCCAATGAAAGCAGACGCTCGCTCTCTCAATCTGTCCAATGCAGTGGCGATCGTGGCATTTGAAGCAATGCGGCAATTGGGATTCCCCGGATTGCAGACAGGAACTGATCGATTGGAATGAACCACTCGTATAGTCAATTGAACGGCTTGCATATCGTATACCATCTCCTAAAAATGCCGGGGATGGTTTTTTTTGTTTTGAAATAATTGTCGGTGAATGCAAACAAGTGGCAACTGCAAGAAAAGCCATGCATACATATATTATACGACTTGCTTGAACTATCCAAAGTTATTCAACATGTTGGCATATTGAAGAAGCCTCTCTACTATATTTTGATAAACAAGACCGGCTTTGCGAAGCGCACAGGCCCGGTTCAACGAGGGGGAGAAAGAGGATGGAGTTCCTGGATCGACTGGTTGCCTATCGGGCGCAAGAAGAGCAACTCGCTTGGGAAGGTTCATTTCGGGAGTATATGGATATCGTCAGGCAGAATCCAAAAGTAGCGATGACTGCACATGCACGAATCTACGATATGATTGCTACGGCTGGAATAGAAGAGGATGACTATGGAAAGAAAACGTATCATTTTTTTGACCATGAAATTTTTGGTCTAAATGATGCATTGGAACGGCTGGTGGAAGAATATTTTCACTCGGCTGCTCGCAGGCTGGATGTACGCAAACGGATTTTGTTGCTTATGGGACCCGTAAGCGGTGGCAAGTCAACCATCGTTACACTGTTAAAACGTGGATTGGAACGGTACTCGAAAACAGATGCCGGCGCTCTATATGGTATCAAGGGTTGCCCGATGCATGAAGAACCTTTGCATCTGATTCCCAATGAATTACGGCCGGAGTTTGAACGAGAGTATGGCATAAAAATTGAAGGAAATCTTTGTCCATCGTGTCGGATGAAGCTGCAAACAGAGTATCACAATCGCATTGAAGATGTCGTCGTCGAACGCGTGCTCTTATCAGAAGATGAAAGGGTCGGAATCGGAACATTCAGTCCATCCGATCCCAAATCCCAAGATATCGCAGATCTGACAGGCAGCATTGACTTTTCGACCATTTCCGAATTCGGATCGGAATCGGACCCCAGGGCCTATCGGTTTGACGGCGAACTGAACAAAGCGAATCGCGGACTCATGGAATTCCAAGAGATGTTGAAATGCGATGAAAAATTCCTCTGGCATTTGCTCAGCCTGACACAAGAAGGAAATTTCAAAGCTGGGAGATTCGCTTTGATATCTGCGGATGAAATGATCGTAGCACATACCAACGAAACGGAATACAAAGCATTTATATCCAATAAGAAAAACGAGGCATTGCAATCCCGGATGATTGTCATGCCGATTCCGTATAACCTTCGTGTATCGGATGAAATCAAAATATACGAAAAATTGGTGAAACAAAGCGATCTCAAAGAGGTTCACATCGCTCCACACGCATTGCGGACAGCAGCCATTTTCTCCGTGATGACCCGTTTAAAGGAATCCAAAAAGCAGGGTATGGATTTGGTGAAGAAAATGCGCTTGTACGACGGAGAATCTGTGGAAGGCTTTAAGGATAAGGATCTCCACGAATTGAAGTCGGAAGCAACCGATGAAGGAATGAGCGGCATTGACCCGCGCTATGTGATCAATCGGATCTCCAGTGCTTTGATTCGCCGTGATACCGCTTGTATCAACGCACTTGACGTATTGCGGGCGATCAAAGAAGGATTGGATCAACATGCGTCCATTTCCAAAGAAGATAAAGAGCGATTGCTCAACTTTATTGCAGTTGCACGGAAAGAATATGATGATATGGCGAAGAAAGAAGTACAGAAAGCATTTGTTTTCTCATTTGAGGAGTCTGCAAGGACATTGTTGGAGAATTACCTCGATAATGTGGAGGCGTATTGCAACTGGCAGAAGCTCAGAGACCCCATTACAGGTGAAGAAATCGATCCTGATGAGAAGCTGATGCGCTCGATTGAAGAACAAATCGGCATTTCGGAAAATGCGAAAAAAGCGTTCCGGGAAGAAATCCTCATTCGGATTTCCACATATGCAAGGAAAGGGAAAAAATTTGAATACAATTCCCATGAACGGTTGCGCGAGGCGATCGAGAAGAAGTTATTTGCCGATCTCAAAGATGTTGTAAAGATTACAACGTCCAACAAGACACCAGATGCAAGTCAATTGAAAAAAATCAATGAAGTTTCCAAACGGTTAATGGAAGAACACGGATATTGTCCGATTTGTGCCAACGAATTATTGCAGTACGTGGGCAGTCTTCTGAACCGATAGTGGATCTGATTCGGTAGTCAGTATTTCTTTAAGCCTCCAAGTTGTTCGGAGTTCCGAAGGTCTTGGGGGCTTAATGACCATTTTAGGGGAAAGCCCAGAATTCAGGAAGGAGGGGCGAATATGGAAAATCAACGGTTTACGCTATCACGGGAGGATTGGTCCCTACATCGCAAAGGACATCAAGACCAGCAGCGCCATCAGGAAAAGGTGAAAGAGGCAATCAAAAAAAACCTTGGGGATCTTGTGAGTGAAGAAAGCATTATCATGACTGATGGGCGGCAGATCGTGAAGGTCCCCATTCGTTCCCTTGAGGAATACAGATTTCGCTATAACTACAACAAATCCCCCCATGGAGGCCAAGGAAGCGGCAAAAGCAAAGTGGGGGATGTGTTAGGAAAGGATGGCCAACCTGCACAAGGTCCGGGAAAAGGAGAAGGCGCTGGAGATCAGCCGGGCGTGGATTACTATGAAGCGGAAGTCTCCGTCGAGGAACTGCAAGCCATTATTTTTGAAGATTTTGAACTTCCCAATTTAAAACGAAAACAAAATGATGAAATCACCATTCCGGATATACGGTTTAATGATATTCGCAAAAAAGGATTAATTGGAAATATTGATAAAAAACGCACGATTTTAGAAACTTTGAAACGAAACGCCCTTGCCGGAAATCCCGGTCTTCAGAAAATTTCGCCGGATGATCTGCGGTTTAAAACGTGGGAAGAAGTAAAAATTCCCCATTCCAATGCAGTTATCCTGGCAATGATGGATACGAGCGGATCAATGGGCGTTTTTGAGAAATATATCGCCCGCACGTTTTTTTTCTGGATGGTGCGTTTTTTGCGCACCAAATATGAACATGTTGACATTCGATTTATTGCACACCACACGGAAGCGAAAGTTGTCACTGAGGATGAATTTTTCACAAAAGGGGAGAGTGGCGGAACCATTTGCTCATCCGCCTACCAGCTCGCATTGGATATGATACAAAAACAATACAATCCGGATCTATACAACATCTATCCGGTGCACTTTTCTGATGGTGATAACTTATCGTCCGACAATGAAAAGTGTGTCCGTCTTGTCAAGCAACTGATGGAAATGTGCAATCTGTTTGGATATGGTGAAGTGAACCAGTATAATTCTCCATGATGTATCCAAACTACACACGAAGATACACCTCTAAATCAAACTGATCCTTTTTCCTCCACTCTTGTGGCCTCACGTAAACAGCCCTTTCAATTATGCTTCTTAAGAGATCATTTTTCTCCTGAGCAGTTTGAGCCGCCTCATAGGAAGCGAGTACCTGTGATATCCTGGGAGCCAAGTCATTTTGCTTTTGTGATTCATCGTTCAACAATACTAATTCAGATGTTGAACTATCCAATTCACCATTCAATTGCTCAAGACGATCATTTACCACTCGATTTCTTTCCAGGAATGTATCCACATCATAGACACCACGTTCTAGAAGATCATGAAGGTTATTTCGTTGCTTTTGTAGCTCGGATATACTTTCTTGTAAACTATCGACTTTTTTCTTTGTCATTTCAATCATAGATTCAAGTTTATTTCTGTGCTGGCCATTATCCATCGATGGAGAAAGTTCGATTCCGTGAAGCATATCTTTTAAAGTATGCAATAAGCGTTCCTCAACGATCTCGAACCGAGCGCCCCGGGTTGTACAGCCGTAAGTATTGCAAAGCAGGGAATTAAAAGGTCGATTGTATGTTTTTTGACGGCGCATAGCATGACCACAATTTTTGCAGAAAATCAAGGCAGCAAGTGGACTCGATAATTCTCTTGTTTCAGGCACTTTAGGCTTTTGTTTAGTCGCATTGAAACGTGCGCGTTCAAACGTTTCTGCATCAACCAAAGGTTCATGAGCATTCTCATGTACGATCCAGTCGCTTTCGTCAGCGCGTTTACGGACATAGCTGCCATCGGATTGTTGATTTTTCTTATAGTTCATCCGGCCCCAGATGATATGACCGAGATAGACTTCATTTGTTATGATGGCTGTGATCGTACTGCCATCCCAATTCGCTTTACCAGAGGGAGTAGGGATATCCATATCTGTCAATTTAGCAGCGATGGTTCGGCGTCCTTTTCCTTCCGCAGCAAGTCCAAAAATCATTTTTACCACTGGTGACGTTTCAGGATCCGGATACAATTTTAATGAGTCGTCACGTAAATATCCGTAAGGAGGCTTTTTTGAAATACTCTTCCCTTCAGCTGCACTTTGTTTACGACCGCGTTGCATCCGTCTGGTAATGATTTTAAGCTCCCGGCGAGCCATAAACGCTTCAAATTCTGACCATTCTTCGTCCATTTCATCCTGGAGATTGTATACTTTACGCGGCGTTATTATGAGCGTATTGGAGCTTTTGAAGGCATCCTGAATCAAACCCTGGTCTACCATATTTCCACGGCCAAGACGGTCAAGATCCATGCAGAGAACAGCCTTGTATTTTCCTTCACGTACCGTATGTATAAGTTTTTGCATCTCCGGGCGGTCGATGATCCGTTCACCGCTCACAATCTCTTCATAAACGTCCTCGATGGCATACCGGTATTTTTTTGCCATTTCAAAAAGAGCACGACGATGCTTGGAGAGTGTTTCACCTTCTCCACGCGCTTCTGCTTCCATATCCGCTCGACTCTTCCTGAGATATAAAGCAACATGTGTGAGATCCGTTGGATAGGATGACATGGAATCGGCTCCTTTCGTTAATCTAGTAATTATTATATAGGACAACAGTGATGGATAGAATGAAAGATACAATAGAATGTATGTTCGTATAATTGACAAAAAGATAGAGAGCCCGTTATGCATTTTTATCTAAAGTTTCAATGAGATAACCATTTATTGCTCCGCTGTAATCCAATAATAGAAACATATGTTCTATTTTATTTTCAAAAAAATAGTCATTCAGTCAGTGTTGTTTTCTTGTTTATTCTCAGTGACTAATTCAAATTCCGCTCGATACATTCCAGCTTTAAATATTGATCCAACTAAACTTATTGTGTATCCAATAGCCAACACAAAAAAGAAAGAAAACAAAAAAACCAAAATATTCAATGTTTTGCATGTTAAATTCAATCCAGGTAAATTAAAAATCAAGGAAGTACAAATCAGGAATGCCCAAATTATAGATCCTAACCAAAATGGAAAAAGAAGTCCGCTTAACGCATTGCTTTTGTGTAAAAAAACAATAAATTGTTTATCAGCAACCGTAGCATAAATAGCAAATCCTGCAACAACAATTCCTAATATCGTCGCAGAAGCAGTGAATATCAAATAAAAAATTTGAGTTGAAGCTGCAGCGTGGTTTGTCGTATGATTCAGTAGAATAACAACAATTGCACTTACTGACAATGCTAAAAAAACCTCTATCATTGAAAAGAGCTTAAAATTTATAACCTTCAAATAATTCAAAAAAACTTTTTTGAATTGTAAATCATCATTTGTCATTTCGATCACTTCTTTTTTTCAGTCTTATTTTTTTCAATAGTATATCACGAAGATGTTCTTTCACAAAGGTATCTGATGAATGGAACTGTTCATGAATAAGAAACGACTCCGAATCAATTGCTTCTATGTGACCATCCTTTTCCCCTTTGATTACCGCTTTCCCATTACCATTAACAACACTCAATACACCTTCTTCTAACAATGTGTTGTCATATTTTAATGAATCTCCTTTAATTTTTAATTCTGAGTGAGTTGCTTGTACTATTCTAAGTGATTTGTCGAGCCGTTCAAAAAGAGGGTTGTTATCAGGATTAGAAGGAACGAGTGAAAATTTTGCCGCTGTGATTCTACTCAATCCTTTAATTCGATTAATGAAATTTTCTTCATTTTTTAAAACATGTGTAACAACTTCCAGTATTCCTGTTCTTTTTTCTACTAATTTCGAGAATAAATAACAGAATTGATTAATGCTGATTTTAGGTCGATGTTCAAATAATATTAATTCTGTTTCTGGGTTAAATATGAATATCGAACGATCGACCACATGATCATTTATAGTATATGATGTCGTTCCGAAAGTTGTCCTATCGTATTTAATAAATTGATCGTCTTTGAATTTATTCAGATAACAAATCAAAAAACGATTATCTTCAAATTCAAAATGTTCGATGAGTTCAAATGCCCACCACCAAACTGATCCTCGATTGATAATTTCAATAGGTTCAAATTCTGATGACAATACATCAACAATTCTGTTTATTAATTCATCAATCTTATTGTGGTTAAACAAATCACGAGTAATATTCATTTTTGCTAAATACATATTATAGGTTTTGTTTCTCATTATACACTTTCTCCATTTCATATTCATAAAAATAGACAAAATTCGACATACTCCATAAAACCGCAAAAACGACTACCATTTCTGTTTCTTTGGTGCCGTTTCTGTGCTGATTAATCCATATAAGAAGCCTTTTGCTCACAAGCGATAAGAGCACGATCGAAAACGCCTTTCTCAATCATCTCATTCGGCACGCCGCTCCTTGAATAAAAACTTTCAATCGTTTCACCATAGGAGATTTTCTCTTCGTAAGTTAGTAGACAAACAGCAAAACCGTTAGCCTCACGTTCGATGCGATCAACTGAAAAGAGGGTGTTCTTCCTTAGAAACGGTGTATTTACGTTTTTGTGCAATATGGAATGGCCAAGTTCATGAGCACATACAAATCTTTGCCAGTGCTTGTCCAAGTCGCAATTGATGTGGATCGTACGGATGCGATTGAAAGTATGAAAATAACCGAATGTTTGACCGAGTTGTTCGAAGAGAACCACAATATTCTTCTGTGATGCAATTTCAAAGGGGTTGTTGGTTCTGTGTTGTTTGATGAGTCTGGCGACTGTTCTTTTTATCATCTTTCCATCCATCCACCCACTCGCACGGGATGCGAACTATGAAATCACTGCTTCGCTTGTTTCAATCCACGCACCTGTGTGGGATGCGACGATATTACTGCTTCGCTTGAAGTCTTTTCAAAGCAAGTTCATTTCTGGCCGTTTTTTCATACGTAAATTCAACATCCAGTTTGATGTCATTGATTTCATGGAGTACGGTTTCTTGGGCGTGTTGGATCTGATCTTTCGTTTCTTTCGCACGTTGGGACACTTGTTCACGCAATCCTTCATTTCCTGCTTTCAAGACTTGGAAGTTCGCTTCTGTCTCTTGGCGGAATTCCTTGAGTTCAGATTCGATGGTACCAACACGAGAATTTAGAGTTTGAAGTTCCTTATGAATGGGTTCAAGCGCTTCAGTAAGTACAGATTGCAAAAGAGATTTAAGTTCGTTATTCATTTAAGTTCGCCCTTTCTCCGCTATTCTTTATTTCAGTCCCCTTGTAACTAGGTTATTTTTTCCTGTATTTCTTAGGGGTGAATTTTTGTTTTGCCATTTTCTTCGCTAAAGTCAAGGAATTTTCAAGTGAGATTCTAAGAAGCTCTTTGCTTTCTTCGTCCATTGGTTCGCCGTAGAATGTCATTGATTCATCTGATTCGAGACCCGACATGAGTTTTTCAACCTCGTGTGCTATGTCCCGCTCTTCTTTTGGTGAGAGATCCGGGAGACTGATCGATGTCGTTTCGGTTTTTCCATTCAATAAATAATCAACAGATACTTCATACAGATCGGCCAGTTTTTTTAAAGTTTCAGTGTCAGGATCTCTATAATTCCGTTCGTATCCAGAAAGAGTACCGTTAGAAATTCCTAATTTATTAGCAACTTCCATTTGAGTTAAACGCATTTTTTCTCTTGCATCCTTTAAACGAGAACCTAAATCTGTCACTGGCTTCACCTCAAGTTAAATATAACAATATTGAGCGTTACGTTAAATAAATTAAGCGATAAGCCTAATTTTGTGTTGACATATGCGATACGCTTAGTTATACTAAAAACATAAATTAAGCGTTACGCTTATAGGGAGGTGATGAATATTGATGCCTGTTCATATGAAAATTGAGGAAATCAGAAAAAAGAAAGGCGTAACGAAGACACACATTGCAAAAAAATGCGGAAGATCAGTGTCTTGGTATTGCGGAATTGCGACAGGAAGACGCAAACCGAATGTTGATTCTATTCGCATGATTGCAGAAGCGTTAGATGTGGATGTAAGAATTTTTTTTGATCAACAATTAAGCGAAACGCTTAATAATGCAAAAAACGAACAAGCCGCAAGCTCGGCGTGAGGGGGTGAGAGGGATGGATGAACAACGGGTAAGGGAGATTGTGCTCGAGGAGTTAAAAAGGCGTCAAGAGGAGTCGGCTGCGCAAACAACCGACCACGCTGAATCTGATATGAAACGTTTTACTCGTCTTCTTTGCGGACTAGACGAAGGTTCGGTTTTAGCATTGGCTCCTGGGACGACATTTCGTGTGGAATGATTTGCAGTCCTAAACGAGGAGCATACTCGATTTGGTACTTGTGAAACAGGTCTATCCAATCCGGAGGAAGTTTAATGTTATAGTCACGCATTAAAACTTCCGCAAGTGCCGTTTGTGTTGCTTGTAAACGTAAAATTTCTTTAAGAAGCATTTCGATGGTGATTTCCATGTCTTTCACCTCCTCTCGGGTTCATCTGAACGACCTACTAAGTAGTCGAGGGAGACTTGGAAGTATTGGGCTAAAGCAATAAGTTGATCAATAGTAGGTTCGCGGTCGCCAGTTTCATAGAAACGTAGCGCACGCTCAGTTACGCCAATATGATTAGCTAATTCCTTCTGGGAAACGCCAGTATTTCGACGTAGTTCACGAAGACGGGCACCGAACAATGACATTTTTTTCTCCAATCCGTTGACAGGAACAATATGTACCTGTATAATCCAAAGTGTGAGGTACGAAATGTACCTGAAAACAAGGTGGTGGTGATGAATGAGACCTAGGCTCAGACAAGAACGCAATAAACGTAAATGGTCGCAAAAATACACAGCCGAACTGTTAGGCATGACAGAACGGGCTTATCGACACATTGAAGCTGGTACACGCAATCCAAGTTACGAAACGGTTAAAAAGTTAAGAGAATTATTTGGTGTTCCTGATGAGGTACTTCTTGTTCCTGATTGTAACACAGATTCCGGCAATTCGTCAGCTATGGAACAAGCCTCAAGCTCGGCGTGAGGGGGTGAGAGGGATGGATGTTTTAAAGGTACTAGAAAGTCAGATTGCATCTTTAGAAAAAAGCATTGCAGCGTGTAATGATTTTAAAGCGTTAGCTCAACTTCATGCTGAATTAACACGCTGCATCGAGAATTACGCAAGAATCAAAGGTATGTTTTAGAAGTTTAACTGTCTTTTAAGATCGTATTCGATATTTCGGTTATTTCGATCTATCACTTCAGTAATTGCTTTTGCGAGTCCTTGAATCGTTTGTTGATCTAGATTTGGTACGTACCGCTTGAGGGCGTTTTGAAGATCGATTTGTATTGTGTGTTCGTTGGTTCCGATGCTCATTGTCTCACCTCCTCTCGGGTTCATCTGAACGCCCTACGAGGTAGTCGAGGGAGACTTGGAAGTAATCGGCGAGTGCTATAAGAGTTTCCATCGTGGGGCTTTTCTTACCGGTCACATAGTATTGAATCATTCGCTCAGACACATCGACAGCTTGTGAAAGAGCACGTTTTGTTACGTTTCGGGTTTCAAATAGTTCGGTCATGCGTTCAGAAAAATTAGCCATAAAATTTCTCCTTCTGCGCTTGACAAGAACCATTAGTTCCAACTATACTAAAATCAAGTTAGAACCATTGGTTCTTACAAACTTAAGGGGTGGTGATGTATGAGACAAAAATTGCGTCAGGCACGTACCGCAAAAGGCATGTCCTACCGAGATGTCGCAACCATCGTCGGTATCACAGAACGAGCTTACCGTTACATCGAAAACGGTGAGCGTGGAGTTTCATTAGGAGTTGCTTACAAGTTGGAGGACTTGTTCGGCATTAAGAGTCGTGAACTCCTTGTTCAAGATTGTAACACAGATTCTAGCAATTCGTCAGCAATGGAACAAGCCACAACGGCATGAAAGGAGGGAGAGGGATGGAAAAACGTCAGGAAGTTATTGCAGCACTTAGAGACTGGTGTATCAGAGTAATGAAAGGTGATTCCTACAGCGGTGAAGTGGAAGCACTTCCTCAAATGCTTGGGATTTACTTGGATGAAACCAAAGGAGCCGCCGCGGCAACGACGGCTGTTAAAACAGAGGTACGAGATGCAGATGGTTCTATTCGGGTGAGTCCGTGGTAAACGAAATAGGGTTTTCCCAACTAAGCTCCATGTAATGGCAGGATTTACAATGCCAAACACGGACCGGAAAAATAGTTTCGTTATCAATTTCGGGAACTCCGTTTGTTCCTTCTTTCAAGTTAACAAGTGCACTAGGTCTGTTGTTTCGAAAAAATTGATTTGTTCCACATTTAGGGCACGGAAGGATGCTGTTCTTCTCAGATATAGTCATTTATTTCACCTCCTTTCAAGGAAGGTTTGAAGCATTTCAGTTACTTTCTTACGTTCCTCTGAGGTGAGTTTCTTGGCTGTATCAATAAGTTGCAAGAGATCGGATGATAGCTCGTCAGATTCGTCGAAGAAGTATCAAGTAGGGAGGTAAAAAAATGGATGACATTAAAATTTTACGCAATGAATTTGAAAAAAAATCAAAAGAAAATCAATCGCATATTGAAAGATGCTTATCTATATTGGCGCTCGCTGAAGAAAAAAATTGGAGTGCTGAAGATCTGCAAGCGGTCGTGAATGATTTTGCTTTTAATCATCGTTCAGTTCAATGATGGAAATGCTAAGTTGTCTCGATATCTTTGAATGTTTTTAGGATGAATTCCAATAGATTGTTCCCGATATTTACGTAAAAATCTGATACTTGCTTTTGCGAAAGCCCAACGTACGTATGGGGAACTTGTCCAAGATCGGTTTTAAATACGTTTCTTAAACCGTAGTGAGAAACTATCAGCTTCCATTGGTTTTCACTGTTAGAAAATCTAATTTTGAAAGAGTATGTTAAATCATTCTGATAGATGGTTTTTGATGGATCAATGATGGATAACGACATGCTATCGGAATTAAAAGCGCACTGAAGTTTTGCATTATTTAAGTAAGGCGTTAATTCTTCTCTGGCGCCTGCTATATAAGATTTCGCTGTATCCAGTACTTCTTTTTGAACCTTAAGGAAAAATTTTCGGTTGTTTACTGATTCGGTTAATTTGTCAAAAGCCACTATCATTCACTTCCTTTCATTTCACGCAGGAACTTGTCCAAAAGCTCCCGTTGGGTTGGAGTAAGGGTCTGGATGGTACGAAGCAAGTTATGTATGTCTGGAGGCAATTCTTGTGTGTCATCAGCGAAGAATTCGCTGAGAGTGATGTTAAGGGTGGAACAGATTTTATCAATGGTTTCAAGCGAGCATTTTTTCACACCATTTTCAATAGCTGAAAGAAAACTTTGAGATACACCGATTGATAAAGCTAATTCTTTTGCGTTTATATCAAACCGTTTTCTCAATTCTTTAATACGGTTTCCAACAAATTCTGTAACTTTCATATGTATTACCGCATCGCTTGAATGAGTTTTATGATCAAATCTCGCTTCTCTGGAGTAAGACTTTTGGCTTCTGTAAGAAGCTGTTGAATATCGTCTGGTAAGTCAGACAGGCCGTCGTAAAAAAACTCTCCAAGGGTGATGTTGAGGAAATCGCAAAACTCCATCAAAAAATCAATAGATGGTAGTCGAGTGCCGTTTTCAAGTCTACTTATATGAGATTGCGAAACTTGTAGTGCTTCAGCTAATTCTAAAGCTGTATATCCGTATTGTTTGCGGAATATTTTAATTCGTTGTCCGATGTCCATTTTTAACTCCTATCGGCATTTATGTCTATAAGACATATTTTATAACTTCATCGTAATTGTTCATTAAAGTGCCGTCAAGTGTTGGTACTACTTACATGATGGTGAATAAAATAATTGATCTTATAGGCATAAAAACTTATTGACAATATGACTTTAGGATCATATAATTTAATTCATAAGGAGGTGGTCACGTGTACGGAAAAAACATCAAGCGAATAAGAGAAAGCAGAAACATGACGCAAACGGAATTGGCGGAACGCGTAGGGGTTACTCAAGAACACATCAGTCGTTTAGAAAACGAAGATAGAAATCCCTCCTTTCCTCTTTTGGAAAAGATTGCTGATTCTTTAAAAGTCCCTATCACCGATCTCCTTCAAGATCAAATCAAGGAGGCGAGAACTGGATGACTCAGCAAGAACTTGCAGAGTTAAAAGCACAAATCAAATCGGAGCTGCTACAGGAAATGGAACAGGAGCGACAGACAAGAAGCGCATGGGATCGGGTGCGGCATGCCATGCAGGAAAGGTTGGCAGATCTTGATCCTGGCAAACGTCACAAGATCATTAGTGGTATGTCTCCATTAATCCGGTATGCATTGGGCCTGAAACGTGCTGTGAACATGACGGATGATTTAGCACCACATGCAATTGACATTGCGAATCAGATTTTGGATTTGATTGTTGCGGAAAGCCAAGAGCATTCAAAAACCGCTTAGGGGGTTGTGTGATGCAAGGACTCGTGAATCTCAGCCAATGCGCTGCACTTGGTAACATCCTGAATCAAATTAATGGAGTCATCATAGAACTTGTCGATGACTCCCATTACACCAAAGAGGATGCAGCAAATGAATTGATGGTCATCGCAAGAAGCATCCACGAAGAAATGACGCTCAAACAATTCTAAGAAACATGGACGAGCGGAGAGTCATATACATCTGTAAAGGGGAGGGGGTAGCATGGTTACTTTGGTCAACGAGATTGGGAATTCCAAGATCACAGTTTATTCTCCTTCGGGTGTGATAACGATGACGCCAGAAGAACGGCGTGAGTGGTTTGAACGTGAATTTGAAAAAGGTAACCCTGTTGTCCGTCAAGTTGCAGAAGTGGCGATTGGAATTCTTCGAAATTCAGAACGAGAGGGGGCGTAAAAGATTTGGTTAACATACATCGCTTACCTGAATCAGACCAAGATCGTCTTGCGGAAATAGCGGTTGAACATTCTCATTTGGCTTTGGAGTATGCGAAAAGCAACACGGATTCGGAACGTCAGACGTTCATACGCGAACGAATCTTGGAACTGCGTAATGAGCGAGATGCGATTCTTGCGAAATGTTGAGGAAGGTAGTTTGCTCCCGGCAGCTGATGCCAGGGGCAACGGCGGTGGACATGCTAGTTAACAAACCGACTGAAAAGTTGGTGATTTTTTTAGCTGAAGTTTGTCGATTGCCGTTGAATGCTGCTGGATGCCGTAGATCGCGTCGAAAGTAGGTGAAGTGAGTCAGCTACCGACAATTGGGTGTCAGAAGCCGACATAAGCGGTTGTAATCAGTAAGTGGAAGGTATGTAACACATTTGAGGTAATGGTGCGAGGATGTCTTGCGTGGTACATCCTTATCGTACAATCGCAGGCCATCACAAACTAGATACCATTTTGTGCAAATTTTGCACATCAAAGGGGGTGGTGGATTTGAGAGCGGAGGAACTAGGGGAATTGCTTCGATGGTGCCGCCTTGAAAAAGGTTGGACACAACAAGTATTGGCGGATTATTTACGAGTGGATCGGTCAGTAGTTTCCCGACATGAGAACGGGGAGTATTTCAATCTTGATATCGTAAAACGTTGGGGGATGTATACAGGATACCACGAGATCGTAAGTAGTGCCGTCGCTGAGTTTTGTGGATTTGAAAATCAGATGGCTAAGAAATATATAACCTATGAGCGAATCATCAACCGATTGCGAGCGGATCTTGTAGCAATTGGATAGGAGGTCCCACATTGAAAGAATACGAGAATTGCGTGATTTGCGGTCGACCATTAAGTGGTAAAAGAAGTCGCCGTTTAGGAACTGGTCCTGTTTGCCGGAAGAAAGGAAAACAAAACTTGGACAAGCAGTTATCAATTGAACTTAGCGAGGAGGGGAAACCAGTTGAATCAGCTACCCATCAACATGCATGTGCATCCTGAAATACAGAAATTTGATCAGAAGTGCATCGAGTGCGGTCATTACAACACATTCCGATTAACCGAATGCGCTGGCTGCAAGGTTGAAGAGATGAGGAATCAGACAGTGATGGATCTTCAAAAACAAATGTTGAAGGGGGTTCAGGCCTCATGAGTTACGCAGATAAAAAGAGCTTGTCGATGGACAAGATCGACAAGCTCCCATTCGAAAAACCTATTTGCTTGCATTCTACCATGGACAACGTGGTGAATGCAATGACAGCAATTTGTGTTGCCTGCAACCAAGAAACGAAAGAACGAAACACAGAATTAACAGCGGAAGGTCTCGTTTGTTTGGACTGCATCGAGCAATACAAGGAGTGTGACAACTGCCGGGAACTGCATCATTTCGAGCAAGTGAACGAGGGGATTGCTGGCAAGTATTGTGTGAATTGCTGGGATGAGTGTAAAACGCCAGAAGATGCAAGGAATGAATATTATTCTTACACAGAGGGGCGGTATTGATATGGCTATGCGCGCGGATGTTTTGGCATCAACGGTCAATATGAGTCACGAGGAATGGCTGGCGGCTCGGAAAAATGGATTAGGAGGCAGTGATGTTGCGGTTATTACTGGATTCTCAAAGTATAAAAGCCCGGTGGAGTTGTATCTGGAGAAGATCGGCGAATTCGAACCAAAGGAAGCGGGGGAAGCGGCGTATTTCGGAACTTTACTTGAGGATGTAGTAGCAAAAGAATTTGAAAAACGAAGCGAAATGAAAGTGAGGCGCAGAAATGCAATTCTTCGCCATCCTGACTATCCTTGGATGCTGGCGAACCTTGACCGTGTGATCGTCGGTAAACAAGAAGGTTTCGAAGCGAAAACTGCCTCTGCTTACTTATCAGACGAATGGGCAGAAGATAAGGTTCCGTGGTCGTATGAGCTGCAGTGTCAACATTACATGGCCGTTACTGGATATGAACGTTGGTGGATTGCTTGTTTAGTTGGCGGCAACAAATTTGTGTACAAGCCTATCGAGCGGGATGAAGAGGTAATTCAAGCGGTTATTCAAGCGGAAAGAAAATTCTGGAATGAACATGTAGTCAAGCGGATACCGCCAATGATAGATGGTTCGGACGCATCCAGCAACTTGCTCAATACATTATATCCAAAATCCATCCCGGACACCTACGTTGAACTACCATCCGATGCAAAAAGGTTACTTGAAGATTTCGAGTATTGGCAAACAGAAGAAAAGTCGGCCGGTGAGCGGAAAGACGAAGCAGCTAACAAGCTAAAAGATATGCTTGGAGAACACGAATCGGGTTGGATCGGGGAACGGAAAGTGATTTGGAAATCCGTTGCATCCAATCGATTTGATTCTACCAAATTCAAAAAAGATCACCCGGATCTTTATGGACAATATGTAAAAGAAAGTCTGTCTCGTAGATTCTCGGTGAAGTAAGGGGGATAAATCATGACACGTGCAGATAACAAAAACAAACTGGTAAGCCAAGCGGAAGGCGCTTCACAAGCGGCCACGCCGAGCCAAACAATCGCAGCATATCTAAAAAAAATGGAGCCTACATTTGCAGAAGTTCTACCTAAACATATCGATAAGGAACGGCTCCTGCGGATCGCACTTACAACAATCCGTACCAACCCGAAACTGTTGGAATGCACCATACCGAGTCTGATGGCATCCGTAATGCAATCAGCAACTCTAGGACTTGAACCAGGATTACTTGGACATTGTTACTTTTTGCCATTTAAAAACAATCGCACTGGAACATCGGAAGTGCAGTTTATCATCGGTTACAAAGGAATGATCGACCTCGCGAGACGTTCCGGTAATATCCAATCCATTTCGGCACATGAAGTATACGAAAACGACTTCTTTGAACTGATTTACGGACTTGATGAGAATCTAAAACACATTCCATGGCACACACGTTCTGATGAACGATTTGATCAACCAGGAATGATTCGTGGGGCATATATGGTGGCAAAATTCAAAGACGGCGGTCATTACATACACTACATGCCGAAACAAGAGATTGACCTGCATAGAGCACGTAGCAAGTCGGCAAACAACGGACCATGGGTATCGGATTACATCGAAATGTGTAAGAAAACGGTAGTAAGGTCAGGGTGGAAGTGGTTGCCCATCAGTATCGAAATGGCGGAACAAGTGGTGCGATCTGATGAATCAGTACGTAAAGATATCACAGAAACAGCAACATCCGAAGTGCCGATCATTGAATACAATGCCGATGATTTAGAAACACAACCTCAACAAGAAGAATCAGAAGTTGTTCCAGAAGAACAACAAACGCTTGTGTAGGAGGCTTTTATGAAACTCAACCTAACTCACATAGCAATCGCAGGACTCGCTCTCTGCACATTGTTTTCCTTATATACCGGAACTGGTGATGCAAAGTCACCGGTACCGGACAAACCAAGTAAAACGTATACGGTGCAAGGCAGTGACACACTCTGGTCCATCGTCACCAGTCACCACGAGTATGACCGTTACGATCCACGCGATGTGATTTATCAGATCGAGAAGATGAACCATATGAAAGATTCAACGATTCAGGATGGACAAGCATTGCAGTTGCCATAGCAAAGGGAAGGAGGGGAGAGCATGGCAAACCCGCAACCGGACGAGTATACACGAATTTCAAATGAACTTTACAGCTCGATTATGCAGACGGATTTTTCGAAACGTCAGCGGAACATACTCGATCTGATTATTAGGATGTCATATGGTTGCGGAAAGAAAAGTGCCCTCCTTCGACCTTCTGATTTTGAATTGGTCGGCGTACATAAGTCAGACATCAAGAAGGAACTTCTACACCTTGAATACGCAAAAGTAATTTTCATCGATGGTGAACGTATCACACTTAACAAAGACTACGATCAGTGGAGAGTGAGCCTGAAATCGGTCAATGGAGATAAGTGGACAGAGGTACTGAAAAGAAATCTTACTGACCGAGTTGGTAAAACACCAACTGTTACGAATAGCGAAAGGGTTGGCAATTTACCAACAGAACCACAAAACGAAGTTGGTAAAATACCAACTCATGATGAAAAAACGGTTGGTAAAATACCAACTTTAGCGGACGAAAGTTGGCAAAATACCAACTTGGTAGTTGGTAAAATACCAACTCATGATGAAAAAACGGTTGGTAAAATACCAACTTTAGCGGACGAAAGTTGGCAAAATACCAACTTGGTAGTTGGTAAAATACCAACCGACGATGCTCGTGAGACCAGTTCTGGCGCGTCCTCTGCGGCGCGTAAAGAAATATTAAAGAAATATACTACTACTACTACTAACCCCCCTATATCCCCCCACGACGAACAGTTTTTCGGGGAACAGGAATTGCTAGAGGCGATTGATGCTCACATGACAATTCGAACGGGGAAACCTTATGCAACTAAGGGAAAAGCATTCCAACAAGCAATTCAGTTGTACAGAGACAAAGTGCCGATCGATATCATTATCTCCGGCATTAACGACAGCTTCGATCACTACGAAGGGGCCGGGATCAATACATTTTCGTACTGCGTGCCAAAGATTTATGAACTGTTCCAGCGAGGTTTGGAAATAGAAAAATCACGCGGACAACCTGGAGGTTCAATTGTGCAATTCGACAATGAAAGGAGTAAACGCAATGGACGATCTCCAAACAATCCTCGAGCGGACACGTTTAGCGTCGACGAAATGGTTAGAAGAAAACAGCAACAACAGGCCTATGAACCAATCGAACTCGGCGACGATATTTTGTAAAAAGTGCAACGATGAAGCGGGCTATCTTGTGAAGGATGATAACGACAATGATATTTGGCGCATGTGTGATTGTGTGGAGCAACGCCGGGCGCGGCGATTAATGCGAACAAGCGAACTGACGGACGAACTGCGGAAACTTGGATTCAAAAATTTCTTGAAAGACGGTCGTCCGGCATGTGTGATGCGAGCCTATGAAACCGCATCGAACTATTATCGACAGTTTGATCACGTTCGGTATGATCGGCAAAACAGCATTGCGCTCCTTGGTGTTCCCGGGACCGGAAAAACACATCTGCTAGTGGCAGCTTGCAACAACCTCTTGACGAAAGGTATCAGCGTTTTATACTTTCCGCACGTCGAAGGTTTTAACAATCTAAAAGACAACTTGGATGAACTGGAGACAAAAATCGGATACATGAAAAACGTTGACGTTTTATACTGGGATGATCTTTTCAAAGGTCGGAAAACACCAACGGATTTCCAACTGGAGCAATTCTTTGGGGTGATCAATTACCGGTACCTGAACAACAAGCCGATCATGGTTAGTTCTGAAAAAACGGTCGATCAACTCATGGACATTGACCAGGCGATTGCGTCGCGGATCTACGAAATGTGCAAACATTTCTTAGTGATTATGGAACTTACACCAGAAGAAAAGGCGGCCGGCATGAAATTAAATTATCGACTGGAGGGATGATCATGGAACTCGAAGGCATTTTCACACAAGAGCAAATCGAACGGATTTTTCTTGAAAATATGATTCAAGAAGGGGAATGCCAAGATGACTAATGCGGTAGCCGAAAGAAAAACGTCCAAACGGGCATCCGGATATCACCAAGACCCTGTCAAACTCATTGCAACCAGCCATATGACGCAGGAACGAAAGCAACTGTATATCGCGTTGGAAGATATGGATTTCATCTGGGATATGAAAGACATCGAACGGGTTGAGCGCATGTGGGAAGATGGGATTTCGATCCAAGCGATGTCTCGAAGGTTAGATCGGGATACCGATGAAATCGCAGTCCTAATCATCGATCGAGTACGGAAAGAGAAAATCAAACCTAGACGCGAAGGAGTGTTCGGAAATCGTGGCTAGGAATACGTATCGAAAGCAAGTCACACAAGATTTTGGCTGGTTTACTACATTGCCATTGCCAAATAAAAATGCAGCCATAGCATACGGTAAGCAATTAAAGCAGCAATATAAGCAGGTTCAAATTGTCCCTGCAATGTCAGGATGGTCCGTACGATATCGGGAGCCGCGGGAGGGGAAGCAGCGTGTATGAAATTATCGTTGATTCGTTCGCCGGTGGCGGGGGAGCAAGTACCGGCATAGAACTGGCAATCGGGCGCAGCGTTGATATTGCTATCAATCATGATCCAGCTGCCATTGCAATGCATCGTGCCAATCACCCGGAAACAAAACATTACTGCGAATCTGTTTGGGATGTCGATCCGCGCGAGGTTGTAAAAGGCCGTCAGGTTGCACTCTGTTGGTTCTCACCGGATTGCAAACATCATAGTAGAGCCAAGGGCGGCAAACCAAGAGATAACAACGTACGAGGTCTAGCATGGGTTGGTGTTCGGTGGGGAGCAACCGTACAGCCGAGGGTAATTATGTTGGAGAATGTTGTTGAATTTCAAGAATGGGGACCGCTAACTGCTGATGGATTTCCGGATAAGAAACAAAAAGGACGAACGTTCAATGTATTCGTTAATGCACTGAAACGGCAAGGATATAAGGTTGATTGGAATGAATTGACCGCTTCGGATTACGGAGCGCCAACTATCCGGAAACGATTCTTTTTAATAGCGAGATGTGATGGTCGTCCAATCATATGGCCTGAACCAACTCATGGAGATCCGGAAAGTATAGCAGTGAAAACAGGAAAACTTAACCCTTGGCATACAGCAGCCGAGATTATTGATTGGTCGATTCCGTGTCCAAGTATCTTTGAACGGAAAAAACCGCTAGTCGATAAAACATTACGGCGAATTGCACGAGGTTTATGGAAATTTATCATTAACAATCCAAAGCCTTTTATCGCTCCAGTTACTTGGAAAGCGAATGACCATTCTGGTGAAGTTGTTGCTTTCCTTGCACAGTATCATAGCGAAACAGCAAATCATGAAGTTCGCGGTCAGGTTTTAGATAAACCCATAATGACTTTGGATACATCGAATCGATATGCACTTGTAACTTCGCATTTGGTCAAGATGAAAGGTGACAACATCGGACAACCAGTTACCAATCCAATACAGACTATAACAGCTGGCGGGTTACATTTCGGAGAAGTAAGAGCGTTTCTTGTAAAATATTACGGCACCGGAGAAGGGCAAGTGCTAACCGAACCATTACATACGATTCCAACAAAGGATCGGTTCGGGTTAGTAACAATTCACGGACAAGACTATCAAATTGTTGATATAGGCATGAGAATGCTAGAACCACATGAATTGTTTGCAGCTCAAGGTTTTCCAAGCAATTACATCATCGATCGAGATGCTGACGGAAAAGCATATCCAAAGTCAGCACAAGTTGCAAGATGCGGAAATTCAGTTCCACCACCGTTTGCCGAACATTTAGTTCGTGTAAATTTACCGGAGTTGTGTCCGGGATCCGGAAGTGCGATTTCGTTTGAACGATATAAACAAACAGCGCCTGGACAGTTGGCATTTTCGATGTGATGTAGAAGGGAGAATGATGGATTATGGAACAGTTTGATATGCATCTGTATCATTGCTCAGAATGCAATGTGACATTCGGTGTTGAAGACTCTGAAGATGTAGATCATGGTGAAATCGTTTGTACGATCTGCATAACGGATGAGAACCTTTTAGATGTTGGAAGCGGCAGTTTTACTCTGACACATTTACCTGAAACGGAGTGATCGTATGGCGACACGTTCAGCGAGGAAACGAAAGCAGCTTCAAGCAATGTTGGACAAGCCTAAAGGTTCGGCGGTTGTTGTCAAAAAGCCGCAGTGTGCAAAGCCGTACTATGACATCAGTCTGGGTCATTTAGCTGCAGCTGCGGAATGGAGGGTTGAGAAGTGAAAAAATGGTCGGAGATGACGGAGTGGGAACGGGATGCGTTGGTTGCTGAAAAGGTGATGGGGTTTACAGTATACAGTTACGACAAAGACATTCTATTGTTTAAAGCAAAAATCAATAAAAGATGGACTCGATAAGGAGTTGGAATAATGGCTTTATTACCGTGGTCAGGGACTAAATGTTATCAGTGCAATAAGATGCTAACGAACGATGATTTCGTCGTATTTACAGATAACGGATATGTTTGTGTCACTTGTGATTATATTGTGAAATTGGAAAAACAACTTGAACAGGCACAAGCGGAAATTAAACGGTTAAGTGAAGCGCTATTGGGAATTTTGAAAATCTGGGATAAAGCAGATTCTTACCGTGATTTTTACAAAATAGCACGTCAAGCATTAATAGTTGATGGAGAATGAATCGTCTCATTCTCCCGTTGCCTCCAAGTCAGAATCATATGTACCGTAATTTCAACGATAATAGCGGTAGTAGGATGTGATGTGATAGATATGCTAGGAAGATGGACTGAAAAAGAAATTGAATTTTTAAAATCTAATTATAAGTCAATGGATCATATTGAACTTTCGCAAAAATTAGGCAGAACAAGAAATTCCGTCAGAAGCAAATGTCACAAATTAGGATTTATTAACTTAGTGCGATGGACTAAAGCGGAAGATGGAAAATTGCGATCTTTATATGAAAGCTTGAATGGTAAACCGATAGATCTAAATAAAATTGCAAAAGCAATGAAAAGATCAAAGAATTCCATAGCTTGTAGAGCTTGGGAATTAGGGCTTTGCGAACAAAGCAGGCCTCATTCGCAAGAAACCATCGAGTTATTAAAAGACATCCGAAAAGAATGGTTTGAGACACATGAACATCCAAGGGGCTTTAAAGGCCATACTCACGGATTAAAAGCAAGAGAAAATATTTCTGAATCATCAAAAAGAATGTGGAATAATCCGGAACATATTGTAAATTCAGAAGAGTTTAGGCAAGAAATTAGCGATAGAGCATCTAAATCAGCGGTAAAAAGAGCAAGAGAAAGGCCTGAATCAATAAGATCGAGAGCACATTCTGGATTTCGTGATGATATCGGCATGTATGTAAGAAGTCGCTGGGAAGCAAACGTTGCACGCTATTTAAATTTCCTTAAAGATCAAAAGAAAATTTATAAATGGGAATATGAACCAGATACTTTTTGGTTTGAAAAGATTAAACGAGGAACTCGTTCGTATACTCCTGATTTTAAGATATGGGATACAGAAGATTCAGATTCGTATTATTGGGAAGTTAAAGGTTATATGGATCAAAAAAGTCGGACTAAATTAGACCGAATGAAGAAATATTTCCCAAATGTACGTATTGAGTTGATATGTAAAAAAGAATACAAAGAGATTTGTAAATTCAGTGGTTTGATTATAGGGTGGGAGGAAGATTAATTTACTCATATGTGTTGCCACAGATCATAGACTTTGAGATTTATAGAGCAAAACCACGTGTTGAAATCGAATTTGAGCGAAAGGATGTGACGGCATGAGCGAACATAAACCTATAACGGATCAGGAATTGAATGAGATACTGGCACGGTGTGAGGCGGCTACGCCAGGGCCGTGGATGCTTCATGGCAACGAAGGAACGAAAGTGATCATAGCTGGTGATTATGCCTATCAAGAAAAACCGGATTTAATCATTGATATTTGTTCCGCTAATAATGACGACATTTTCATATCGCATGCACGCGAAGATGTGCCGAGGTTGGCAGCGGAAGTGAAACGGTTAAAAGCAGAAAACGAACGATTACAGCAAGTATTAAAGCAAATTTCTAGCTTTAGACATTGTTGTGATGATTATAGAGGCTATTGTGGTGCTGTAGAAATTGCCACTGAAGCATTGGAGGGTGACAACAAATGACAAAAGATGAACTGAAAGAAATTCGCGAACGATGTGCCAAAGCTACGCCGGGTTCGTGGCATACAAACCACAATTATGCGTACCAAGGTGGCTTACGTGTATTCGTGTGAATTTGCACAATAAATCGGCTTAGGATTTGCAAATTATTTAGGTCCCATATCGAAAGATTTTAGGCCCCTTTTTCAGAATAAATTAGCCAATGATTAAAAAATTTGCACGCTTTCGCGGTCTTCTGGCGAGTATTTCATTCCACTATTATCCAATCCATCCTACTTCAACTACACTTTATCCCAATTCCGCTCTTGTTCAAATCGTTCATTCCCTATATACTCGTCTAATACGTGATCAAGTTTGCTTTTTTCCTAACGCGCTATCGCTTGTTGCACCCAGTAGAAAGGCAATAGCATTTAGCTATTGCCTTTCTACTGGGTCTAAGAAGTAATCACTTGTCACTCTTTGTTAATCGACTTTCACTTCGTATTTCTGTTTTGGATGTAAATAAAATCGAGTTTCCCGAAGGTATAACAGCCATTCACAGCCAAGTTCTATTCTACAAGGGATATACTCATAGCCTACCTTAATCTCGAAACAATCGCCGCAGTGAAGGTCGTAAGAATGGTCTATCTTTTGGATTTGCCAGCGTTCCTTGGCAGGACAATAGACGAGGATTCCTGGTTTTTGGGTTCGGGTCATCATGATTCTTTCCTTTCCTGAGAATATTTGGGGATCAGGGTTGTCCCCTTTGACTCGTTCTAAGCCATCCAAGCTATCTCAATGCCAGACCGCACTCCGGGGCGATGATCCGGATGACTTCGGCATCGATCTGTTCTTTTTTGTTTTGGCTGCCATATAATAGGGCGTGCATAGCCAATAAATTAATCAGGCGTGGATATCCATTGGAACAGGCACTAACAGCTTCTATTGCGTCTTCCGTGAAAATCGGATATTTCGCCCCGGCATAGGCAAGGTGATGCTCCATATATCCCTTGACCTCTTCCTTATCCAGCGGCTCGACCTGATGTCGAACCAAAAGCCGCTGGGATAAGGATCTATGTGGGTTTAACGACAGACGGTCCCGTAAGTAAGGCCAGCCGCATATAAGAAGGACAAAAGGATTCTGGGTATCCATGTGAAAATTAAAGAGCAGGCTCAAATCTTGTAAAAAGACATCTTTGGCCATTTGCATCTCGTCAAGGATGAAAACCGGCGTAATCTTTTGTTCGTAGAACAAACGGCTAATCGCCTGTTGGATTTGGCGAAACAGATCCACTTTCCGACTTTGTGGCTGTTCTCCTAGGCCGAAGGCCAATCCACGGTAAAAGTCAGTTACTGTTCCTGTAGACAACGGGAAATAGATGACCTTGTAGAGCGATTGGCCCAAGCCTTCGGCAAATGCACCCAAGGCGTAGGTTTTACCGGCTCCCGGGTCGCCGACAACAAGTGCCATGCCGCGAACCTGCTTCATGTAGGTTAAACATCCCATTGCTTCTTGAAAGGAACGGGAAGTATAGGGCGACATACCTTTGGTTTCCTTGGCAAAAGGGATTTTGGAAAGGGAATAGAATGCCATGATCATTCCCTATCTTCTCCTTTCCTGTCCATCCCTTGCATATCAGCGAAGGAGATGGCGGGTCGTTTTCGTTTTACATGAGCATTATCATGAAAATTCACTTCAGAAGCGCGAGCGACTGGTTTCCCGTCCTCATAGATATGCACGCCTTGTTCATCGTAACGAATCTCGATCTTTTGACCTATAAATCGCTCGGGAACTTCATACAGCTGGTTATTGAGCGAAAACGTTCCGTCATGTTTGACAGTTCGATTCTCCCGTTTAAGAAAGATAGGATCTAATTTGGCAGGGTCGTCGACCATCCGTACTTGATCAATCTGGGACAAGTACACTTCGAGCGGCATTTTTCCATTGAGAGAAGAATGTGGCTTGCGATGGTAGTCTTCCTCCAACCACTTCCAAAACCGTTCATTCAGTTCTTCCAATGAAGAAGCCGGTTTTGCTTTTAACAGCGAATAGAAACGCGTCTTAATCGTTCCGAACAGGCGTTCTATTTTCCCTTTGCTAGCGGCATCATAGGGCTGCGTGTGCAGGAGGTGTATGCCTAATTCTGCACAAGCCAAATGCAGCGTATCGGAACGAAAGATCTTGCCGTTGTCGGTATACAGCATCTTGGGAATGCCTCTGCGAAGCAAAGCTTCTTTCAAGACTGTGCGTAGCCCGTCAAATTTCTCGGATGGGACAAATTGCGCAAATGTGCATAGGCGAGAGCAATCATCGATCACCGCAATTAAATACGTCTTGATTTTTTTGTCGCCTGTACGAAGATATGGCCCATCTGACAGGTCGGTTTGCCAGAGCATATTGACCGTATCATGAGAAAACCGTTTTCGTTCGGGCGAACGCACTATCCCCTTCCCCAGCAATCCCTCCTTTTTCAGTAAGCGATAGATAGAGGTATAAGATACATCCTGCGGTAAAATCTCTCCTTGTTGCACCAATTGGTCATAAAACACCGTCACTGGCATTCCTTGATTTTCTTTACGCAGGGATACCAAGTGCAGCTGTAATTCACCGGATAACGATCGGGATTGTCCTCGATCCGAACGTGCCTGGGGCTTTAACGCGTCAAAACCATTACGGCGATATTGCCTTAGCCAAGCTAAGATTGTCTTGGGTGTAAATTCTTTGGAACCATAGTAAGGGACTTCGTGGGTTTTGGCAGACACCTCAGCCAAATATGTGGCGCGATCCACCTGTTCATTGAGCAAGGGAGCGATGATCCCATAGCGAAAAAGGGCCACGCGTTCCCGGTTTTGTTCATCCATTGGTTAAGTAGCCTCCCATTGTCTAAATTGGAAAGAACTGGCGCGCTTTCTCGTTCTTCCTTTTCGAAGGCTAGCCGGCTAACCATTACGATGCATTATAAAACCCGTACACGGTCCCTGACGAGGAAAAAGGTATGTGGAAACATTATTCTGTTTTGGCCACGGGTGATCCGTGATAAAATGAATGTGCCATAAAGCTGCTAATGTAATGATTGTGCCACTTTCGAATGAAGGTGACTCTGGGGAGAGTTTCAATCATATTCAGAAGCATTATGGCTTTTTCTATGGGATCTTCTGGGAAGATCTGTTTGTTCCCCTCAAGACGAAAGAACATCTCGATGATTTTGCTTTTGGCCATCAACCGTTTCCGGTAAAAACAAACTAACTGGCGGCTAAATAGCAGTACACAATAAGCCCAGAATAGTTGTAAGGTCTGCAAGATGGAAGAGAGCGTGTTCTGAAAGTAGGGAAGCAGAAAATCCGGAAGAATAGCGAATGTTTTGTTACATTTGGGATTCGGACATTTGTAACGGCAAATGGGAATCCGATATTCTGCATCGGTCTCGATCGCGTAGCGGTTATAAAAACCATGGCGTTTTAACTTCTGTTGGGACTTACAAATCGGGCAAGATTCAATCACAGGGAAATTATTGGCCCTGCCGAGCTGAAAATAACAGGGAAGATCAACTGGAAAATGATGGGTAATAATCACTCGAAACACCGCCCTTATAATTTGCAAAAAGTTTAGCAAATTGAGGCGGCATTAAAATAGCGGTAATCTGTTCCAATGTGCAAATGAGCACTTGTTTCCTGCGGAAACAAAGTGCTCATTCACAGTATTCGGGGATGACGGGAACGTCACTGTCGCGTCTGGATTATACATAGAGGATGCACGTTTCATCTCACACGCAAGAGAAGATATTCCGAAGCTGCTGGAAGAAGTGGAACGGTTAAATGGAGTCTTGAAGGATATTGCTAATGCAGAGTGGCGTTCAGACGCAATAGGAATAGCACGCAAAGCGCTGGGAGTTCCAAAATGTACATCTGTTTAAAGTGTGGCCGCATGCGCAAGGGTGACGAGGATCGGCGGCAAATCAATTTATGCGAGGAGTGTGAGATCAATGCCAATGAATGGTAAGGAACCACAATATACGAATAAACAGATAGAAACTGCATACCGCTGCTTGTGTAATTATGAATATTTTCCACCATGCCCATATTGTTATAAAAAACGTGAAATAGATCGCGAGGATAAGCAGTGTTAACAGCAAGAGAAAAAGCGGTAGGCATCCTTGGTGCCAAAAAGTTACGAGAATTAGAAGAAGCTAGATTACTAGTAGTGGATGCGCTTGAGATCGAGACGAAGGACGCTTGGATTGCATATCTGGAAGCGCGATTGAAGAAAGAAGGAGAGAGGATTGACACGACAGGAAATATTCGATCGTATCAACAAAGAACGTGATCGACAAAACGAGTTGCATCCCGACTGGTATGGTATTGATCACGGATTAGCGGTATTAGCGGAAGAGTTTGGAGAAGTCGCTCGAGCGGTATATGAGCTTAACCAGTCATGTAGAAACAATCACAATTCATCAGCTCCAATCTTGATGAGTATGAAAGAATTACGTGATGAACTGATACACGTAGCATCTGTATGCGTTCGATGGATAGAAACTGAATTGTGAGGTGAATCGCATGGTTATAAAAGCAAACCAAGTCATCATGAGCGATAAATCGGTGGTCATCAATCCTGGTACCGCACTTGAAAAGGAGATTGTTCCACCGCGATATGGAAGTCTGATCCTAACATACCAAGATGGCCGACTGATACAGGTGGAGAGATCGGAAAAGCATAAGGTAGTCTGACCGGAAAACCGGAGGACGCTAGAAAGCCAAACGGCTGCTGGCGTCCTTTTTATTTAAGCGGGGTGATGCAGTGAAGATTCAACGGGAGATCAAGGTTGAAGTTAAAGTGCCGGTGCATTGTAAGGGTTGTTGTTGGGGATCAGCAAAGAGCGGTACGGTCTGGGCGTGTATGTTTCCGAGGTGCGTGAAATACGAGGGATTTAGCGCGAGTAACAAGTCATAAAGGACAAAAGGGAGGGATTGCAATGGTTCAACAATTAAGTTTTGAGTTGCCGGAGATCGATCGACAAGCTACGAGAGATGCTGTAGAACGTGCATTAGAGACCGCGAGATTCTACAAAGAGGTAGGGTTTGTTCCGCGTATGCCGCCTGTTAGCCATTCCTTTCCCCGGACGGATGCAGACTTTATCCACGGGCAAAACAACAACCGTAGCGCAGTGGAGGAAGCTGCAGTCTATAACGTTGATGAGTATGAACATCGTCGTCAGGTCGTGGAGCAGGTGGAACGCGCCGTAGGTCGTCTTGGACCATTGGAAAGAAAGATTATCACAAAGAAATATCTCGAACAAGACGAAATTCCAGATTATTGCGTGGCTACAGAATTATCTTTAAGTGAACGAAAATATTATCGTGTGAAGGCAAGGGCAATTTACAAATTAGCGTTTAGTTTAAGGATTGAGGTCATGCATGAGCAAAAATAATGGCAGGGAAGTGAAAGAAAAGTGATGGTAAATATGGCAGAAACGTGTGGGTAAAAAACAATATAGGGCGTGGTATGATGATAGTGTCGAAGATTTCACCGATGATCCTAACCCCTTTCTGATGGCGTCCATACGGGCGCCTGATTTATTGTACTGCCGACATATTCATGCTTACTTGCGCATATCATAGCCATTGCGTGTTACAACGCAAAAGCAGGCTGGGCAGTAAAAAGTGAATGCCAAGTTCACCAGCGGTGTTTGGGGCCGGTGAACGGGTGCTTCCTGAGCTTTGGTAGGAAGCGAAGCATCTCTATGGTGGGGAGAGATGCTTTTTGTGATATAATAGCATTGGATGCTGTGGCGGAAAAGGTAGACGCTAGGTGTGAGAGGATGAAGACTGGGCCATTCAGTACGAGCTGAATTAACAGCCACTAGGATTCCTTTTGAGAGGATGAAAGAACCTAGGAACCAGTGAGTGCGCACTGCTGTCCACGCCCAAAATATAATGGCAACGGGCGCGGTAAGGGAACGGGCGGAAATCCCGAGGAACCGAGATCCAAGCGAAAAAGCCCTTATGTAAGGTGCAAATCCTCACCGGCATCTTAAAACGTAATGATTCAATTGTTAGAAAGAAGTAGATCACTTAGCTTCCGATTCAAGGGTGATCCACTTCTTTTTGTTTTATAAATAGTAGTAAAGTCACTATATGCGGCGATTTTTTTATTTGGAAGCGAGGTGATATGAGTGAACTTCGTGCAGCCGATTCGCGATACGGATACTTTGGATGAGATCAAACGTTATCTTAAGAAAACGAATGAGCGCAATTACATTATGTTTCTTGTTGGTATTTATACAGGCCTGCGGATATCGGACATTCTCAAACTTAAAGTTGGCGACATGAAGGGATCTCATATCAGCTTACGTGAAACCAAAACAGGTAAACAAAAACGTATTCAAATTAGCCCGATATTAAAACGAGAACTTAAATCATTCATCGAAGGTAAAGATGATCATCAATATCTCATACGAAGCAGACAAGGTAAGAACAAACCGATTGGCCGCAGTCGAGCATATAAGATGTTGAATGAGATTGCAAATATATTCGGTTTAGAGGAAATTGGTACTCACACGTTACGAAAGACGTTTGGGTACCATTTTTATCAGCAGACAAAAGATGTGGCATTGCTGCAGGAGATTTTTAATCACTCATCGCCGAGCATTACTTTACGTTACATCGGCATTAATCAGGACACGATGGACCAAGCGTTGAAGCGATTTAAAATATAAATTCACCATTTTGCGTGAATGTGTAACTCATTTTTAAAACAGCCTGCAAACTCTCACTGCAACTAAGGATTTGGCAATTAGCCGAGTTCACCAAAATATTAGATATGGGTAAGTCAAATGCATCCTTTTGGGTGCTTATTATTTTTTTCCAGGGAGTGATTGCGTTGGGAAAGGGACGTTTCATTTAACACAGAAGGAACGGGAAGCTATCAAACGTGATGATGCCTACTGGAGAAATTTTTATAAGCAGCAGAGAGAACGTATATCAGGTAAATGCCCAGAAACAGGCAGATCGATTGACACTAAAATATGTTATAAATGTCGCTTCATGAAGGAAATTAGAGGGCGTGACGTGCTTTGCCATCGTATTGGCGGTTGGATCGGACATCACTGAAAACAAACTTAAACACTAGCGAATATTTGGTAATTAATACTGAAATTCCTTTAGTTGCGAATGGGAAGAGGGATTATCCATGAAATTTAAGCCCGGGAATGAAGTGGTAATTATAGCTGATACATTAAATTTAGGATTGCCTATAAATTCTGCTGGAATAGTGCAGGTCGTCGATCGACACATTGACCATTTCCAAAACTATTGCGTTCGGGTTCCGCAACGAAAAGATAGTTGGTGGGTATGTGAGAGTGATATTGAGTTTGCAAGCGTGGTTAATTCGAAGGTAGCTGACGATTTGATAAAAGATCACTTAGTCAATCTCTCGTTAGATACAAATAACAAGCAACTGTTTAAACTCGCTACACAAAAGAATGGGTCATAGTTCAAAGTCACTCAAATGAGTGGCTTTTTCAATTTTCGGAAGAGGGTAATTGAAATGGCAAAGTATCGTAAAAAACCTGTCGTTGTTGAAGCTGAACAATGGTTTCCTGGCAAACACATAGATGGTGTAAATCCGGGTGGAGATATTGTGTTTGATGGATTAAAGAAATGGGTTGAACCGAACGGAAAGTATTATATCAGTACGTTAGAAGGTGACATGGAAGTTTCACCAGGTGATTACATAATAACCGGCGTAAAAGGTGAGAAATATCCATGCAAGCCAGATATATTTGAAGCTACATATGAGAAAGTTGAGCAAAAGCATTGATTAATTTAAAACAGCCTCCATTGGCTGTTCTTTTATTTCGGAGGTGGGTGATCATGTAATGGCCCGCGCAAGAAGTCCTGATCGTGGTAAAGCATTTGATATATGGCAAGCATCCGGCGGCAAAAAGCTGTTAAAGGATATAGCTGCTGAGCTAGGACTGTCTGATATTCAAATTCGCAAGTGGAAAAACCAAGACAAATGGGATGATCGTTTGAATGGTAACGTTACTATTGAATCCAAAGGTAACGTTACTAATGAGAAGAAAAAGGGTGCTCCTATCGGAAATAAGAACGCCGTTGGCAATATCGGTGGTGGAGCTCCTATCGGAAATAAAAATGCTGTTGGAAATCGGGGTGGAGCTGCTCCTGTTCATAACACGAATGCTGTTAAAACAGGTGAGTATCAATCTTTATGGATGGACGCATTAACTCCGGAACAAGCTGAAGCGATTGAGAGGGTGAATGTCGATCCTCTAAAACAACTCGATGATATCATCATACTGTATTCGTTCAGAGAACAACAGATTATGTTGAGGATCCGACAGCTGCAAGAGGGACTTACTGAAAAGCAGCGTAAGGTATTGAAAGAGCGAATGTCCATTAAAGACATTGGTACCGTGTATGATGAATATTCAGGTTCGACCACTTCAGTTCCTTTTAAAAAAGATGAACTTGTGGTTACAGAGATTACCGAAAATGAATTCCGTGTAATCGATGATTTGTTAAAACATGAAGAGGCTTTAACTAGGACAACCGAGCGTAAAAATAAAGCAATACGTGACAAATTGAGTTATCTTAACGAATTAGAAAAAATCGAAATTGCCAAGGAACGCTTGCGTATAGAACTTGAACAAAAAGGACTAAGCGGTGGTGAGAATTTAAGTAATGAACAACAATACAACATTACTCAATCCATCATCGAATCAAATCCAGAACTTGTCGCTACAATTTTCGGACGAAGTTTGGAAAATAGGGGCAGCAAGGGCTAATTTAACCGGATATAAACATTATGTTTCACCTAGATATTCGTGGGCTTGGGATGCAAAACACCAACTGATTTTGGATCAGAAACTCATGCAGGTGGAACGCGGCGAAATCAAACGATTGCTTGTATCGATGCCTCCTCGACATTTTAAAAGCCAATCGGCAACAGCTCATTTTCCTGCCTGGTACTTAGGTAGGCATCCTGATCATCGTGTAATGACGGCATCCTATAGCTTCAGCTTGGTTAAAAAATTTAGCCGGCAAACAAGGCAGCAAATTGATGAGCAAGGGACTAAGATATTTAATCTAAGACTAGCGAGTGATTCAAAAGCAGTTGAAGAGTGGGGATTAGAAAACTCGAAAACTGGCGAAAAGCTTACTGGTGGTTATGGTTGTGCTGGTGTGGGTGGTTCCATGACTGGTAAAGGAGCCAATATTCTAATCATCGATGATCCACATAAGGATCGCAAAGAAGCAAATTCTCCTGTGATGCGTGAGGCAGTATGGGAATGGTTCACTTCTACGGCCTATACCCGTTTAGAATCAGATGGAGCCATTATCGTGATTCAAACCAGGTGGCATCCAGAGGATCTAACCGGTCGTTTAATTGCATCGATGGAATCTGGAGATGAATACGCTGAAGATTGGGAGATCGTAAGTTTTCCAGCATTGGCCGAAGGTGATGATGATATCCTTGGACGAAGTGAAGGAGATCCTCTGTGGCCGGAAAAGTTCCCTTTAAAGCGTTATTATTCTATTCGCGCATCGATCGGAAGTTATGAATGGAATCCATTGTATCAGCAACGCCCACAAGATCTTGAAGGCGGTGCTTTTAAGGCTTACTGGATTAAATGGTATTCCAAGAATCAAATATCATTCAATGCTGAAGAAGAGCGTTGGTACTTTATGGGTGAACCAATGACGATCTGGCAGGGTGTGGATCCGGCGATTAGTACCAAAGAGTCAGCTGATGACTTTGTAGACTTTACAATCGGAGTAACACCAACATATAAGATCCTTCTGCTTGATGTGTGGCATGGTCATTTAGAGTTCACCGAGCAACCGAAAATGGTGATATCAAAATATCAGGAATGGCTACCGGAGCGTGTGGGAATTGAAACGGTGGCATATCAGCGGGCTTTAAAGCAACAGGTGGTAAAAGACGCGCTCATACCGGTTAAAGGATTTGACCATCGTGGAGACAAGTACACACGGATCATGAACATGTCACCCTACTTTGAGAATGGTCAAGTGTATTTACGTGAAGCTTTAGACGGCGAGCCTGCATATATTGATCAGACCAGATTGCCAAACAGAAAAATACATCAGAAATTTAAGAAAACATATGAGCAACTTGTTACATATTCTGCCAATGCGGCGCATGACGATATATGTGATGCATTAGAAACGGCAATCAGCTTAGCAAAACCAAAAGTAAACCCCAATGAACTATATGCTTAAAAGAAGGTGTTAATCAATGCCAAGAGCATTTCAAGGATTCCGGGGCAACAAGGTGCAACAGGTACTATGGCAGGAACACGATTCTCTCTTTCCTTTTACATGCAATCGTTGCCGCAGAGAGTTTTCACAAGGCGGCAAACGTTGGCTGGCTTCATCGATGGTTAAGCTTTCACATGGGGCAGTTGGATGTGAATGCGACGATTGTCATAATGGCGTTGACCCCTTACGCAAACCAGCACCAGTACTTGCTTCTAGGCGTACGGAATTGGATTGATTCGAAATCGTAAGCTGGCACGTAGCATTGCCGATGTTGGTTGGGGAATGTTTAAACAATTTGTGGTATACAAAGCAAATTGGGGCAACAAACGAGTGGTGTTTGTAGATCGTTTTTTTCCATCCAGCAAACTATGTAATGATTGCAAAGAGAAGCATGTCATGTTAAGCCTGTCAGATCGAGTATGGGTCTGTGCAAACTGTGGGTGCGAACACGATAGAGATCAAAATGCGGCACGAAATATCAAAGAAGAAGGGCTTCGCATCTTGCAAGAGTCTGCATAAAACGCTTTGGCTAAGTAAACACCGTAGGAACTACGGGGTGAGCCTGTGGAGAAGATGTAAGACATTCCGCGAGGAATGCGGTCTTCGATGAAGCAGGAATCTCGCGACTTCAGTCGTGAGAGGTTCAATTAAAGCCACTTTCACTAACAAAACACCTCGCATAATTATTTATTATGCGTTGTATTTGCTAAAGACACATTAAAATGAGGTCTTTTTATTTTGAATAAATTGGAGGACGAAACGTATGTCAAAAATTCAAGATATGATCAATGAAACTCAAACTCAAGTGGAGCAAACTCGTCAACAGTTGAATCAGTTCATTCAGCAAAAGCAGCAAATTGACCAAGCGATTGAACAGGGGAAGTATCAATACAATTCGTTATATACTCGTTTAAGCACACTGCAAGAAATGGCTGGTATCGGTCAAGACTTGTTTCATGATCAAGATGTATCATCACCGACAAATGATCAAACAGATGAACAAACATCAAACCAAGATGTTTCTGCAGAACAAGAGACAGTCGAAGTAAAACCGTCGTAATAGCAACAAATACATAGGAAAGGGGTCATTGACATATGCCAAACTGGTCGAATTACAAAGGCCTTCTTGTACCGGAGTCGGTGTCAATGGCCAAACGTTTAGAAGAAGCGCAGAGGGAACAACGAGGAAGGGCTGCAAGAGGAAAGTTTTTCTCCTATATGTCCATGACTCAAGGTGCTACTGGTTACGGGTATACAAAGCCTGCCAACACTTTGCAATTCGAACATTTACGCGAAGCCCGGGATAAATCGTTGATCGATAAGATAATCATCAATGCCCGAATCATCCAGATGAAACATATTGCCAAACGTGTTATCGTACCCGGTAAGCAAATCGGGTTTCGAGTGGTACATGAAAATTATGCGGATCCGAACTTTAAGCCCACTGAAGACGTGATTCGTCGTTGCAAAGAGATGGAGCGAATCATTGATAACGTTAACCAAGATATCCATCCCGGGGGGTTCCGGGATTTCGCAGCCATTTCAGTTGATCAGGAACTCACGTATGATCGCAAAGCATTGGTTATCACCCGAGACCGTACAGGAAATCCGATTCAATATCACATGATTGATGGAACTACGGTGCGGCCAATGTTGCTTGTTCTCATGGAATATATGGAGAACAAGAAGATGAACGACCGAGAACGGGCCATACAGAGTTTCTATTACGAAACGAAGATTGATCTAACGAATGCTGCTTATGTTCAAGTGGTCGATGGTATGCCGGTTGCTACTTGGACGAAAGATGAAATGGCAATTGACATTACAAACCCATCCGTTGAAATTGACAAATGGGCATACGGAGCCGGGAGTTTATTAGAGCAGTCGATAGCAGCAACCGTTACTTGGCTCAATGCCTGGGCGTATAATGACGGTTTATTCAATCAGGATAGCCCCGAATCATTGCTTTTGATTTATGGCGACTACGATCCTATTGGACTGGGAGCGTTTCAACGCCAAGTGTTAGATCAATCCGGATCGGGTGACTATCAGAAGATACCGGTTATAACGGCTGACCAGGAGTTCAAAGCAGAGTTGTTAAAAATCCGTGAGTTACCAAAGGATATTCAATTTCCGGAACTTATGCGGATGAATATTCAACTGAAAACTGCTGCATATCGCGCTCACCCCAGTATCGTAAACTTTAGCGTTGATAAAGGCGGTGCCGGTGGCTTATCGATTGGTAATAACAGTGAAGACGATATTATCAAGCAGTCTCACGAAGAAGGGTTTCAGTCCATTTGCCATGGGTTAGCGAATTGGATTACACGGACGATCATACAGCCGCGCTACGATGATTTGGTCATGATTTTCGAAGTCGATACCGAGGATGAAGCGCGGCGCATTGAAGTATTAAATCAGCAAGCGTCCGTTGGAATGACCATAAATGAGTGGCGGCGAGCGCAAGGATTAAAAGGTGATTTGCCTTATGGGGATGTGCCGAACAATTCCGTATATATTCAGGCAATGCAAGCTGGACAAGAGCAGCAAACGAATTTAAACGGCCCAGCTCCAGTCGCGAATGAGGGAGAAGAAAAAAGTACAGCAGATCAAGTAAAACAATCAGACTCAAAGGATTTAAACAAAAGTTTATCCAAGAGTGAAGAAAAGGTATTGGTGATCGAGATCATTGATTAGAGAGGGTGATTCTGATGCAAGTCGTTTTGAAACGTAAAAACATCAATAACATTGAACTTGCAAAAGCTTTGATTGGTGTAATGAATAGCGAAGGCATTGCACACGAGGTTTTGGAGAACCTGAAAAAGTCTGAGGATCACAATCACGATGAACCAATACCTGAAAAATACATACGTTCTATCGTTTCAAAAATGAACGAAGAATTTAATTCGCTTCTGATGACTTTGTTCCGCAACATTGATAAATGGTTTGCTTATGTATCAAGAAAAGGCAAATCATTTCTACGGAAAGCCGAAAACGAGCCGCCTCCTCTTTTGAGTCAAGAGCAGATCGACGAACTGAAAATGCTGATCGAAAGCCATTTTCGTGCAGCAATTGGCATTCGTTACAACATTCCTAAGGATCTTCAAAAACGATGGGCCAAAGCAGGAATCGAAAAGCCAGACGAAGACTTGGAAACGTGGATTCGACAGGCGTATGTGGCTGGCAGATTAGCGGATGTTCTTACAAACAGTAGCACCTATGCTGAAATGGTTCGAATGGTGAAAAAGCTTCCGTTAAGTCGAATGGATCGATTGGTACTGGATGCGGCCAAGCAAAATGCCGCTAAGTACATCAAATCATGCGGTGTGAAATTTGGAGATGTAGCGGAGGAAGTCATATTAAACAATAACAAGTCTGCACTGCATGATATTGTGCAAGGGTATTTCAGTGGCGACCTAAAGCATACCACGTATAATGCAGAACGTTTAAGCCCGGAAGAGGTTCAGCATCTGCTTTCAACCGATAAGCAAGTAAAAGGATGGCGCGAACTATCAACAGAGTTAAAGAACCGTTTTAAAGCGGCAGATATGAGTCGGGACTGGGATAGGGTCGCTGTATCAGAAATTCGGTATGCAACAAATTTAGGCCGTCTCGTCAACATTCAAGTGGAGGGCGGCGGCGATCCGGATGAAATCGATGTGTACTATCACGTTCAGCCTACAGCTTGCAAATACTGTAAGGAGCTTTATCTAGAACCAGATGGAACACCAAAGATATTTAAGTTGAGTGAAATCCTGCGGAACGTTCAGGAGACAGGCGGCATGCAGATTGGCCTTAAAGCCAGTAGGATCGGCGAAGAAGGTGGATGGGTACCGAATGCTTTAGCACATCCTTTCTGCCATTGCTACATGGTACGTTACATAAAAGGTTACAAGATGATCACGCCAGTCAAAGATAGTATGAAAACGAGGGATTAACATGCGTCCAATATCCGTTACGGAACAGTTAAGAAAAGACGATAATACACCGGCATTATTGGTGAAATGTCAGTGTTCGCATACCAATACAGTAAGTTTAGATGTAAAAAAAATAGTGTGCAGCGGTTGTGGTAAAGAATTGGATTGGAGGCTGTTTAAGTAATGACATCAATCGGACAATGTTGGGCTATTTGTGATCATTTTGAGCTGCACACAGGGCAGCCGGTACTTGCAAGCACATTAAAACAATCATGTGGTGTAGATCGTAAGCAGCTGCGCGAATGGGAACGTAAAGGCAGGCTTGAGGTTTATCATGTTACAAGTCCAAAGGGAACAACTGAAAAAGCGTATAAAAGACCAAAGGATAGAGGTGTAGAAGTTGGCTAAGTCACGATTGGAAAAATCGCTGGGTAATTATAGCTATAATGATTTGCAACAGGAATTAGCATCGATCGTACAACAAAAATACGGTAAGAAAAGTCAGACGGGTGACTATTGGGTTGATTATCCTTATATTGTTGATGTGTATGAAGATGAATTTGTGGTTGAGAAAGACGGAAAATATTATATTGCCGATTATGAAGTCGATGAAGATGGAACTGTCAGCATCGGCTCTTTTTATGCTGCAAAGAAGATTTATAGCAAAAAAGGGAAAACCCCAGTTACAAAGTTAGGTAGTAGGCCAAGCGCATCTTCAGAAATTGCTTCGGTATAAACAAAAGAGCCTCAATCTGGGCTCTTTTTTGATGAAATCAATTGTTTTCATTCCACAATCAAAAGATAAGTATTGGGCCTTGAACCATTATGTAACTCTATCATGTTTAAAACTTTATCTACTATTGATGTCTCGAGCTCTCCAACGAAAAGTTGAGGCAGTTTTGAAATTTCATTATAAATATCATCAGGGTATTTTATTGATATGGTTATTTCTTTATCGCTAGATTCATCGCAATCGTTAGATACGGTGATTATGGATTCTCCTTGGATTTTTTTATTCCGTATTTCTATTTCTATCTTCATGAAAAGATTAGGCATTTGATAATCAGATTCGATGATATTGAATGAAAAATCAAGATACTTAATAAGGTCGCCAGGTTCAACACGTAAATAGTCACTCAATTTATCTAAAGTATCAAATTGAATTCCTGCCGATGTGTTGTAATAGAGAGCGGTTAAAGTCGTTCTTGATATTTTAGTAGCTTTAAAAACATCAGCGATTTTTAGACCGCGTTCAGCTAATAAAACAGCCAAATTACATTTGATCATATTTGCACCCCGTTCAGCAGCGTATATTGAACATTTTAACCATTTTTTTGTTCAAATGATATTGACAACCAAAAAATATTTATGTACTATATGAACTATAAAATATACAGTTTATTGTACATTTTATATATAATATTGTTTAAATCGTACAAATAGGAGGTGATAAAAATGATTAAATCAAACTTAGCGAAGTTAATGGCAAACAAAAAAATTAGATCCATTTCGGAGTTATCAAAGAGAACAGGTTTATCCAGAACTACTCTTACAGCGATTTACTTTGATAAGAACAATGGGATACAGTACAACACTTTAGATTCGTTGCTTCGATTTTTTGATGCTGATGTTGGAGAATTACTGATGCGTGAGAGCGATACTTGTTCGTTACAAAAATAAAGCCACCTTGCTCTCCCGCCAAGAAGCTCAAGGTGACTTACCGATAAACGCACACTTATGCGCATTTGCTATCCATTTTAGCAAATCTTAGGTGTGCTAGACAAGGGGATAGCTGAAATGAACAACCGAATATTTGTTGAACCAATAGGCTTTAATGAAAAACAGAAGAATGTTTGTTTGGATATCATGGATAAACTCGATTTATACGGGGAATTACTGGGTATTTTGAATTCTTTATCCGACGACGAAATGTATACCAAACAACATGCTTTTGATTCAATCCAAAGACTAGCGTATAAAGTCGAAAAGCAAATTGTTGAATCAATGCCATTTATGCGACCAGATCACAATCACTTGGTTTATTAAAGGAAGGTGAATGGAATGAATCAACTCGTTTTTGTACAGAACAAACAACCGGTAACAGATAGCTTGACGGTAGCAGAAGTGTTTGGAAAAGATCACAAACGTGTTCTACAAGACATTCGTGAACTTGGTTGCAGTGAAGAATTTGGAAGGCACAATTTCGTGCTCTCCTCATATAACACCAGTCAGAACAAGGAATTACCTAAATATATTATGACACAAGATGGATTCACCCTCTTGGTTATGGGATACACTGGACAAAAAGCAATGGAATTCAAAGAAAAGTACATCGCAGAGTTTAATCAGATGCGAAAAGAGATCAGGCTTAGTAATCGACCTTCCTACGAAATTGATGATCCGGTTCAACGAGCTCAAAGGTGGATTGAGGAAGAAAAGCGCAGAAGGGCATTAGAGACCGAGAACTTGATGTTAGAACAACGTGTTGCAGAGTACGAACCGAAGGTTACGTATCTTGACCAAATCCTTCAGTCAACCGATACGGTAACGATTACACAGATTGCGAAAGACTATGGACTAACCGGACAGGAACTCAACAAAATCCTAAATGAGGAAAAGGTTCAGTATAAGCAAAACGATCAATGGCTGTTGTATAAAAAGTACCATGCGTACGGATATACAAAATCGCAGACGATTGATGTTCTACATAACAGCGGCCAACGCAGTGTAAAGATGAATACTCGATGGACGCAAAAAGGTCGGTTATTTATCCACGAGTTACTGACGAAGCGAGGAATCGTTGCAAATTTAGACCGTGAACTTGAAAAAGCGAAATAATACTCCTTTGATGCTCTCTAATATAGAGAGTTTTTTTCTTAGAATAAAGCACGAATGCAAAATCGTGATATTCGTGAGTTATGAAAGAGGGGATGCAGATGTTTTTGATACGTCCGAGTCCTTCAATATGGAATCAAATAGTTGTCTATAACGGCCGATTACTTATCAAGAAACGATTACCTGATGTAGATCCATATCTCGGGGAACATTGGGTAACGATTCACGGGAATCACGTTTTGATTTCTTTGGATGGCACCATACTTTCCGGTCGCTTTCGTGGGCAACATATCCGGGATTTGCATAAAATTTATGGCAGTTCCAAAAGAAACAGGAATAAAAAGGGAATCAAACATGATATAATGGGAGCATATAGCCATTTAAGCCCTGGCGGCGGTCTTGCTTATCATGAGAAGCAAGGCGGTCATATGCTAAAAGGACACGTTAATATTGGATTTAAGAAACTTCGAGAGCGGATGAAGAATGATAAAGGAATTACAGCCGCATCAAAGTTTAAAGATCGATCTACAGCCGAAAGAATAGTCGATTCAGCATTACAAGACCATCAAATTCAAAATAGTATTAACCTGTGGATGAAAGATAAAAAACGTCGAACAAAATTGGTTCTAACTTTTAATTATGATGGTCCGGATGTTATCGGATGGAAAATTGCAAGTCATAACTCAAAACCTCAAAAGTGTTCGCGAGTAATGTTAGTGTTGAAAAAGAAGGGTAACGATAAATTTATTTTGACAGGCTACCCAATATAAATCAAAGGGTGAAGATTATGGCATTGTTCAATACACCTAAAGAATTTGTTGAAAATTTTTTAGGTGCAAATTTTCATCTGGATATTGAAGATTATAAAAGTGCGCTACAGGAGTACTTGAACGATGAGCATCCGGATTGTATTAAAGAAGACGCGGAAGCGATAGAACATTTTCTTTCGTCAAACATATCAAAAAAAGCGAAAGAAAAATTTATCAAAGAACATGCTCATGGAATTGGGTTTGACTATTTAAAGATTGATCCAGTTAAATGGCTGCGGGATGAAGTCTTGCCGAAGATGAAGCAAGCGGTCAAAAATAATACAAGGTGTTGTGATTAAACATGGATGAACAAAGAGTAAGAGAGATTATCAAAGAGGAACTGATCAAAGAAAAATTGATCAGTCCAAATGGTGTTAAAATAGAAGGTTCGTTTATTCTTGAGAAACTTGCCGAATTAGAGAAGATTTCTCAAGAGGAGTCAAAGAACTAATTTTGTTTTTGATACTTAAGTACTCCTTTTCATATTCATTGGTGTCCCAAATGCCTTTATTCTGCAGTAATTTGACAAGAGTTATTACTGCAATCTCAAGATCGTTTATTCGTTCTTGGATAGATCTAGAGCCATCGAACGGATTCATATCAGAGTTCACCCCCTTTATATGATAGTTGACTACCAATCTATCATAATGGTTGAACCTAAAAAAATAATACAAAGTAGGTGATCAATATGACTGTCACCTCTGTTTTTGTTGACAAAACCGAATACTCAAGATACTATCCGGATTTACAAGTCATAACGGCAACCATCCAAGTATCCAATCCAACGCAAGGTGCTACTTTATCAGTGGCGCTTTTTCGTTTGGACGGATATGGTGCTGTAGTTACGAAACAGATCACTTTGGCGGCTGCCACTCAATATCAGGTGATATTTGATCTTAATCGTGATTGCTTGGATTCACTTAATATTTACCGGGGGAAAGCCGGGGATTATGTGATTCAAGTGACAGACCCATCCGGCAACGTTATTCAATCCGGTATGTTTGCGGTGTCGATAGTTACGGTTAAGGAAATTACAACTGAATGGGCAAAAGGAGTAACGTTTTATGATTATGAAATCCTAAGACCCCGGGTTCAGCCGCAACAAATAACAGGTGTTGAAGTCATAGAAGTGACAGCGAACCATTTTAAAGGTCCATTTCCATTAGCGTTTACTGTGGGGAATCCAAGTACATTATCATGGAATGGTGGTCCACAGGTACCGATTAACGGGTTAGAACCTCAACAATTGCTGTTACTGGATCAACGTCAACAGGATGACATTATTGTCAATGTTGATCCATTGAAATTGCCAACACAGAATGTTACTGAAACACTGGTGATCGATAATGGGCGCATTACAGACCGAGCAATGATTCTCCAAGTTCGGCGTGCTATGAATTGGGTGCAGCAGCAGATCATAACAAAGATCGAACCGAATGTTGTAGACACGGATCCTGTCGGATATGTGGATGAAGTTGCTATTCCAGAAACGTACTATCAGCCGCGCAACTTCAATAAGTGGATGTCTTTTAAAATACCGTATCCAAACGTGTTAGACCTATCGGTAACTGGTTGGTTTAACCGTGGACAAGTGGCAACCGTACCGCGTGATTGGACTGTGTGGGATGAAAGAACAGGAATTGTTGAGTTGGTACCGTCGAATGCATCACAAGTCGTTTGGACTTTTTATAATGGTGTATTCGTTCTTTCGTATCTATTCAACTATGCAAGCATTCCAAGTTTTTGGCATTATCATGCAACAGTTGGTTTGCGCGATTTGTGGAATGAAAGAGCTGTTGTTCGTGAGGCAATCGCCAAGAAAGCAGTTTATGAGATGTTAAATACCGCAGGTTCAAGCTATAGAGCTGGTTTTTCGAGCCAAGGGGTATCGAGAGACGGCATTTCAGAGAATGCCAGCTACACATCATCAGCAATGTATGGTGTTTACGGGGGGCACTACGGCAGTTATTTGACATGGCTATCTGAAAATATTCCAAAAATGAAATCCCGCTTTTGCGGGATGCAGTACATTACGATTTAGCTTTTTCAACCCATTCTTTTGCATAGGATTCAAATATTTCTTGAATACTGGTTTCTTTTTCTATTGCAAGTTTTTTTAATTCTTTCAACAAATCAGAGTCCAAACGAAAAAGAACCTGTTTTCGTTCCATCTAAAAACCCCCTGTTGTTATCTTGATAACTTGTTATCATTTTAAATGTATGATAAATTGTTATCAAGATAACATATTTTTCGAGGTGAGTCTATTGGAGCGAAAATGCAAACATTGCGATAAGGTTTTTGAAGTACGAGCTAATCAAGTTGTGGCTGGTGAAGGTTTATTTTGCTCGCGTCAATGTTTATATGAATCAATGAAGAAACGTTCGCTGAATACATGCATTAATTGCGGGAAGCAGTATGAAGTTAAGCCACACAAGAAAGATAGTAAATATTGTTCTCGTCCGTGTTATTGGGAAGATAAGAAACGGAAATTACAAGGAAGTCCATTTCCAAAACCAACAGGCAGAATAGATATTAATTGTCATCAATGTGGTAAATCGTTCTCTAAGACGCTAAATAGCACGCGATTGTATTGTTCACGTAAATGTTCAGATGCGGCTAAGGTTGTTATGGAAGAAAGAACTTGTCCGATCTGCAAGAAAAAATTTGAATCACGTGTACAAAGTAAACATCAACGTAAAAAGGAACTATGTTGTAGTCAAGAATGCGAAGCTCAGTACCGTATTCGATACGGAAAACGAAGAGGTAATAAAAAGATTCCGGATGAACTTCTAATCATCGAATTGAAACGTGTATGTGAATATATTGGACGAATTCCTAACATACGTGACATTGAACGATATGGAATTTATTCATACGATGTATTTTTGGATCGTTGGGGAAAGTGGGACAATGCTCTTGAGCATGCAAGTATGAAACTTCCTTCACAGGCAGAAAAATTGGCTATAGGCAAAAAACTATATTGTATTGATGTTTTTAAGAAGAAAAATGGTTCAGACGAACCATATGATAGTGAATATGAAAAATTGTACATGGATCGTTTGGAAAAGGACGAAAGCATCGTATTTTGGACGCGTCGGCACGGTATCTTTTGGGAAACAGATAATATTTCCTACGTACCTGATTTCCTTGTAGTTAGACATGATGGATGTACAGTGGTTGAAATTAAGCCAGAAATTTACCTGGACGAGGAACTGAATCAACGGAAAGTAGAACTTGCGAAACGGAAATGTGAAGAACTTGGGTATAAGTTCGAAGTGATCACAGATCAAGAACTGATACAAGAATAGCCACCATATGGTGGTTTTTTATTCCTTGAAAGGTGGTGGTTAAATTCAATGCCTTGGGATAACTCAACGTTAAACATATCTAGCCAAGAAGACTTTATCAGGAAACATGGGGAATGGGTCAGTTATTCCATTGGAATGAAATGCTCTTGCACCGGTTCAATGATGATGACCGGAACCAGTATTCCAGATGCAAACCGCGCAAACCCTAACTGCCAAGCATGCAAGGGTATTGGGTTAGTTTGGATCGATAAAGGTCAGATATTCGGTGTTGTTGAGAACATCACTCAAAGTAAAGAGTTACTACAGGCTGGTATCGCTGCAGCCGGTGATTTAATACTTCTTCCTGATTTACAGGTAACACTTTCTGACTATGACAAGATTCAGCTTACATGGCCGGAAGGGATTCCTTTCGAAGGGGAACTTATCATAAAAGGATCCGGAACAACCGATTCAACGATGTATGGAGTCATGTCTGTATCTGAATGTATTTCCGTTGATCCTACAACTGGAGTCATTACAAACTACATTCCGGATGTAGATTTTACTTGGGATAAAACTCAACCTTTAAAACAAATCATTTGGCAAGGTAGTAATGTACCGTCTGCTGGATCCGTTTATAGCATAAAGTATCAAGCGCTTATGGATTGGATCGTATTCACGCCACCGCAGCCTCGTCGGGAACGCGGAACGAATCTTGGTCAGCGAGTCATATTGAGAAAAAAGCACTTTGTAACGTTCGGAGTGTGAAGATATGGCGGGGATGTTCAATCTTGAAATTGACCTTAATCAATTCTCCGATGTTATCAATGAATTGCCAGATTTATCAGTAGCAAAATCAGTGTTAGATCAAGGGGTAAAGAATGCGACTCAATACGTTAGAGACGTTTGGGTGGCGGCTGTTCAGGGCACAAGGTTGCCAGGAATGACTTATACAGTATTTGATGATTCATATGCGAAGAGCCTCAGGACCGGTGAATCTATGAAATTTCCGGCTCCATTATACGGTGTGGTTACCACCGATTATGATGGTGCCGATCGTATTGAAACTGGTTATGGACCTTATGACATGAAAACTGGTCTTTTGAACGGTCCTAAATCAAGACCATTAAAGAGCGGGAATGGCCGTTACAACACCGTTCCTTTTCGGCATTACACACCAACAGATAGTAATAGTGGTTCAAGCGTTATATCTATAAAAATGAGGATGCCTGACAATGTATTTGCCCAAGCAAAAAATCTGAAACGTAGCGTTTTTGATTCGAACGGAAAAATGAAGTGGGGGGAATCATTGGATTGGAATGCTAAGCCTGCTTACAGTTGGACGGGATATCAACATCAATCCAATATTTATGATGGTATGTATCGTGTTGGAGCTGCTAGACATTCGCAGTATTTAACGTTTCGAAGAGTGAGTACGCCGAGAATAAAAATCCTGCCAAATGGTAGAGAAGTTCGTGTCGGTAGCGCAGAAGATTCATGGATCCATCCGGGCGTGAAAGCAAATCCATTGATTGAATCAGTTTTCAATTATTGCATGCCAGAGGTTGAAAAAAATCTTATGGAACTTGCAGAAAAGGTTTTTGAAATTAGGTAGCCATAGAGAGGGGGTGATAACATGCAAAAGTTAACAGATCAACAATATGCAGCTTTCAATCAAAGCATTCCTTCACTTGGCACAAGAGGTGACAAAGGAAGGCCGACAGCTGGTGACATCATCAACTCGTTATTCCTGTTGGGCGGTAAGATCGTTACATATACATCTAACGCTACTGCTAACACGCAAGATACTGTGTATCATGGTCTTGGATATGTTCCTAACGGTTATATCGTGATTGGCAACGGGAACGGCGGTGTTGTTTACACTGGTGCAAATGCTGATGCTAACAATCTGTACTTAAAATGCACAACCGCAAGCAATTCAGTCACCCTGCTTGTATTCTAGGAGGTGACAAAATTAATGGCAGATTTTCATTTTTTCGTTGCATGTGAACGTGATGAGGAATTGGTAAAGGGAGAACGCAAACGCCTGATTCGTGGGATAGCTTCTACCGAGAGTGAGGATAAACACGGTGAGGAAATGGTGCTTTCAGGTATGGATTTTGAACCATATCTGAAAAGTGGTCGTTTAAATTACGATCATTTGACCGGGCCGCAACATCTCCTCGGGAAACCACTCGAAGCCAAGATCATTACGGATTCACGGCAGATTGGAAAACTTTCAAAGAAGAAAATTAATGGCCCTGTATTTTTTCATCTTTGCGAATTGTATGATACGGAACCTGGTAGAGCGGCGTGGGAATTGCTCAAGGCCGAAGAGGATGACGATGAAAGACAGCACGGTTTCTCAGTGGAGGGTGCTATCCTTGGTACAAGGGGTAAGAAACTCATTAAAACAAGGGTAGAAGATGTTGCACTGACACCAAAACCAGCGAATACGGATTCCTTTGCAACACTTGTAAAGTCACTAACCGCTACAACTACTGCAGGTGTATTAGATTTGCAAAATCTAGATGATAATCAGGAACCATCCGCCAAAGCGAAACAAGCACTAACGGGTATCTCATTAGAAGACTTGCTTTGGGGTGATTGTGAGAATGGTTGTTATGACAAACACGGTCGATTCGTCAAAGGGGCTAAATCGGCATATTTACATCTCGTAAAATGCCATGGTCACGATGAGGATGAAGCTTATAAATTTGTGAAGAGTCTCGCAAAAAGCGGGATTTTTTAATTTGATTACGAGGAGAGATAGCAAATGGACAAAACAAAACTGAAAAAACATTTAGAAGATTTGGGTGAACAGACATCTGGCGGCGCACATGATGCCATTACGTTTTCTGGTAAAGGATTGGGCTTCTTGCGCGATTTATTCAAAGGCGCAAAACACAAAAACGTTGAGGATGAAGAAACGGAAGAAGATGATGATGATCTTATTGAATGTCCAGAATGCGGGGAAGAATGCGATGAAGATTGCAATTTTTGTCCGAATTGCGGTTGTGATCTAGAAGATGCGGAAGGCAAAGAAGAAAAATCGAAAAAAGGGAAAAAAACAAAGAAACATGACATGGCAAATATGAAAAAGTCGAAGAATGCAGCAAACGGCGGCGAGCTTGACGAAGAGAATGAGGAAGATTTGGAAGATCCCGGGCAGGAAGGTGATGAAGAAATTATCACCAACAAAAACAAACGTATCAAAAAAGACAGCTTAAAGAGTGCTGTGAAAAAGAATACTCGTACTTTTGACGAACGCCGTTTTGTTAAGAACATCGATGAGTTCGAGGAAGAGCATGTAGATGTTCTCGATGCTTCTCCTGCATTACAAGAGTTGAGTAAAAATGTTCGCTATTTGGCAAAAAACACGAATGTTCAAATTCAAGAAATTGCAGATCAAAACATTCTCCTTGCAAAAGCGGTTCGCGAATTATTGAAATCCAATGCTGCAATGGCTGCTGATCTGGAGTTAATCAAAAAACAACCGGCTACGTCTCCTGCAACGGGATATGTTGTTTTAAACAAACAAGCAGGAAGTAGCAAGGCACGTAAACTACGAAAGTCTGAAATTGAAGATGTTGTTACGGACGCGATGAATGACGGCCTTGTCGAACCAATGGCACTTGCGAAGTTAGGAACGTTACGTACGCAAGATGAATTACAGTCTTTCGTTGAATCACTTCCTGATGAAGTGCAAGAACGTCTGTAATCATTCGATACTACATACAAAAGGAGGCCTGTATTCATGGCTGTAAGAGAAAAAGATTTGACGAAACGATTTGTAGCGAGGTCCTTTAACCAGCTTGCGAAATCTGCTTATGGTGGGAATTGGTCAGGCGTTGAAAATTATATGGCTCAACTCTCTAAGCCACTTGCAAAGGCCCTAGCAACTTCTGCTGTACCAGGCTTTGCAGATGGATCCAATTTGGTATTGCAGAACTTGGATAGCATCATGACATCTGTGCTTTTTACGGAAGATCAACTAGTAAAGCAACGGTTCATTGAACGTGTGCCGTCGATTAACCCAATCTTCCAATGGAATCGTAGAAATCAATACGGTTCGAGCCGTGGTACTATGGCGTTTGCGGAAGGGGGAATTGGCCCTGTAGGAAATGGTTCGTGGGCACGAAACACCGCTCCCGTGAAGTTCTTTGGCATTCAGCGGGGCACAACCGTGATTGCTAACTTGGCCGGGGCACTTGGCGGGATGTTTGACAATCCAGTCGAGGAAGAGGAATACGATGGCACCATGCAGTTGCTTGGTGGAGTAGAGCGTGCTCTGATCTGGGGTAACTCAACCATTGTGGACTCGGGTGGGAATGATATTTTTTATGACGGGTTCTATCGTCAGTTAAAAGCGAACCGTCCAAAAAATATCATCGATATGCACGGGAAACCAATGACATTTGATGTGATTTCTGAAATTGCAGCGCTTTATGCAAAAGCGTTTGTGACATCTGCACGTAATGTTGGCGCATTCCTGTCACCAGATACAATTGCTACTTTACAGTTGATGAAACAACAAGCTGAGCGGAATAATGACATGTCTTCGCGTGATGGCGGATTCGCAGCTGGTACTCCACTCGACGGGTATCGTACACAAATTGGATGGATACCGTTCATTCAAGACGTGTTTACGGAGCCGGTTGACAATGGAAGATCACCTCTCACAACAGCAGATTCCGGCGCACCAGGTGCAGTAACAACAGTAACGGCTGCAGTTGCTGCTCCCGGTGCCGGGCAAACATCCAACTGGCAATCCGGTGATGCTGGTACGGTTTACTACACAGTTGGTGCATTTAACGCACAAGGTGAGGCGGTTGGGTACCTATATACAACAGGTGTAAATGCGTTAGCGAATGATGTAGTTACCCTTACGATCACCAACGTAACAGGCGCGCTTGGGTATCGGATCTATCGCGGCACCCAATCAAATGGTTCGGATGCACAGTGGATTGGCGAGGTTGCTGCAACTGGAACTGCAACCGTTCCGTTTGTTGATGATAACAGTATTATGCCAGGTACCGATGTTGGTTTGTTTGTTGAAAAATCACCACAGAATTTAGTGATGGCGCAAATGGCACCATTACTCAAACTGCCATTTGCCATTCAAAACACAACCATTCCGTTTGGACTGTTGTATTTACACACACTGGCGATTAAAGCAATCGAACGTCAATTTCTTGTAATTAATATTGGTCGCACAGGTTATACAAGCTAATCAATAAAATCTAATAAGGTGGTGTAACCTTTGTTCGTACAATCAAAAATTCATAGAGAACTTGTTGGACACGTTGACGGTGAACCGTATCGTGTCCTTTTTGATGCCGACGGGATCGCAGAGGTGGATGATGCTGTAGGGGAACAACTCCTGCAGCTCGGATCTGCCACTCAATTTCAAATGTCTAACACAACGGACATCACAAAAATGAACCTTCCACAATTGAAAAAATATGCATCCGAAAATGGAATTGATCTCGGGGATGCAACAAAAAAGCCTGAAATACTTGAGAAAATAAACCAACATTTAATTGACAACGGAACTGGTACTGGTCCGGATGGTGATGCTTAATGCTGATTCAACCGAATAACACATCAAGGCAGCAACCGACAACAACCGGGGCAAATGGTGTGTCAGCTTGGCAGGGTGGGAATGCTCTTCCCTACCTGCCTAATTTTGCTGCTAAAAGTTCCGAACCGTTGTTTTATATGACCGCATATCCGCTTGAGTTTACATTGTTTAGCAAGCAAACAGCGGTTACAACTGGTCAAGCGGATCCGTATTCCGAGATTAATGCTTTAGGTCGAAATTTACATGCTGTTCAAGTGGCGGTTGAAACTGGTGAAACCATGAACGCGACCGTTCTTATAGAAGGCACACTCGATGGTGTTCATTGGACGCAGATTGAACAGATTACGGCACCAAAGATATCTCAGTATTCCGGATTATATAAGTCGATCCGCGCATCGATTACAGCCTATACTAGCGGGACTATTTCAGTATTAGCGGTCTCACAAAGGACGTGATGCTGGATGATGGCGGAAACATATATGCTCCAAGCATTGCAAAATGGGTTGGCTAGCATTCGTTCGAATCCAAGTCAATTGGCGGATATTTTAACAGCTCTAAATGCCAATGAATTATCCGCTGCACAGCAATGGTTTGGGAATGCAAACAATCAGATCATTATTGCTCCCGGGTTTCCAATGAAGCCCGAACAGTTGCCGTTTATCGGGATTACAGTTGGAAACGACGATCAAATAGAAAGCCAAACGGGTATCGGTCTCGATTATTATACGTCAACAGATTCGGGTTCAGGGATCATAACGCAATACCGTGGAGCTCCATTCAACGGCGCGATAAAAGGAACCATTTATACAACAAATGCAGACTTAATCGTTTGGTTGTCTGCGGTGTGTAAATGGTCTCTTTTGTCTCAGTATGATTGGTTAGGATCTGACAATGGTGGTGCAATGAGAAATATTCGTATTGGTTTAGGTGATTACGAACCTTCACCAGGATTCTTACCGATATTTTCTTTTGCACGAGGAGTTTATTTATACGGCGAGTATGATTGTGTCTTCACAACACAACCACAAGCGATCACATCGGACTCTGTCACTGGAAGTTTTAGCACACAAAACGATTCGTTTACGATTATTAGCAACTGAGGAGCAATTCCTGTAATGAAGTAATTTAAGCTTTGAACGAAAAAAGCACCTCTTGTATACTAGGAAACGTTCGACGCAGAACAATACCTACATACGAAAAGAGGCGCTCACATGAAGTATAAGACGAAGCAGAAACAGAATCAACGGATTACAAGAATTACCGAGAACACATTGGTGGTTGGAGCTGACATCGCAAAGAAGATACACGTAGCTCGAGCTGTGGATTTCCGTGGAATTGAGCTTGGGAAGGACTGTGTGTTTCACAACGACCAGGAAGGGCTGACGAAGCTGGCAGCGTGGATGAAGGAGCTTGGCCGAATTCATGAGAAAACAGACATTATATTCGGCATTGAACCGACTGGACACTACTGGTTCCCGTTAGCGGCGTTTTTGAAGGAGCAAGGCATTCAGGTTGTTGTTGTCAATCCGCATCATGTGAACAAGAGCAAGGAGCTCGAGGACAACTCACAGACCAAAAGCGACTACAAGGATGCAAAAGTCATTGCCGACCTCATTCGGAATGGAAAGTACTCAGAACCTAACTTACCGACCAAGGAATACGCAGAATTACGCATTCTGATGAATCTTCGCGAGAAGGTCATGGTGAGCTTGATTCAAGTGAAAACACGGATCACAAACTGGTTTGACCGCTACTTTCCAGAGTATCCACAGGTATTTAAGGACTGGGAAGGGAAAGCGTCCCTCATGACCATGCGTCAGTTTCCAACTCCAGAGGAGATTGTCTCCGTAGGCGCCAGAGGCGTTCTCTCACATTGGAAGACGGAAATCAAGCGTGGGGTGGGCATTAAGAGAGCGGAGCAGCTCTATGCGACCGCAACGGCTTCCATCGGGCTTACCGAGGGACTGGCAGCGGCTCGAATCGAGCTGACTATCTTGCTGCAGCAGTACGATCTGTATGGCAAGCAGGAAGAAACCATTATGGCGCAAGTCTTGCAGATTCTTGAGAAGATCCCCGGAACTCGGCAGATGCTGAGCATCCCAGGGGTTGGTGTTCTGACCGTCGCCGGTTTCCTAGCGGAGGTTGGCGATCTCAACAACTATGATCACGGACAGCAAATCATCCGCTTGGCTGGACTGAATTTGACTGAGAATAGTTCTGGAAAACGGAAGGGGAAAACGGGGATCAGCAAGCGGGGTCGTTCTCGATTAAGAGGCATCTTGTTTCGCGCCATGCTACCGATGGTGGCCAAAAACGAAGAATTTAAAGAGCTGCACAAGTATTACACGACACGTAGTCAGAATCCGTTAAAAAAGAAGCAGTCGATCATCGCCTTATGTGGAAAACTGGTTCGCGTACTTTATACATTGGGGACAAAGCAGAAAGAGTATAACGCAAACGATGTACTGGGGCCAGTCCGACAAGCCCAGCTACAACAAAGTGCAGCATAAAATAAAAAATAGAACACGTATCAACAGCTTAGTATCTGGTTTTTAATAAATGAAATATCCACAACTGGATATTTCACAAATTCAACATTATCAACAAACTGAAAACTCGATTATTCAGATGTGCACAACTTTGACAACGGAAGCACCGGAGAAGCCGAAGGATTTTATCCATAAGGGCAACGACCCAGTCGAGGAGCAAGAATCGGCCTCCACCCCTTGAGAGGTAGAACGAAGGAATGTAAGGGCATAGACCCAGCGTGACATGGGAGGGTAAACCCCGAGGGAGAACGTGGAGATCCACTGTGCGATCATACCATTTTATCCACAGTTTGGAAATCAAGACTTTCAAGCCCTATTCCTGCCACCGGCTCTTACAGAAAAAAATGTATTGAATTCAATTTTCATCCAATATCCTCAAGGTGTCAAAGTTGTAAAACTAAGAATGAGCGAGAAAACAGGAGAAAACATTACTTTATAGTGGGAGGTACTTTATGGCTGATAAATCAGAACTGACAGCGGCAAATTCTAAACCGATCGTAAATCAAACGGTTGAAGAAATGTATTACATGCCGCTTCGAACATTCGCTGACACCTATGCAAAGAAATATGGAATTGAATTGACGGCCGGATTTTTTCATGAGCAAGAACAAGCGAAACATTTTGCGGATACAGAAGAAAACTGGCATTCGCTTATTGTAAAATTTGCGAAAAAAGAGGTGAGATGATATGCCTTGGACCTATGCTGGTGAAACCCTTTCGCAACCGGGAGTTATTGCGGCGATCGATAATACAGGAATTTCAACTCCAGCGAATACCAATACGCGTGAATTGGTCCTTGTAGGGAGCGCTGGAGGAGGACAACCGAAAACTGTTTTAACATTTACCGATCCAGCAACTGCACAAAATGTGTTGCAATCCGGGACTGGATTAACAGCTGTTTTACGCGCATTGAATCCATCGGATGACCCTACAGTTTCCCCGGGAATCGTAAAGTTCGTTCGAATCGATCCTGCTACGCAATCTAGTTACAATGTGGTGAACGGTGCAACGACCGTCATTCAATTAGAATCCGTTGGGTATGGCTCTTATACAGACAGGATTACCACTCAAATTACCGCTGGAAGCATCCAAGGTCTTAAAGCGAATGTGACATTGGACAATACAAGTCTTACGCAAGACAATCTGTACCAAGCGGCATTCAGTGTGCAATATACTGGTTCTCAGGCTTCCGGACTTGTAACTGTATCCAATGCAAGTGGATATATCGAAGGTTTAGCAGGTCCTGCCGGAACTGAAACGGTACAGTGGACAGCTAACTTCTCAACGTATACAACCATCCAACAAGTGATTAACTACATCAATTCACAAACGGGATGGACAGCGTCTTTGATTAGTGCGAATCCAAATGGACCGTCGGCAAATGCCTTGGATGATGCAAGTTCACAGGCATGTAAAGCAACTGCATACACGGTTACAGCTATCTTGCAAGCAGTCATAAACTTCTATAACGGAACAAATCTTGTTACTGCGACACGTCCGAATAGTGTTGGTTTATTACCATCCACGATGACAGCACCTGCATATCTGACAGGTGGAACCAACGGAACACCAACAAACACAGATTGGTCTGATGCTTTTCTAGCTTTACAAAACGAAGGATTGGCTAGGATTATCGTTCCACTTACGGACCAATCAACGATTCATGCAATGGGTGATTCCCACTGCGCTTACATGTCTCAGCCGAATATCCGTAAAAACCGTGTGCAATTTGCCGGTGGATTAGCGGGTGAAACCGTATCACAGGTTCTTACGAGAGCGCAAAACTTGAACAGTCGCCGCACAACACTTGTATGGCCTGGTATTCAAGATGTAGATCCAATTACGTTCCAGTTAACGACATATGCGCCGTATTATGTTGCAGCACAAGCAGCTGCTATTTTCTCAAGCTTGCCAATCGTACAAGCATTAACGAGACAATCGTTGAAATGTAAAGGACTTGAAGGGACACTTCAATCGACGCTTCAAAGTTCCGATTATGACAATCTCGTTAATGGCGGCGTATGTGCCATTCAGTTCCAGCAAAACAGTCTCGGAAATGCCTATCGATTTGTACGCAGCGTGACAACTTGGTTGCAAGATACCAACCTTGTTAACGTTGAGATTTCTTGTGTAGCAAATGAAGATTATGTTTCTATCGCAGTCGGCGATACGGTTGATGCATTGATCGGCACTCCGGGAACTCCGGTAGGTGTGGGGCGTGTTATGTCGGCCATTGATGGAACATTGAGAAGCTTATACGAGGAAGGCGCGGTTGTTGGAGATAAAATCAGCGATGCTTACGGAAACATTGTTGTGAAATTAAATCAAGGTGCGGTAACGTCTACGTACAATGCAACAATTCCCGCTCCTATTAACTTCGCAGGACTTACTACTAAATTTAGCTTGTATAGCACAACGAAAGCTGCGTAAAGGGGTGAGAGACGTTGCCTACAATTAATAGACAAGTTCAAAGTGCGAACCTATTGGTCATTGAATTTGATGGCCAGCAAATTGGGGTTGTGCAGACGGCTCGGTTTTCTGGAGACTTTAGTCTAACTGACGAAAGCGGAATTGGGGATAATGTGGTTGTAGAATACGTACCAGGCATTGCTCATATCACAGTTTCCGCTTCTGGTATTCTGTTGATTCAAAAAAATCTATTAAGCGCGGGACTGATGCCTTCAAACAGCGTCCGTGACGTTTTACAAGGGAATGTATTCGACATTGGTTTGTATTCGCGCTCCAGCGGCGCATGGTTGCTTAAAGCAATCGATTGTAGTCCCGCGTCAATGGATATCGGAGTTAATACTGGACGGGCTGCAACTTATGATTATTCGTTCCGGGCTCGGGATATTGCTGGTACTTTGATCGGATAGGCTTCTGGAAACAGGAGCCTTTTTACATGCCAAAGGAGGACTTAACATATGGATATCTTATCTCAAAAACAAACAACTGAACTTGAAACGAAACTTGGTAAAATCACGGTTGAAACTCCTTCAGTTTCCAAAAAATTAGAAATCGAACGCAGACGTTCCGTATACGCCGGTGGCCTTACAGTCATGAGCCAGCAAGGAGCTGAACTTGCAAATATGTTTGCGACTCTGGATATTGTTATGACAAAATCACCGTTAACTCGGGATAAGAATGCAGATGCCTGGAATTACGATGAAATATACGATGAGGACGTTATTAAAGATGCATACGACAAGGCGGTAGAGTGGTTAAATTCCTTTCGAAAAGGAGTTTCATCAAAACAAGCGTAAATGGGCCAAAACGGACGCGGGTACTTATAGATACTGGTATCGTCATAAACATAATCTTCCGAGGGTTTCTGTGGATAAAACGGACGAATTGACAAATTACGAGTATGAATATGAATGGCTATTGGAACATGCCTACAATCAGATTCTTGCCGATACTAGAAACAAACAAAAGGTCAGTCTTGAAGACGGTAAATTGGAACGTCAATTTTCAATGGATGAGGACGAATACAACCATATCGTTGAACTTGTTGAAAATGATGAATTTATTGATTTTGAAATTCCTAAAAATGCTCCAATGGGCAAGAAATTAAGCGAAGCAACTTTGGACATCGAAAAGGAATCGGTCAATTCGGATGATCTAGTTCCGGTAGATATGAATGAGGTTTTTGGAGGTGGTATCGATGGCCGATAAACAAATTGGAATTCGCTTAAATGTTCAGAGCACAGGATTGGTGCAAGTGGATGACGCGCTTGAAACCATCTCCAGAAACCTTAAAAACATGAATGAATTTGTTACGCAACGACAACAAAAGGGTTGGGGAACGGAAACTCAAACAAAAGAGCTACGTGAACAGTTGCGCTATATGCAACAAATGCTTCAACTTACAGAACGAATGGCGCGGACGGCCGGCGTTCATTCGGATAGTTTTGCAAATTACAGTCATGAAATAGGTCTTATGCAAAGGGATTTAGGTAGCACAAATTCCTATAAAAACGGCATGTCGGGCTGGATACATAATCGTTTTGGAAGTCAGGCTGCTGGGGGATTTGAGCGTGTTTCTTCCTATTTGGGACGTGGAGCAGCGTTATATGGTGGTTGGAATGTACTTAGTACCATTCAATCCGGATTGAATGCCGGAACCCAATTGTCTTATGGATATGGCGATCTTGCAAAACGTATGGCGCCTAATGTGAATTCTCAGCAATATGGCATCAACATGTCAAATGCATTGCAAGGGTATGGGTATTCGGATCAAGCTATTTTACAGTCTGCAACAATGTATGGTGCCGCGACTGGAAGAATGGATACGAATAAATTTACCCAACAAATGCGTTCAATCGAGCAAGTAGGGAGAAACTACGGGCTTGATTTATCCGGTGTAACGCAATATTTTTCGAATGCATGGACTAGCGGCGTAACGGGTGGTTCACAAGCGGAAATGAGGCCGCAGGAATTGGCGAATTTAACGGCAAATGCTGTGATCCGCGGGAATATGCAAGGGAAAGAACCGCAAGTAATGAGCCAATTGCAATCGATCATGCAAATGAATGTTGCAACTGCTGGTCAAGCTGGAGATATGACGCAATTAGGTGGATTGTTAACTCTCATAAACAAAAGTGGAAATCAGGGGCTTATTGCAAATGTCGGTCCTCTAATGAACGGATTCAACAATATGATCCGGAATCCGGGTGGCGGATACGCTGGACAAGCGATGATCTGGCAAGCTTTATCAAAAGCACATCCGGGAATGAGCTATTTCCAACTGTCCGATATGGCTTCTCAAGGAATATCCGGTTCTGGTAACTTATCCGCCGTTTTAAGTTATGTATCGGGGATAACGAAAAATAAAGACCAACAGGCTTATATGCTCAGCAAGATGGGCGCCGGCAATCAACACGTAGTAAAGCAGTTCTTGGATACGGCAGAAACATCGAACGGAACGTTTAACCAGAAAGCCATTGATGACTTTGCGAAACAAGCGAAAACTTCACCAGGTAACATACCGCAAAATATAACTGACCAATACAGAAATATGTCGCAAGAGCTTTCCCATGCAGCAGATATTCTAGGTCAGAATACCGTTGCTTTAAATGCACCGAAAGATGCGCTTATGGCTAAAGCAGTAAACGCAGGTGGATTGCCAATGTATTATGGGTTATCAGCTATTGGAGCAATAACCGCTGGTTCAACTGCATGGAAGGTAGGCAAAGGCGCTGTAAAAATCGGCAAACGTATTGGCTCAAAATTATTTAGTCGTGGCGGCGGAATAAATACGCCTGTACAAACCGCACAGGACACGACTATTGCAGATTCTCCGGTAGCTGACACTTCTATAGCAGATACAGCTGTAGTTGATACCGCAACTACAACAACGGGCTCTGTAATTGCAGGCGGGGAAGCGGCGGCAGGAACAGAAGCAGCAATGGGTGTGGCCACTGGACTTGAAGCAGTTGGAGCGGGGGCGGATGCAACTGGTGTCGGTCTTCCTGTTGGGCTCATTTTAGGATTGGCTGGATTAGTCACTGCCGGAGGAGCCGGGGTTTATTCTTGGTGGAAACATAAACAGCAACAAAGTCCAAAACCTGCATACGGGCCACCTGTACCGACTCAGGCACAAATTCAAGCAGGATTGGCGCAAACCAAAATTTCGAATGCAGCGTCTGGAAGTGAATTAGCTCCCATTGTTGCAAGTACGATCATTGCTTTAGCGCCTTATATGCAGCAACTAAAGCCCTATCTGACAGGTACATCATCAAATGGAAAGTCAATTCATGATCTTATGTATCGTGGTCAGCCACAAACAACCAATGATTTAGTGAATCGGCCGAACGGAATAAATAGTCCGTGGAGCGGATTGATGAACTTGAATTACAACTCGAACGGAATGAATGGATCGTCCGGCACGATAGGCGTTGGTAATTTCAAAGCGGTAGCTGCTCCAGGAAGCACGACGGATGCGATCAACTATTGGTCGCAGAAGTACGGTGTTCCAGGTTACATATCGTATGCGATTGCGAATGCTGAAAGTGGATTAAGACCAGACGCAGAAGGCGACAAGGGAACAAGTTGGGGGTTATTCCAACTCCATCAAAATGGCGGCCAAGGAACCGGATATACTGCCGGCCAATTAAAAAACCCGATGCTGAACGCTCAAATCGGGCTTAGATCCATTGCTGAAGCATACAAAAAAGCAAAATCACTAGGCATTCCAGAAGGCCCGCAAATGGCGCAATGGGTTGCTGAGCATTCCGGCCATCCTGGAGGCAATGTGAATCAAGGGGTTCACTCTTCACTCGATGACAACATAAGGAATTATGCTCAACAAATATTAGGCGGAACATTGAAAATTCAAGGCGCTAATTTGAATATCAACGTAAAACAACCTGATGGATCAACAAGTAAGCATCAGGTGAAAATACAAGCTACCTATGCCGGTCAAAATCCATTTGCTGGAGCATCGTCTTTTGGACCTGCGTAGTAGGGGAAAGTTACCAAAAAAAACAAATTTGGTTGATGGAACAACGGGCACCCATACAACAAAGATAACAGCGAAGTATACATGGCAGACGGGGCTGATACCGGAATGATTCGATTAATTATATAGGGGTGTTTTAATTAGAGTTAACCCCGAAAAAATTATCAATCAATCCCCAAACATTATCACCATTGGGACTTTGTAATAAAACAGATGATATGTCATTATTATTGTGATTTGTATTGCTTATGTGTCCATGAGACTTATACCATAATCGACGGGAAAATTCTGGTTGCCATAAGAATGGTATTGTCGATACCCCAACACCGACAGATTGATTGGTTTTATAATCTTTAAACCAAATAATTACAGGATTACTTGCAATAACATTAAACGAACCACCCATATTTATTGCAGGCAAGTACCATGATTTAAACAGATTTATTAATTCGTTTCTTTCGATATAGCGATTGTTTGAAATCTTTTCTGTATCATTACTAGATCCGAATTCATGATGAACGACAATTCTTGCATAAAGTAATCCATTAGAATCCTCTTGATATAATATCTGGATCGGATATAAGTGTTGTTCATTATTTTGGTTGATATTTTTCATAATGTATTGCTCTATTTTGTTTTCTTTTGATTCAATTTCAGTTATTACTTGCATCTGAGTGATTGATGGATCAATTACAGTACTTATATTTGGCAATGAATTTACACGTGGCGAATTTTGAATTGAATTTGTATCGTTTGCATCGTTTTGATTTTGGGTAGTAATCGTGATGGGTGGAGATATGGAATACAAAGAAAATACAGTTGATGTTTTTCCGTTTTGTGTTAAATCTTCTCTAACCATTCCGACAGATGGAGCATAAAAATCAGTAACAATATGATCATCTTTATTCGTATTGGCGTTTGGGTATTTAACGAGACTTTTCACAACTAAACAATCTCGGAATGTTTTAAATGGTGTTTTTACATTAGCTAAACCGAGAATTTCTGAATTTGTGGTTTCGAGATTTTCACCGGAACCACTCGAATAGGACCATTTTTTACCTGTGAATAAGTTTTTAGGAAGAATAATATGTCTATTGAAATTATTGGTACCCAATAGTAGACTTCGAATTCCATCTAATTCTATGTTCCCATTCGTCAATGAGTAAACAGATATTTGTGACCATATAAATTTTTGTGGAGTTTTAACTCCTTCATAAACGAGAACTGAATTACTAGGAGGCTCTTTAGTGAAGTTTTCATAAAACGAGCCGCTTTTATCTTTTTTTCCCATATTATATCTAAGAAGATGAGGTGGAAGATCAATGCCTAGGTATTGAATACTTGAATAGTTTATGTTAGATGATGTAAATGATACATCATCATCATTGAATTTTCCTATAGAAGATTCTGTATTGTTTTTATTATACGATTGATTAGAAGAATGTTGAGAAGAAGTAATTTGGGATTGAGCATTTGTTGCAAAAAGAGTTTTATAAGAAAAAATAATCGAGACAATAAAAATGAAAGCTCCGAGTGGAAGGCTTATGTTTCTCGAAATACTAATTTTTTTTAAATTTTTCTTCGCCAACTTAAAATCAGGTTTTTTCTCTAAAGCGGCCTTGAACATTTCTCTGGCTGCTTTTTTGTTTTTATGTTTTAGATGCAGGATGCCAATGTTATTGAGAACTACAGGGTGATCAGGGCAATCTGCATAGAGAGCACTCAATAACTCATCAGCTTCTTTCAGTTTATTTTCGTTTAGTAATCGAACACTTTCACGCAAACGATCTTCAAGAGAGGATGATATTAATGAAGCCTCACATTCCGGACAAAACTTTGCGTCATCCGATATTTCTTTCTTGCAGCTTTTGCATAACATAACACGACCTCCAATCAGGTATATACTGGTATTTTAAAACGATTGGGGAATTTTTGGAAGAGTGAAAATTAAAATGATTACGACCCGGGTCGTATAAAGAAAAAAGAGCCTCATTAAGGGCTCTTTTTTGATGCAATATTAGAACATTTTAATTTACATTTGCAAAGCCTTGATTTGACGCCATTCTTCATTTAAGTAATTGTGAAGAAATGCGGAATAATGCGCAACCGTTATTATTTGTATTATTGATCTTTTTTCTGCGGGATGTTGGATAAATAATTATCAAGTTTTTTCTGCAATTTACTTTGATCAATTTTTAACTCCAGTAATTGTTGTTCCAAGATATCCTTGCGGGCATCGAATAATTCTTTATGATCCTCGTCGTAGTTGTTAATTACAAAATCAATATTGCCTAATATCGAATGTAACTTTTGATTTACGTTATGTAATTCATCTGATGCTTGTTTGGCTTCAAAAGTATAGTCATCAAGACCCACGATGAAATTTAAATCTTCGCCAAGTATTTTAGGCAATTTGACTAAGGTTTCGAGATTGGGTTCACTGCGGCCAGATTCAATTTTAGAATATCCAGGTTGCGACATGTTTAATTTTTCGGCCATTTCAGCTTGGGTTAATCCCCTTTTTTCTCTTAACCATTTTAGTCTTTGAGAAAAAATTAGCAAAAAACATTCCTCCTAGTATTGACTTTATAACCAATAGTTATATAATTATTACATAAGGTTATTATTGGGGGTGAAAAAGAGAAAATGGGTAAAACAATGATCAAACTAAAAAAGCTCAGAAAAAGAAACGGTTACAGCCAAAAAGAAATTGCTGACATACTTGGCATTTCACAACCGGGTTATCAGAAAATCGAAAATGGTCAACGTAGAATGTCGCTCGAAACAGCGCAACAACTAAAAAACATTTTAGGAGCACAATACATTGACGATTTATTGGATGAAACAAGTTAAAAAATCACCTTGCCTCCCGCCAAGAAGTTCAAGGTGATTTCATTCCAAAGCACACCTAAGTGCATTTGCTATCCATTTTAGCAAATCTTAGGTGTGCTAGACAAGGGGATAGCTGAATATGGAAAAAGAAAATACAGTTTCAGAGATGGAAGTTAATGAAGAATTTAATTCCGACAAGATTACAGTCGATTTTCCTGCTGATTACAAGAAATACGGATTCGAAAAAGCGTGGACAGAATTAGTAAGTTATTGGCCGATAGAATTAATCGAAGTGAGTATTCAAACATTTGAAAAACACGGAGTTTCTGAGCGTGTAAAGTATGCTTGGTTTATGTACCAAACCTTAATTGAACAACGTGAAAAACTTCTGGCACTAAAAGTGGTGCAATAATTAGCTGGGGCGCTTGCCCCTGATGGACAAGCATTGGGGGAATGAAAATTGTTAATAGATATTGCAAAAATTAAAGTTACCGATCGAATTAGGAAAGAATTTGGAAACATCGATGAACTCGCACAAGACATCGAATTAAACGGGTTAATTAACCCACCAGTTGTAACTCCTGACTATGAACTGATTGCTGGTGAAAGACGTTTACAAGCTTGTAAAAAACTCGGTTATCAGCAATTAGAAGTCCGTGTGATGTCTGTTAAAGATTATGAGCATCAATTAAGACTTGAGATCAGCGAGAACGAAAAACGAAAGAATTTCACATTTTCAGAAGGTCTTGAATGGGCAAAACGTTTGGAACAAATAGAAGTGTTAAAAGCCCAAGAGCGAATGAAGAACCCTACGCAAAATTTTGCGCAGGGTAGCTCGAAGGGTGAATCAGCAGAAATAGTTGCAAAACAAACCGGATTCGGAAACAAAGAAACATACCGTCAAGCCAAATTCATCGCTGAACATGCCGACGAAGAAACTATTCGTAAACTAAACGAAGAAAAAATAAGTATTCATCGCGCATACATGGAAACGAAAAAGAGGATGGAGGAGGCCGAAAACGCCAAGACGGTTGCTGAAAACCGTGCCAAGCACCTTGAACAGGAACTCGCCAACGAACGTAACAAACCAGCGCAAGTGATCGAGAAGGAAGTTATAAAAGAGGTTGTGCCGGATAAGATTCAAAAGAAACTCAAAGACGATGAAGTGAATCTCAATATCGTAAAAGCCGCATACCGAGAAGCGAAGGAACGAATCGCCGAACTTGAAAGAAAAATCAATGATCCATCAACTGATACAGAGTTGTTAGAGAAAAAAGCAAAGAAGTTGGAACTCGAAAAGCACATTAGTATTTTCGAATTACAACTCAAAATTAAAAAGTTTCTGGAAGATGCTTCCCCTAGTTTGTTTTTGCAGGGCGCTATCGCTAAATCAAACGGTTTGTTTCGCAAAGATTTGTTGGATTCAATTGAATCGTTAGAACGCTTTTCTTATTCCTTACGCCAATACTTAAACGCCGACATCACAGAAATATTTGATGCAGAATACAAGGAGGTTATGTAGATGTTATCTGAAAAAGTGATCGAACTCCACGGTGTAACTGTTAAAAATCTCAATGAGCAAGCGCGGGCATTGCAAAGATCGTTTGATTTAATGAATCAGATGTATCTCGAAGTGAAATCCGTGAAAGGTGAAGTGGATACTTTTAAATCTGAAATGGATGAATTTCGCAAAGAATTTCACGACGAAAACCGTTTGATTCCCGGCGAAGTTGATGATCTTTGTGTGTTGGTTCGAGATCGTTCTGTTGCAATCGCAAAAGAATTATCGAATGAAATCATGGACGAAAAAGAGTTTAAAACGTTAGTTGGGAAAATCCGTCACATCATCTGGAGAAAGTTAAACAAAAGATATGGAGCTGCTAAGTACATCCATATCAAACGAAAGTATTTCGAAGAATCAAAAGATTTTATCAGCAATTTTAAAATAGAGGATTACATCTAACGGAAGGGAGAAAGTATCTATGACTCAATGTCTGAATCGCTTTAAAAACCTTTTATTATAAAAAATCCAGCGCATACATAAACGCTGGAAATAAAAAAAGATTGCCAAAGCAATCCACCTAAAATAAATATAACATAAAGCACTCTCGATTTCGAGGGTGTTTTTGTATATTGGAAGGAGGTTCTTAAAATGCAAGTACGGTTTTAATGTCGAATTACGAGCCTTAAAATTCCTTCGGACCGGGAATGGCGGTTTACGAGGACATATGCTATTATGTTGGTAGATCCTAAAGACTATATGGGTTCTTATGAGGACATACTTTCCTACAAGGGGGTATGCACTATGATGGATAATCCAAAAGGAGATCGGATTAAAATGACAGCTGTTAAACCAATTCGTCCGACTCAAATCGAGTTTTCAAGCAAAGAAGATCTTCAAAAATTTTATAATTATGCGACCAGTACGACGAAATCAAATAGTGAAGAATTGAAAAAATTACGTGAACTCAGACAAAAACATGTTCGTGCTAGGGAACGGAAGTAGGGTTCATTTGTGTCGAATTTGACCTTTGAGTATTTGGATTACAAACACGAAGGTATCATTCAAGAATTTATTTGCGATGAAGAACCTAGTGTTGCGATTTTTTTAAAAGAGCATGCATTGAGATTACACAAACTTCAATCGGCAATTACTCGATTATATTTTGACGAAAATCAAAATTTGATCGGGTTTTTTACATTATTTAATGATCATGTTTCGATACACAAAGGAATCGTTAAAAAAGAAAATTGGGAGCTTCCGAATGAATTGAGTCAATTTCCAGCGATTAAACTCCATTACTTCGGAGTAGACTCTCGTTTTCAAAGACGAGGGTATGGAGAGTATCTATTACTCGAAGTGATAGATATTTGCCAAGATATTGTTCGAGTCAGCGGGTGTAACTTTTTAACATTAGAGGCATTTGAAAATGTAGTTGAATTTTACAAAACATACGGTTTTATACGTTTTAATACTCGCAAGCAATTCATACAAGGACAACGAGTTGTACTTACGGATATGGCTTTAAAATTAGGTGAACTTGATTAGCACTCTCGAATGCGAGGGTGCTTTTGTATTGAAAGGGGTGAAAACAAATGCCTGATGCGATGGGTGGAAGTGATTTAGCGAGAAGTGCTTACGGAGATAGTCCTGCTCCTGATTCTACAGGGAATTCCGTTCAATCTTACACTTTGCCTAGCGTCACCCTTGCAAAAGCGCCAGGAATATTGTTTAATGCCGGCAGTCTCAGTAATGCACGTTTTGACCAATACACCATCAAAATGAAAGTCACACTGTATCACAATGGAACCGCATATGATGTAACGCCGTATATCATGCAGCTTAAAACACATATGTCGCTAGGTGAGCCATCCGGAAGATTTACGATATTGACATCCTTTCAAAAACGATGGGATTTGTTCGCGCAGCCACAGGATTATGTTGAAATTCGATTTTCACGGTATTTACCGGATCCTCCAATTATCATGCGTGGTTTGGTGGGAAATGTAAGACGCACACGAATCATGGATAGTAGCGGGAAACTACAACGAGCAATCACCATAAATGGAGAAAATTACGGGAAGATTTGGAATAAATATCAAATCAATTATTTGGTGAATCAGCCGGGAATGCAATCTGGAGGAACAGACACGGATCCGGCAATCGGGCTAATGGGAGCTCAACTATATGAGAACTATGGAATAGGAGCGAATGGAAATGGCGATATCGCGCCTGCTGATTTGATGCAGGGGATAACGAATGTGATGCTAAATAAACAGATACAGGCTATGCAACAAGTAAACCCGCAGATGCCTTTGTTGAAACTGATTTCAAATATTTTACCGGATTATTTCATCAATGGCTTTCAATTGCAGCAAGCACAAGGATCGGTTTATTCGCTAGTTCAGCAATTTGGAAATAGTCCATGGTGTGAGTTTTTTATAGATGAAGCCTGGGATGCTCCCGTATTCTTCTTTCGAAATACACCTTTTACAACGAGCGATGGAAAGCTGGTTTGGCAAGAATCTTTACCGGACACAACTTATTTTTTACATCCTCATATAAGAGATTATGACATTATTCAGGAAGATGTAGGACATTCAGATTCTGAAGTATATTCTTATTTTTTCACATATCCAGCCAACTTTTATGCGGATCAATTGGCGTTCAAGTCTATTGCGATAATTCGTGAACAGATTACAAACATCAACCGTGAATCTGATTCAAGTAACATCACAAATCCCTATGTCGATCTTGATAATTTATATCGATACGGATTCCAATTGTTGCAAATTGGCTCACCGTTAATACCTTCTGAATCTCCTGATGGTGGTCTACAATTATCCATCAAAATGAATCAATGGTTAGCAAAATCATTTGGATGGGCTGCACAAATGTTAAACGGGACGTTACTTTTAAAGGGAAATGAACACATGAGAATTGGTCGTTACTTCACAAACGACTCGACTAATGAAACCTATTATATCGAATCGGTGGATCATTCGATTACAATAGGACAGGCTGGTTCTAACGGTGGCGATAATGTTTTTAGTTTTCAAACGTCCGTTGGTGTTATAAGGGGGCACTCAGGATTATGAAAATAGGGAACTCGGTAGCTCATAAGCATTCCCACTTGCAGCAAACGAATATCATAAATCCTAAAGCCGGTTTGGTCTATGAAGGAAAAGTAATACAAGTAAACCCAAATGATTCGAGTGTGGATGTTCGCTTGTATGATGGCCAGATCCTTCGAAACGTGCGTGTTCTATTTCCGTCAGCTAATACCATTGCTGGATTTCGGTATTTGGTCAGTATTCAAAATAACAATCCACAAAATAGCGAAAAAGGGATAATAGAGGATGGACAGCTTACACATATCCAAGATACATTGGCAACCATTGTATATGTGCAAGGTTTTACATTGGCCCCGCGTTGTATTGGATTCAGTTTTCCGAATGATGCACAGATGCACATTGACGAACAAGGACTGGCAATGTTCCGGCATGAATCCGGTGTGTACTCACTTACCGATAAAAGCGGTCATCATGAAATACATTTTCCTGATGGATCTTACATGATCATGGCAGAAGATACGAATCCAAGAACGCTTACAAGCGGGGAACAAGTGCAGCCTTGGAATCCACCTACAACGACAACGCCATACAATTTGACCATCAATTTAGCACAGCAAGGCATAACTATATCGGTGCAAAATGGCAATGTTACCATATCAGGAGCAAAACAAATTCAGTTTTCCGCACATGACTCTAGTGGAGACAGCGCTTCTTTAACAATAAACGGTGCCGGTTCAGTGACGGCGTCTAAAACGATTAGCGGTACTACTACAAATGCAACGATAGTCTAAATCGGTGGTGATTGAAAAATGCCCTATCGAGTTAATATAAGCCCACCACGCAGCCAGTACGATAGGAATTTAACGTTCCGTGTTGTCGGAGGAGGACCAACGGTTTCCTTCACTTTCCCGATCAAGCCAGAAGAGTTTCAGATGAGTCATCCGGCCCGGGTTACGACAACACAGACTTTGCAGGGTGTGTACCAGGATTTCGGAGGATTAGGAGTACAAACCCTAACCTATCAAGGGCACACCGGTTGGAGAAGGCATACGAATTTTACGAACTACGATGGATTTCAAGTGTTCCAATCCTTGTATAAAAACATCTACACGGAATATCACAAACGAAAACAAGACAATTTTGCAACTCCTGATCTTGTTTATGCTTTAGTCATTGATGATTTATTCGATACTGTCTATCGCGTGAGTTTGGATGATTTTCAAGCAACGAAAAGTAAATCGAAACCATTGCTTTATTATTACCAATTGCATATGACTGTGAAATTCACTTCGGTCAATAACAGGGATCCTGTTGACTATCTTGGATTGCCGAATGTAAAACAATTAGGATTCAATCAGGTGGCAGCCGGTGCGAGTGGTGCTGTTAAAGCTGTTAGCACTTATACAACCAATGCAACAAGAACGTATAAAGTACAGAGCGGCGACAGCTTGTGGACCATTGCGGTTAATTATTATGGGGATGGTACAAGGGATAAGGATATTGCGTTGGCAAACGGAATTCAACCACCTTATACTATTTATCCCGGAACTATTTTAACGATTCCAAATTAGGGGTGTTGATACTTGTTAAATACTCAAACACCTTCACAAGTAACCGAGCAATACATGTACAATCAATATCCATGCCTGCAACAATGGATCTCGTTCGTACAAAAAGCATCCGTGAAATTGGCGCAATACGATGCAACGTCTTGCTCGCAGATTTCGCAAATTAACAATGCTGCCATGAAGACGATTGAATACATGCAACAAAATGACTCTAACGCGAATGTGGTCCGTGTCATGCGAATGCTCAATGATCTTTATGATTCCGCATGGAATGGTTGGACTTCCTTTGCGTCGCAAGCGAATAATGCGTATGGAACTCGATCATTAGGAACCACACAAGATGTCCTACAATCGCTGACTGTATTTCAAACGTGGGATAATGCATTAAATCCAAGCCCATCGTTTAATCCTCCAGTTGTTTTAAATACGATTTTGGAGGGGATCACGCCATGAAATTAGCAACCTATATCGTCGGCCAAGGAGATACAATTGAAATCCTGGCGCAGCAGCTTTTGGGAGATTCGACACAAGATCAAACCTTGATACAAATCAACAATTTGCGGTATCCATATATCAGTGATAATCCAGCAGATCAGTATGCAAGACCAAAAGGAAATGTGTATCTTACACAGCCTTATACGAATCCTTCGCAAATCAATATCAGCAATCCGAACGGTATCGTAATCAAGCCGAACGATACTGTTTTTTTGTCGGAAGGAGCTTCATACGCTGCGGGGATCGTTCAATCGATTACGGGTGGTACAATTACATTCCAACAACCGATCCAAGGTACGTTTGATCAAGCTGCAATCGTAACAGTTTATGTGGATCAATCGAATATCACAACGCAAGTTTTGCGAACAGGTGACACATTGTTGTATCCGGCCAATCAGTTTCAAAATAATGGCCAAACGCAAACGTACTCAACCATTTTCGGAACCGATTGGTCACTGGATGATAATGGATTTTTGATGAGAAGCAATGGAGATATCGCAACGGTATCTGGAGTCGATAACTTAAAACAAGCGTTGAAATTGAGATTGCAAACAGAGTTGGGCGCATTGATGCTTCATCCGGATTACGGAAGTGAGTTGTTTAGCATTCTTGGAGAAGCTGGACAAACCTACTTTATTGGACTTGCTAAACATTACATCACAGAATGTGCAAAACAGGATATCCGCGTAAGGGATGCGCAGCTTTCTAACGTTACGTTTCAAAACGATTCTCTTTTTGGTACGTTGACTGTTTATCCGATCGGTTCCCAAGATCCGATTTCACAACCTATCCAAATCCCGATTGGTGGTGTTTAATATTGTCTTTTACTATGCTTACCGAAGCACAAATCGTTGCCAATTTGATTGATACCTATAGTTCCTTAGTTACAGCAACAGATGATATCAATCCTGGTAGTGTAGAGAGATCGGCATTTGAAGCCTTTGCGCAAGAATTAAAAAGACTATATGCATACGCTGGACAATCGGCTGCTGAGACACAAAAACTTGCTGTTTATTCGATGTTCAGTTTTAATCTTTTACCGGCACAAGCGGCATATACGATGGTTACTTTATCTGCAACAACAGCTCCAACTTCAGATGTTACCATTCCTTCCGGAACAACCGTTGGTGTACCGGGTACGAGTATTCAATACAAAACGCCAGCGGTTATGATGTGGCCGAGTGGCAGTACATCTTTTTCCGCCCGTGTTGTGTGTACCCAAACAGGAACCGTTGGAAATGTGCGTGCCAATACAATCACTCAATTGGTTACACCGATTTCCGGCCTTCAAAATGTTACGGTAACAAATCCAAAAGCAGTTATAAGTGGAACCAATTTAGAAACGGAAGATCAACGCGCAAACAGGTGGCAGCAATGGGTAAATAGCTTGCATCGCGGGGATGATCGGGCGATCCTATACGGTGCGAAAAGTACAAAGTTGATCGACAGTTACGGATTTATAAGCGAACAAGTCATGAAAGCACAATTGGTTCAAGGAAGCGGATCAAACACGGTCTATATTGATAACGGAACGTATGATACGTCTACAGATTTATTGAATCAATGTCAACAAGTCATGAATGGGTATGTAGATTCAAATGGCGTTCGACAAATCGGTTATAAAGCTGCAGGTATTCCAACAACTGCACAAATTGCACCATTACAATCCGTTAATATCAGCGTCAAAGTATCGCCTGATACCGGATATACATTTGCTATGATTCAACAATCGGTGATTGATAGTATTACAAATCTTGTCCAATCGCTGGATGTAGGCGACACACTTACCATGAATGATTTGAACCTTGCTATAGGAAATACGCCAGGCGTTTTAAACTTTTCAATCACAACACCAACGGCAGATACGGTACCGGCAGCTGGCACGCTTTTGCAACTTGGGGCAAATCAACCCAGCGTAACGTCGATGTAGGAGGATGAATGATGTTAAGACAAATATTGAATAACCTTCATCCCGGCATTAACAAAGATCCGCAATCGGTACCAGCAATTTCAATCAGCGCTACGAATGGACAAGCAATTATACAGAACAATGTATTACAACTTACAGGACCATCATCAGCCCAATATAATCTTCGGTCTTATACGCTGGGTTCATTGGTCCAAGCTATTAATTCACAATCTGGTTTTTCAGCAACCTTAATTCAAGTTTCAACACTTTCAGCAGCGGTATTGATCGATGGTATATACTCACTGCCGATGAATATTCCGATGTTTACATCGTTCCTTTGGCAGCTTTTAAAGCCGGTCGCGCTTGCTATGGTAGATGCATTCGGAGCTGAAAATCAAGCCTTGCTTGAAATGATTTTGAATACTTCTGATGGATCGTGGCTTGATTCCTTTGGTGAATTTTTTGATATTACACGATTAGATGGTGAGCCGGACCAATTGTATGCGATTCGCATTTTTGATTTGTCGCTTGCGCCACGTGTAAACAACCTAGCAATTGAACAAGTTTTATTGGACTTAGGATATAACGCAACCGTGTCGGATGATGCAAGCCTATACACATTCGATGTAAATGTGACTTTACCGAATTCACCGCCACAAGGATTTGTTTATTCACTAAGTCAGCTTGATAATATTGTGAGTCTTTTGCAAGCTGCAGGAACGATTGCAAATATCATTTTATCAGGAACATTAACGGATGGAATATCACTCAGCGACACCATAAGCGTAACGCTCAATACAACTCCTTGGACTTGGGGGAATTTTACCTGGGGGGAATTTACGTGGTAAAACAGAAAATACGCCAAGGCGTACATATCATGGACAACGTGACTGTTACTTTGACAGATATAAACACAGGAGAAGAACAGTCTTTTTCACGTCACAACATTGAATTGAATTATGCACTTTCCGCTTTAAGTCAGTGGATTGCGGGATTTAATAATTCCGGTTATCAGCCTGTATATCCTCCAAGTAAATGCTCTTTAGGTAGTGGGTCTGGGACGCCAGCAAAAACAGATGAAGCTTTGTTTGCGGCAATATCTAACGGAACCGCAAATGTGAATGTTGCAAATGCAAATTCTCCATCAAGCGGAACAACAACATTCATCTTCCAGTTTCCTGCTGGTCAAGTTACGACACAAGTAACGGAAGCGCTTATGACAGATGTAAACGGAAATCCTTGGTTTCACGTGATATTCGGATCGGCGTTTACACCAACATCAACGCAGATGATTACAGTTAAGTGGGAAGTCACTTTTAGTTAATAAGGTGGTGGTAATTATATGGCTTTGTATGATGTTACAAATTTAACATCCGGCAATCAAACAGACTTAAACCAAATCATCGATGCATTATCCGGAAACAATGACGTTGGCGTCATCCAAGCATTCGCACAAATAAGTCCGCCAGGCGCTTTATCAGCAGCAATAAACACATCATCAGGCAACCTTACTGGATCTTATCAGTATAAGGTTGCTCTTTTAACGGGCTATTGGCAGGGGCCAGCGGGAACCGGAACGATTCACACGCAAGGTAATACAAGCGGAGGAACCACAAGTAACACAGTTTCTCCATCCGCTCAACAAGTGAATCTTACAAGCATTCCTGTTGGTGGTATAGGTGTAGTTGCCCGTGTCATTTATCGCACGAAAGCAAACGGAAGCACCTATTATCAACTTGTGCAAATCAATGACAACACAACAACGAGTTGGACAGACACCATCGCAGATTCCGCTCTGGTCACGGTTATGCCTACCATAAACACAACGGGATCTTATTTCTCTGGTGATGGATCAGGCTTGAATCCTGCCACAATATCAAAAGCTGGTGTTGTAAAAGGAAGTTCCAGTGTACTGGTTGCACCGGATGGAACACTTAGCACCAATTTGTATTCAGTGGATTCCCTGTTCGTTCAAGACTTATTCGGCAACACGTCCGTCGTCCTATCGGGTGGAGTAGCAACCAAAGATGGCACTGTAGCTAATCAACTCGACGTTACCGCAGCCGATGTCTACTTTAGCGGCGGTCAGCATGTAAACTTTGCCGCATCACAGAATGGGCAGTTCGTTACGTCTGTTGCAAATACAACGTACTATCTAGACTATAACAGCGATGGAACAACAAGCTGGGGGACAGCACATAGCACCAAGGCGGGATATGTGCCGATCTGCCAAGTGACTACGGATGCAAGTGGTAATATATCGACAGTAACTGATAAGAGACCAACTACTGTGAATTTGCTAACAGGTGCAATTGGTAATGTAAAGTTTCAAAACAACGTACAAGCATCGAAGTTCATCGGCGACGGTTCGCAATTAACCGGAATCACAGCATCCCAGGTGGGGGCAATTCCGACAACTGCGGAAGCCGCAGCCAACGGAGTCGCCACACTGGATGCAACCGGAAATGTGCCCGCATCACAACTGGGGAATGTACCTGTAGTTCCGTTAGCATCCACAACAACACCAGGTAAAGTCCAAGTCTCCACCGCACCTGTAAGCGGTCAAAATCCTGTTGCGGTTGCTACGACGGATCCTGTTTATCAGAATGCCGCAAGGAAAGATCAAGCAAATACGTTTACGGCGAATCAGACGGTTAATGCAATACTTAATGCAACAACGTTGCAACAAAATGGACATGTAGTTTGGGACAATAATAATCTTCCTAATCCCGCACAAACTAACGGTTCAACTTTTTCTGACTTAGTTATTGGAGCGCTGATGACGTCAAGATTAGCGGACCAGTTGCAAATAGGGAAAAACAATACAGCATTAAGTTCAGCTTCGTATGCACAAGGAAATATCGAAGTTGTTACAAACGATGGGAGTTCACCTATTATCGGGTTTCATCGAGAAGGCTACTATGCTAAAGCTATGTATCTACATCAAGATGGCAGTATGCGAACTATGGGCAGTGACGGAATCGACGCAAAATTATGGGATAGTTCGAACGACGGTGCAGGAAGCGGATTAGATGCAGATTTATTCCGAGGTTTAGATGCGGTTACATTCAACACCGATGGTGGAGCAACAGGTATAGCCGGCACGGATTTAAATACGTTAACGACAACGGGCTTCTACAACGGAAATAATCTCACCAATGCACCAAACGGGGATACTATAGATTGGTTTTACATCGAAGTGATTAGGCATGTAAACACCGATGGATTTTGTCTGCAAAGAGCAACGACATTAAATGCCTCTGTAGATAATGTTTACTATCGATTACAAAAAGGAGGAACATGGGGAGCGTGGAAACTTATGACAAGTAATCTACAAACACAACCTGTTGCATCGTTTAGTACAACCTCAACGACCTATGTAACAGCACTGTCGGTTACAGGTAAGGGAAGGTTGCTTGGTCTTGCTGGTGATGCATATACTGCATCAGAAATTATAATTGACGGTGTAACTGTTGCAACATCTAAATATACTGATGCTGCACTTAATACATTAGCATTCAGTAGTAACAGTTCAGGTTGGAGCCCAGCTGGTATGTTTTGGGATTTCACATCATCCCTACAAATTAATATTTACACTTCAAATTCTTCCTATGCCACAACTATATTCTATGCTTATGCGAAGGAGGTCTAATCATGTATCAAATTGTCTCTATTAACAGTGGACTGCTCGATATAGATTACCATGATTTGATTCAAGCCATTGACAACAAAGATGGCACATATACTTGTTACCTAAAAGATACAGCAACCATCCGCCCATCATGGAAATCAGCAACACAAGATCAGTTCAACCAAGCGGTTGCAAACTTGAAATCAATTAACGATTGGAATCAAGAAAAAACAACAGAGTTCCAAACCGCTTTCGCAGAATCATTTACCACATTCCAATCATCCGCTTTAGGTGTTCTAAAAACCTATCCAGCGGACGCGGGAGCAGTCCAAAATATGCAGTATTATGTAAATCTGCTAGCTGCAAATCCAAACAAAAGCACTGTATATTTCAAAACGATCGAAGACGGTAAGCCTGTGCTTCATACGAGAACACAATTTTTTCAGGTATTGGACGACTTCGAAACGTTTGATGTAAACAGAACAACTAAGTTTGACAACAAAATAGCGCAAGTCAATGCATCACCGGATATCCCGACCGTGCAGTCTCTTGTATGGAACGATACCACACCGCCAGCTGCGCCAACAGGATTAACTGCTACATCAACAGTTGCTGGACAGATTACGGCGAACTGGACTGCAAACAGTGAAATCGACGTACAAATCGGTGGAAGCTATAACCTCTATCTGACGGACACAACCGCAAATACAGCAACCACGAAAACAAACGTGGTAACCAATTCCGACACGCTAACCGGACTGACGAGCGGGCATGTGTACAGTGTGGCGGTGAGTGCGGTGGATTCAGACGGCAATGAGAGCCAGCAATGCACACCCGTGACTGTGACGGTGATGTAACCTATGAAACTAGCGGATCTCATATTCGTACGAGGTACAAGCTTTCTTGACCGATCGATTGAAGATATCACAAGCAGTTCATATTCACACGTTGCTGGAATTGTAAAAGAAAATGAGTTGATCGAAGCGCAAGGATTCCGCAAAACAGGATACCAAGCGCTTGACTTTTATTCCAGCCATGCAGATGTATACCGATGTGAAAACATGTCAGACTTCCAGAGAGATAAAATTTTGCAATACGTTACAAACGAAGTCGGCAGCCGGTACGATTACCTCTTGATTGGTTGGGAAGCGATCCGTTATCTGTTACACACCATGATCCCGTACCGAGAACCGCCACAGGCGCGTATCTGCTCCACACTGTGGGCAGACGCTTACAAGTCTGCCGGAATTGATCTTTGCCCTGGCATCAAGTATCCTACACCACGAGATCTGGCAGAATCAAAATTACTCAAGAAAATAGGAAATTACTAACGTAAGCCGCTGAAAAGTAGGCTTTTTTATTTTGTCGCAAAGTAGGTGTGTAGGGTGATGCCGGATGAAGATCGTAGTTTATTGCTCAAAATTTTGGAAGCTGTAGCAAGACTTGAAACGGAAGTGAAAGCCATCAAGGGTGTGTCAGATACAGCGAATGAAGCCAGGGACATAGCCAAGGAGGCATTGCAATCCACGCGCTCAGCTCATAAACGTCTGGATGCTATGGAAGACGAATTTGAAAAACTAAAAGACAGTGTGAAAGATTCGGAAAAAGAGTCGCACAGCAAATGGGAACATGTCTGGGAGCGAGCTTTTTGGGCTATTTCGTCTGTTCTTGTTTATATTGCTCTGGGTCACTTTTTTCACTTTTAAAGAGGTGATTGCATGAAAAAATTCAACAATTGGTTAGCTTTAAAAATGACACTCGGATTTCAGACGATGTGGTGTTTTTATCTATTCGTGATTTATGGATTAACACCACTTAAGTGGCCACAATACATGAATCAAATTTTATATTGGTCGAATTTTTGCCAACTTATAGCGCTCCCTGCACTCGCAGTGGGCGCTCTTGTTTTAGCGAAGAAAGCAGAGCAAAAGAATCAAGCTATATTCGAGGCGCAAGAAAAACGAGCACAAGAAACTCACGATGCAACGATGGAACTTTTACAAGGTGCTCATTCCATGATGTCCGAATTACACGCACTTCATGTTGGGGGTGATCGTCATGGTAAACGAACACGTAATGAATAGAACGCTTAAAGAGACTGTAATTGTACCAGATCACGTAAACAGGACTGAATCTGCTGAGTTTAGGCGTTCTAAACGACGACTAAAGGTAGATGGCCATTTCAAATGTTGGGTTTGTGGATCAACGGAAAATTTACAAGTCCATCACGTAGGACTTGAATGGAGCCTAGCGAACATCGGGGATTATGACAAATTGAAAGACTTTGTGGAGACATTTGATGTTTACGGTTATGGCCGATTGCTCAAAAATCAGCCGATTACATCAGTTGACGACATTCGTAACATGATGGTGCTTTGCCAAGAACATCATACAGGTGTCGATCATGAAAATGGTGGAAGCGGAACTGGCATCCATGAGCTGACGTTTCCTGTATGGCTGATACAGAAGCTTGCGAAACGAGGTGTCGATGCGGTTCCGCAGTCTGGTGAAACACTCCAGCAAGCGACAGAAACAGTAAGGGAAGGTGAACAACAGTGAACCAGTACACAATAAACGTTAATCTGATTCCCGGCCTGCCGAAAAATCCGTATCGTAACGGTGTTGGGCAATACGAGGGTGTGGTTATGCACGCCACAGCCGTCTACAACGACACGGCGAATGGCGAACGGAATTACGAAACAAACCATTGGCAGGACGCATTTGTCCATGCGTTTGTGGATGACACACAAATATTGCAGACGGCAGACTTTAACTATATCGCTTGGCATGCCGCGTATACCGCCAATCAACGTTTTTTAGGTTTCGAGTTGACGCAAACAGCTGACAGCGTGAAATTTGCAGCAGCGTATGACCGTTGGATATGGTTGGCAGCTAGGAAGTTGTTTGATCTCAAACTTGGAGTGGTTGACGGTGTCACGATACTCAGCCATAAACAAGTATCAGATTTGTGGAAAGAAACAGACCATACCGATCCGATTGAATACCTGGCTTCACACGGCAAATCGTGGACAGATGTGGTTAGTGATGTAACCGCAAAATACAAGCTAATGGAGGTTGTGGCAATGTTGGACAAGGACGCAGCGCAAAAAGTTGTCAATATTCTAGGTGCCGTATATAACGCAACAAACGATCCGAAAGTTCAAGAAGCAGCACACTTTGCAGCTGACGCATTACGTGGTGCAACAGGAATTCCAAAACAGTAACCAACACGAACAGGCCGAAAGTCGTCACTTTCAGCCTAAAGTATTTTGCTTTTCCGGTTTGGCGCACTCAAAATACCACGAGACATGTCTCATTCGTGTGCTATGTAAGTAAGCCGGCCAGATTACTTTGTTCGAACTTGCATTAACAAGTATTGCCAAGTTTTAGCCTCGTTATTCACGGGGCTTTTTAAAATTTCAACTAAAATTCGAGAGGAGAAATGAACATGTACGATTACACACAGTTAATCAATGACGTTGTAGCAGCAGGACTTGCAGTAAGCGGTATTGTAGGTTTGGCACGCAAAGGCAAGCTGAATTTTGGCGTAATCAAGGAAGTAGCGAAAGATGTCGCTGTTGTAGCGGAGGACGCGGTGAAAATACCGGCGATTGCGGCCGTCAAGACGGAGCTGGAGCATAAGTTAAGTGGCGTGATGGACGATTTGAAAAAGTCCGAATTAGGTAGACTGGCGGCAGAGGCGTTGAACTACACGGAAAAGGACTTAAAGGATTTGAGCGACGATCAGAAGAAGGCGCTAGTTTTTTACGTGCAGAGCGCATTGGCGAATAAGTATAACGTTACGAAAGATGAAATCGAAAAGGCGTTGGAACTAGCGCAGCAGGCATCGGATGCTATCGCAGATTCGCCACTCGTTAAAGCGGCCGATGCTTTTACGGCAGAATTGCAAGCACCGCAAACACAACAAACCCCGGCGTAATGCCGGGGTAAACTAATTGGTTACATTCCATTTTAATAAACATTTAGTTAGCACAAATATAATGTATATGACATGTTATTAACCTTTGTGTAAATAACACTCTTGCAAACCTGTTATTAATATGGTAGATTTATCATGTAGACAAATAGAAAAAGATGATGTACTGCATTTTAAGGAGGAGAATACCATGGGAAAGGAGTTAGTTGGTTTTATTGACCAATGTGGGGTGGAGTTAGAAGAGCTGCGGAAAGAGACTGCGCGAATCCAAGAAGAGATACTTCAAAAACAGCGTGAATATCAAGTTTTACAACAAAAAATCCAAGGATTGACCATGTTTTTAGAGTCTGAGGAGTCCGCAAAAAATGAAGTTGCAGCAACTATTGAACGAAAATCAGATGCTGAACAAATCAAAAATGCCATTTGCGAAATACTCAAAGGTTCACCATGCCCATTGCACTATACAGAGATTTTAGATTTCCTAACAGTAAGAGGATACACAATACCTGGGAAAGATAAAAAGCAAAATCTATTGAGCTATTTATCTAGGGATCCGAGATTTCAGCGTGGTGAAAATAGGGGAACTTACACTATTGTTGAAGACTATGTTAATTCCGAAAACTTTACTCAAACAGCTTAATTAAACGGAGTATTCTTAACTTAAGAAAGGGTGGTCGTAATGCGGAAAATAAAAATCCGTAGACCTTGCAGGGGGCCTACGGCTGTTTAGCGGCTGTAAAAGCATAGTGAATCACCGCTACATACTAAAAGTTTGGTCGCTTTTAATGTATCACTATGTTGGCCTTCTCGCAAGAGTTTTATACTCAAAATGCGAAAGGTCGCTGATAAAATGAAAATATATACACCTTATATTCGGCTTAAAAACGGAACGATTTTATATGCTAAAGACAAAGGGCTTCATGCTTTTTGCTTTGAGGTAACTGAGGAAGAGAACAGAAGGTACCAAGAGCGTATAAAAAAAATTAAGGAATCAAAGCAGCAGAAAGAATCTGAAATGATTAATCAGGAAGAGGATGACTCCTCTCAACAGTAGAAAACAGAAGTTTTAAAATTAAATACTCCTGAATCGTTACAATCGTCGCGGTGATAGATTTTTACATAGATTCGGAAGGCTGGCACTCTATCATGTGCCAGCCTTTCTTGATAGTAGTAGCCTCTAATCCGGTTTCTACGCCCAAGCGTTCCCCACGACCAAAGCCAGCCATGATCACAGTTCCTGATCTACAGACATGTGGCAGAACCATTCAATTAAAAGAAAAACCCCGGTGCGACAATCCCGGGTTATCCTTTACTTTTAAGATACTTCTCCACATCTGTTTTAAAAAATAAGCTTATGGCTCCGCTGCTTTTAAAAGGATGTAGTTTATCACCTTTTACGAGCTTATTCACCATTTGCCTGGTTACACCGAGCATTTCTGTTACCTCTGTTGTCGTGAGGACTTGCTCGGCAATATACCGGCGCAAGTCCTCTTCTGATTCAAAATGCAGTCTCATTTCTTATCACTCTCCCAAGGACGATATTTTGTCCGTAAAGTTTGTAATTCTTCTTTACGATTTTCTACATCTTCCTTTAAAAATAGAGAAAATCTCGGTTCCTGCTTAATAGGTACAAGCTTCCCGTTTTTCACGGACTGATTGACAGCTTGCGGGGTAACCCCCAAGTATTCAGAAACCTCATGGGGGCTTAACAAGTTTTCTTGAATCCATCGGATAAACTCGTCTTTCGTTTCAAACTGTAAATACATAGTTACCTCCGAAAACGTTTAATCAATGATACTGTTGTAGCAAATATACTGAATCCAGCTATGATAACAAGAAGAATCTGAAACCATAGCGGTATCTTGATCACGTAAACAGTTAAAATGATCGCTAATACAACAATCCAACCGATATTTTCAAAAAAATTCATAACACTTGAACGCATAATTTTCATCCTCCTTGTTGTATAATGGAGGTAAGAAGGGGAGGGGCTACTCCCCATTCTTACCGGGCTTACCTTTTGCGTCGCTTGCGGGGTAGGCCTTTTAGTTTTTCAAGGATCTCTAGGATTGTTTTGAGGATCTGGAGTATCACCAGTATCAGCCCTAGAGTTGTTAGCCATACATTCAATTTTCATCCCCCCTTTCTGATTTTATTATACCATATCTATTTAAACATAACAATAGATATATACAAATATATTACGTTTTTTCTAAGTTCTTACTGTATATTTTGGCGATCCTTTTGCATATAATAATCTATATACGAACGAATGTTCTTATTGTGGGGTGATTCTATGCTCAAAGATCTCCAACGTTGTCTCGGCCAAACCGTCGAAATGATCTACATGGACCGTCACGGAGCCATGAGCCAGCGGAAAGTAAAGCTGCAGTCGATCCGCGATGATTACATAAAAGCATACTGCTACACGAAGCGTGCCAGCCGGACGTTTGTCATCGACAACATACTAGCAGTCGTACCTGTGGTGAATCGTCGAGCTGTGTAAAAAATAATCCCCATCACTTTGGGGAGTCCATGACATTTATAATCTGTTCCACTTTTTCTTTAGTCCCGGGATGTTTTTCCGTATATTCATAAAATGCCTTTTCTAACAATTCACGCTGTTCCTCACCTGTTACAAACGACCAAGTGCGAAGAAACGTTGTAAACTCATCAGGAAATCGAAATGACAGAGGCTTTGCCAAACGAATTACCTCCTTTTCAAAGCTTGAAATAGAGCAACGATAGAAATAACAAGTCCGGCAACACTGATGACAAACGTTAATGTTTGCATAGTTTACAGCTCCTTTGACTTATATGAATATCGAGAGTATGATAAGCGTAAGATGATGGTAGCAGGGAGGGCTTTCGCCCTCGTTCCTGCCTTTGTGTTCGACCCTATCCGTGCCAGCGGTGGGGTCTTTACTTTTTTCTGCTGAGATTCACGATGGCAGTTACCAGGTTGATCACAGCAGTAAGAAGTAATATCCACTTCTCCATCACCTTGCCTCCCTTCGGGAGCGTGTTTACCACACCCTCTAGGAATAATATACCATATAATTGTATTGTTAGCGATACAATTCGATTATTTATTTTTCGACATTCTTCATCAAAGGATTCGACAGACCGCTTCACGAATGAGTTTTGTGAGGTGGATGACGTGGAATGTCGGTTGGAACAAATCAAAGAGGAACGAGGATTTACGATTACTTGGCTTTCGGAAAAATCCGGTGTGAACAGAAATACTATACATTCCTACATTGTCGGATCTGTTCCTTTATTAGATAAGGCCTATGCAATCGCAAAAGTTCTCGGATTAACCGTTTATGATATTTGGCCGCAAATGTAGCGGTCTTTTTATTGCACACGAATAGGCCGAAAGTCGTCACTTTCAGCCTAAGTATCTGCATTACCAGGTTTAGCGCACGTCAAATACTCGAGACTCGTCTCTATTCGTGTGCTGTATGTAGGAATGAACAGGCCTGATCTTCCTTGTTCGAACGATACTGCATTATCGTTATTGACACTTAAATAAATTTTTATACATCATTTGCAAAATATATCGTCATATTTTCTTTATGTATAGTCATATATCTTAACCATCAACAGTTTAAAACTAATTCATAAACAATCAATAAACTGAAAGGCGGATGAGAGTATGGCTCTTATGATTGTAGGCGTGGATGCCGGCAGAAACGGAATCAAAGTAGTTGGGGATGGTGTAAGAGAATATTTTCCTGCTTGTTTAGGGGCGTATCTGAAACCAAAGTTAGAAGTGGAACTTTCTCGAACGGATATGGTCGTTGATTATGCCGGTCAACAGTACTATGTCGGCGGTATTGCAAAGATCGAAAGCCCGGACGGCACGCAGATGATGATTAAAAGTAAGGTTCACTTGGATACGAAGATTTTTGTTTTAACGGCATTGCACCGAGTGGTGCCTGACAGAAGTTCTATCTTTCTAGTTACGGGTGAGCCGATTGAAAATCATACAGCCGGTGAAAAATTGCGACTGAAGCAGCTCCTACTGGGGGATCACACGATCACGGTAAACCAAGAAGAAAAAAGCTTTAGCATTGTACGAGTGGAAGTAGCAGCGGAAGCAGCAACATTCGGCTGGGCATTACGCAGAACGGATCGCTTTCATGTAGTAGATCCCGGAGGACGAACGGTCAACTATGCAACCTTCCAGTATGGAAAATGGATTAACCGATTGAGTGGAAGCCTGGACTATGGATTAGATACGGTGGAAATTAATTCATCGATGTTTGCTCGGATGACGGTCGCAGAGTTAAGTAAACGTCTCGGGTCACTTTCTCCAATCATTTTGATTGGTGGTAAAGCAAGTGTTTTATCCGATTATTTTCGGCAATATACATCGGACGTTGAAGCGTATCATGATGCATTATATGCGAATGCCTGGGCATTCCGGGAAGCAGGGGTGAATGCAATTGAATCTGCAAGGCAAGCGCAATAAGGGATTAAAAACACAAAAAAGAAGTGAGAACTGCGAAATCGTAAGTCTTGCCGTTACGTTCAACATTAGGGATCCGTATCAACTTGAACTGTTTGAACTAGCAAGCAGCATGGTGAACTTCAGTGGTGCGGCAAAACGTTGGCTTGATAGCCTACGTACACGACCAACAATGCTAGAAAGTCCTACTATACCATTAGTTCCAGTAACACCTGAAACTGATTCTGTAATGGAACTAACCGAAGGAAAGGGAGAATTCGATTCAGCCGAAGCATTCTTTTAGTTTTAGATTTGTTTTAAACCAGTTTTAAACAATATCGAAACCAAACAACCGTTCCCTACTTCCCCGAAAACAAAGTGGTACTGTGCTACTGGGTACCTGGGATTGTTTCAAAATAATGAGAGGAGATGGTGAGTAATGAAAGGGTGGAGGAGAAATAAAAAACCGCAGATTTCCCCGTATTGTCCGGAATGGGTTCACAAGTTTGTTCATGATCTCGCAAATTACATTCGTGATTTTGATGGAGAAACGGCAAGAAAAGTCGTAATGACTTCTTTTAATACAAACGAAATTATCGGAAAGCTGGGCCCTTACTTTTTTCGAGATTATTCGAGGGATCGCAGTATTTGGTGTGGGCATACTGATCACAGAAATTTGGATGAAATAATTCTATTAAACAGTGAATATAATGTAAGACTTCATATGCGGTTTTCTCAAGAAGAATGGAGTGAGCTAGATGAATTATCATTTTCGTTAAATCGACCGATAGCACATACGACTGCAGCACTTTTAATACTTGGACTGCAAGATAAACAAGTCATTTGTGAGGTTGCATCTGGTTTTACTTTTTTCGCACGTGGTCCGTATCGAGTGATTCGACTATAAAGTTATAAAGATATGTATACATCATGGAGAGCTATACCAATACAACCGTTCGTCTACATTGATGAATGCGTTTAAACAGATTGATGATCCCAAATTCAAATATGCTGTCATCAAAGAAAAAACGGAAGTCTATAAAGCGCTGCGAACGTTCTTTGTAAAAGATTCTGAACGGGCGTCGTAGGGAGGTATCGCGATGACCAAGGACGAAATGCAACAATTGGAAATTTCTATTGAACAAATGATGAAGATTGCTCATGACTTTGGATTGGATTACTACGATATGCGGTTTGAAATCTGTCCAGCCGATGTATTATATACGTTTGGCGCATATGCAATGCCCACAAGGTTTAGCCACTGGAGTTTCGGGAAGGCTTTCCATCGAATGAAAATGCAGTACGATTTTGGGTTAAGCCGTATCTATGAGCTTGTATTCAACTCGAATCCGTGTTATGCCTTTCTTTTGGATGGCAATACATTGATTCAAAATAAGCTCGTATCCGCACACGTACTTGCACACTGCGATTTCTTCAAAAACAACGCGATGTTTGCGGGCACTTCCCGCTACATGATAGAGAGCATGGCGGTGAGTGCCGACAGGATTCGATCGTATGAGATCGAATACGGCAAGCCGGCGGTCGAGGAGTTCTTGGATGCAGGCATGGCGATTCAGGAACATGTAGACCCGACGTTTGCAAGAAGAACTCGGCCAAGGGATTTGGATAAACCAAGAATAAGCGAGAGAGTCGATAGCAAAACACCCTATGATGACATTTGGAGCATCGGAACGAAAAAGGAAAAAAACGCAGAAACTAATACTGGCGAACGTTCCATTTCCAAATTCCCGCCGTTTCCGCAAAAAGACATTATGTTGTTCCTGATCGAACACAGCAAGGCATTGCAGGAATGGGAACGGGATGTCTTATCCATCTTGCGGGATGAAATGTTATATTTTTGGCCGCAAATCGAGACAAAGATCATGAACGAAGGCTGGGCGACCTATCGCAAAGTTGCTTAAAAAGAGTTTTGTTTTCATAGGACAAGCATTACAGCAAGTTATAAGGTTTGTTTGATACTCGATTAAAATACAGAATGAACTCAAATTAGGGTTCATTCTAGAAATAAAAATGATGTATGGATATTTGCAAATTTAAAGCATACATTAATATTGGAATAAATTCACAAAGTTACTTAAGACGACAAGAGCCTTTACAACCTAAAAGTACATTCGAAGTGGCGTACAACAACTATTTTCAGACAGCGAGGTAAGGGGATATGCCAATTCACGTTTTTGTCGTTGATGATCATAAATTGTTCCGGGCTGGATTGATTGAGATTTTGCAACAAGCAGGTGATATTCAGGTTGTGGGAGAGGCAAGCAATGGGGAAGAGGCCATTTTTGCAATCAGGAGATCAGCTCCTGATATACTTATACTGGATCTGACAATGCCAGGTATGGATGGAATAGAAACTTTATGTAAACTTCGTGGCATGGATATTTCTACACGCGTGTTGGTTTTGACAGGAAATATGAGTGAACATTTGCTTTTTGCGGCAATCGAAAATGGGGCACATGGATATGTAATGAAAACAACGGATCCGGATGATATGATCGAAGCGATACGCCGCGTGTATGCCGGGGAGGCAGTCGTTCCTGGCAATATAACCGTAAAACTACTATCAGAACTTTCAAAAATCCTGCACAAATCAAATCCCCAAGTTGAACAGCTCACTCCCAGAGAGATTGATATATTGCGTGAATTAAGCACCGGCGCAACAAATCGCGAGATCGCCCAGCGGTTATTTATCAGCGAAAACACAGTACGCAACCATGTCGGGAATATTTTGGTAAAGTTAAAAATGCAGAATCGGTTTCAAGCTGCTGCATTCGCAGTGAAAGAAGGGATCACAAAGGGGATGCAGGATGAAAAATAAGATCAATGGTGCGAACTGCAAAGTCGTATATTTATTCATCTTTTTGATTCTGTCTATTGGATTCAGTATGTATCCGTGTATTATGGAACGGATGGACATTTCTGATTTAATAAACATCATTTTTATAGGTTTTATCGTTTGGTTTTTTTGTAAATTCTATTACACCGCTCAATTTTATAAAAAAAAGTCGGAACAATCGCTGGAACTTTTAGAACATGCAGCCGATTGCTTAAATGTCGCCATTTGGTCTCGTGATGTTCGACGAAATTCCATATTGATTTCAACAGGAGGGAAAGTATCGGAGTTCCTTAGAAAGAACTACAACAATAATCCGAATTTTTGGAAAGAAATCACGCATCCGGATGACCGTGACTACTTAAATCAGATGGAACGAGAAATCTTGATCACCGGGAAGTCAAAGCAGATTGAATATCGTGTTTTCGATCCGGTTGGCGAAGTTCGTTGGATCATGAACACCATCATTCCGGTAGCCGATATGCAGGGAACCATCAATCAAATCCATGGATTTACTTTTGACATTACAGAGCGAAAAAAAATAGAAGAAGAGTTGAAAGCGACACAAGAGCAACTGGCATCATTTTTCGAAAACACGGCAGATGCAATTGTTATGGTAGATCTTGAAGGACATATCGTACAGGTGAACAATGCTTTTGAATCTATATTCGGTTGGTCTGCCGAAGAAGCGATAGGGAATAAAATACCTATTATTCCGAAAAATTTCATGAATTGCTATGAGGAAATTAAACGGCAAGTGATATCTGGTGAACGGCTATCCATGTTTGAAGGTATTGGACAACATAAAGATGGAAGTTATATCCATGTAAGCGCAACGATATCCCCGGTACGAGATCACAAAGGAAACGTTGTTGCCATAGCAGCAATCATAAGAAACATCACCGATTGGAAAAAATCACAAGAAAAACTTATCGAGAGTGAAGAAAGATACCGTCTTCTTGTTGAACTTTCCCCTGAGGCAATTGTGCTCCATAAAGAAGGCATTTTCACCTATATCAATCGTGCAGGCGTAAAGCTTCTAGGCGCAGCAAGTGCGGACGATATTATAGGTACACCAATACTTAAGTTTATACACCCGGATTTTCGGGAAATCGCCAGGAAAAGATTTGAACAAGTTTTGAAGGAAAAAAAACCGATTGGTTTCCTGGAGGAAAAGTTGATTCGGCTGGATGGTCAAGTACTAGATGTTGAAGTGAACGCAGTGGCGATTTACTTTAACGGGGATCCATTGACATTGGTTGTTGCCAGAGACATCACAGATACCAAAAAATTGTCGGAAGAGCAAAAACGAAGCGAGGAGCTGGAGTATACGCTGAAAGAGCGGGAACGGCTGGCTCGCGACTTGCATGATACGGTGGTGCAGGATTTGGCGTATATGAATATGAAGCTGAAATTTGTCGCCAAACGGATTGATGTTTACAATCCTGCGGAACTAAAGAGAAAACTGAACGAGATATCGGAAGTGCTCGACCAAAGCCATCTAGAACTGCGGCAAACATTACACAATTTGAATGTTTTACACGGCGAACTGCAGACACTCGTTCAGGACATGCTGAATGCAATGAAATGGAGAACGGGAATTACAACGCATCTGCAAACACAAGGAACGTTCGAAGATCTGAATGATCATCTTGTAACAGAAATTGTAAGGATCATTCAAGAAGGGCTCACGAATGTTCGAAAACACGCCAAGGCCACGCGGGTAGACGTTCAGCTTTTGCGATCACAATCCCAACTGCTCATTCGGATTCAGGATAATGGGTGCGGGTTTGACATAGAGAAGGTCGATACAGAACATCATTTTGGGTTACGCTCCATACACAAACGCTGTCAATCGATCAACGGGGTCGCTATTCTGGAAAGCAGCATCAGACACGGAACGACGTGGACCTGTATCATAAGCATGGAACGAACCGATTTGAAAAATGGCAAGCGCCTTCGACTGCATGACTCAAGTGGATAAATGTCCAGCTGATACACGATAAAAAAATTCCTGTGAAATCGCTATTGTTTTGATGTACAAGGTATACGGCATGATGTATACATGCATGTATACCTTGTCAGTATAGTGGAGTGACTGTGGAATTGGGTGGGTGGCCCGTCTGATTGAAAGATATGGGAATGCTCACACACAGTTTTTTAGTGAGATGAGAAGATGCAAGTTATATTTGAAAACGTTCAAGAACACTGGTATAAACATCAATTGTTTGTTTTGCAACTTGTATTATGTTAAATTTCTCCTTTATAAATTCTCTGTTTTTAATACCGTAAAATATACTCATGCTATTGGAAACAGATAAAACATTTATGAGAGCTTGTTGAATGAAATGAGTTAAACATGGGAAGTCGGCGGCATGATCTCCAAAATACTGCTGCCAGGCTTTTTCAAAATGCCTAGGTATAACCAATCCCATAAAACCTTTCGTTCCGATTGCGATCACAGGCCGTTCACACGCCATTGCTTCTAATGCCACGCGACCTGTTCCTATAATACAATCAGCGGCAGAATATATAGAACTCATATCTTTCTGCAATCCAATTATGTGAATAAAGTGGCTCTTTGTTTTAAGTTCTGTTTGTCTTACATAATTTTCAAGTTCATTATAATTTACTCCATTACCTGCTATGATTAATTGCAGAGATTTTAGTTCTTTTTTTCTTAGTGCGCGACAAGCTTTAATGACTTTTTTACAAATTGCCGCTTTTTTCGACGTCAGCCTTCCCACATAAACAACAATCGGAGATTTTTTAGATATACCTAAACTCCTCCGTAAAGAATTGATATCCTTATTTGGATGAAAAATTGACGTGTCAATTCCATTGGGAATGAGAATAGATTCAATGTTATGTGATTTTAGCTTTTTTTGCACAGGAGGACTTACTGCAATAGTAGTGGCGCCATATTGGGTAAAGGAAGATAAAGTAGACTCACTGTAATACAAACCATGAACAGTCAAAATGAATGGGATTCCCAATAGTTTGGCAACCTTACATACGAACAACCCGGAAGGTTTTTGATGTGCGTGGATTAAATTAACATGTTCCTTTTGAATGATTTCCTTAATCATTTCGATCATACTATCTTCCATATGACCCGCATCAGTCGTGCTTTCTTCTACCGCTTTATTTTTATTCAAGAAATTTATCAAATAAACGGGGCATCCAACTTGCAAAAAATCATTTAGCATGTCTCCTTCGGCAGCGCAAACTACAACATGTATATCGTTTTTCATAAGTTCACGAGTGATTGATAATACATGGGTTTCTGTTCCGCCAACACATAATTCGTCCAAAACCATAAGGACACGGGGACGGTAAACTGCCATAGGATTCACCTCTATAACTTCCTTAAACCTGACATGTCTTTAAGAGGATGTTTAAAAACCAACATGGCCTTATGGCCACCACATGATATGAAAATGTTATTTTCGTATAAAAAGTAGCGCAATTTAAACTTCTGCTCGCTGGAAAAATTTAAGTTATTAATGGAACTCCTCAAATTCACATCCATCATCTGGATAAGCAGACATCCTCAATATATCATTCATAGCAACAAATCCACTCATTTTTTCTTTTAACATACTTATGAGCAGAGGGAGAATTATGTGTTAAACGATTGTACAGTATTCATCTACTATATAAGATTTTTCCACTATTGTATCAGAACGGTTGATTTGTAATACTCATACGATATCTTAATGGAATTTTGGAAATAACAGGAGAGTGACTCCATGTCTTATTCTAGAGAACCCGGATTAGTCAGTATTATCATTCCTAGCAATAACAATTCTGCACATATTGAGGATTGCCTTGACAGCCTTATCAAGCAAAATTATAAAAACATCGAAATAATCGTAGTCGATGATGCTTCAGTGGATAAAACAAACTCGATTGTTTTAAAGTGGAGAAGTCGTACAGAATCAATGCTTGGAACAAACCGTATTATTCATTGTTCAATTCCACGTACTATCAAGGAAACCGGCATTATTACAATCGGTTTCTTTTTGGCACGAGGTGAGTTTATTGCCTTACACCATCCGGACGATATTTCTCACCCAGAACGAATGCAAAAACAGGTAGAGTATTTACAAGGAAATCCGGATGTACAATTACTCGGAACCAATTACACATTTTTTGAAGATGGATGTTTTGAGAAACAAACGATGGCTACATCATTACAGTATGGAAGTGAGGACATCTTCGAATCTTTTTCGTTTGGAAATCATTGCATTTGTGCAGGGAGTGTAATGTTACGTGGAAACTTATTTGATCGATTGGGCGGATTAAATAGAAGTATGCTGGAAACTCCGGTTTATGAATTTATCTTTCGATGTGTAGTGTTAGAAAATATAAACGCTGTAAATATTCAAGATATTCTTTATTATCGCAGAAGTAAAGGAGGCAACACCCATGAAAACAAATGGGCAGATGTTTGGTGAAATCCGTAAAATCTGAATCCTATGCTGTTGTTGAAGGGGTGTTGAATGATGTCTTTCGAAAGACAATCCGGATTGGTTAGTGTGATCGTAACCTGTTTTAATAACGGGCAGTATGTGAAAGAATGCCTCCATTCTTTAATAAACCAAACGTATCGCAACAATGAGATTATTATAATTGACGATAAATCGACTGATAACAGTGTTCAACAAGTCAAGGAACTGATTAAATCTTATCAAAATCAAATAGATCCGGAACGACTAATATTTGTTGAGCTCCCCCGTAATGTAGGGTGCTCCGGTACAGTGACAACCGGATTCTTCCTATCGAGGGGTGAATTTATCGCAATTCATGATATGGATGATATTTCCCATCCTGAACGCATTCAAAGACAGGTAGAGTATCTTCAAGAACATCCTGAAATTGGTGCGGTTGGCAGCAATTATGCGTCGTTTAATGAAGGTCTTTTTGACCAAAAACAAGAGGCATCTTTTTGGCTGGCATACGGAGTCGATAATATTCGAAATACCTATGCATTGGGTGGCCATTGTGTCAGTGTAGGCACCATGCTTTTCAGAGGATCTGTTTTCGACGAACTTGGCGGCTTTTCAAATAAAGTGATTGGAGCGGAGGATTGGGAATTCATTTGCAGATATATAGCGAATGGCGTAGAAGTCGATAATATACCCGTTACTCTTTATTATTATCGAAATCATAATTTGCAACGATCTTAAAAATATCACGGTTAATCCATTCTATAAATTTACATTCGAAAAATAACTCAGTATGCATGAGGTGGGTTTAGTGAATCTTTATAATACAATAATAATGACAAGGCCGGATTGCAAAATTCGATTGTTAATTGTTTTGGACGGTTTCTTTGTTGGGGGGACGGAAACACAGGTGCTGACTGTTGCACGTGAATTAATGAAAACAGGCGTCCATGTTGTAATTGTCGGGAAACATGGTCCCCTGTATGACAGCTTTGTAAATATCGGATGTTCCATATATTTAATAGATTTCCCGATATCGATCTCTGTTACGCCATCCAAGTGGCTAACTATTAGTAAAGAATTACAGAATATAATCGAAAAAGAAAATATCAATGTTATTCATGCACATCAAACAACGTCGGCACGATTTGTAGTTTCTATCTCAAAGAAACTGGGAATTCCTTTAGTTTTCACAGTACACGGCACTTATTATGATAAAGATGTTTTAAAATCCATCCTTAAAAATACGACGAGAGTAATCAGTGTAAGTCTACCTACCTTTGATTGGCTGAAAAGCAAAGATATTTCCTCTATAATTATTCCGAATTGTATTGATACCGAATTATACAAACCTATTTTAAATAAAGACATTCGAGAAACTTATAACATTTCAAAAAACGAACCTGTAGTTTTATATGCTGGAAGACTTGCGTGGGAAAAAGCGGACATTTGTATTCGAATGTTGCACGCTTGCAAATATCTTCAGAGAGAGCAGATGCCGGATTTAAGAGTTTTAATTGCAGGCGATGGGATCGGTTTTAAAGAAATCAAACAAGTTGTCGACCGTATTCATGGGGAAGCGGGAACTGAGTTCATTCATGCACTGGGTATACAATTTGATATGGCCCCACTTTATTCAATAAGCAATTGTGTCGTAGGAACGGGACGGGTTGCTCTTGAAGCCATGGCATGTAAATGCCCAGTTATTGCAGCTGGCGGTCGTGGGCTATTTGGTCTGGTCAAACCATCTAACTACACGCAAGCGTGGCAGTGTTATTTTGGAGATCATAAAGCAGATCGCGAAGTAACAGAGGTTTCGTTGGCCGTTTCTTTAGCAACCGTACTTTTAGACTCCGAAGAGAGAAAATCATTGGGGGAACATGGCAGGGAGTATGTTAAAAATAATTTTAACAGCTGCCAAGTCTCGCAAAAGATATTGGAACTTTACATTTCATTAATATAACTGAAAACAAATCATCTAACAAAAACCATCTGTTATGAGCCATTCAAACGAGCCGTCCGTTATGTGAAAAAGCCTACTGAAAAAATTAAAAAAAAGGCTTCCTTGCATAGAAGGAAGCTGAATGCCGTGTTTTAAAGGGAAGTCTTACATGATTAGTAAATGAAACAAATCAAGAAAATGACACGTACAGAAGCCTAAAATTTTTAGAAAATGGGTTTACCATTCTAATCCGTTTTTAATTCGAAACGTACCAAATAATTTGACATCGTAATGAATGGATGAATAAATCCATAAGGTTTTTGCTTTATGTTCGCTATGATAATACGACTGAATGAACCGATTCGCTTTATCCTGCATCTTTTTCTTGGATATACGACTGAGTTGGACTTCAATACATACAGGAATGCCGTCGATGATGGCATACACATCCGGCCGATAGCCATGCTGAAAATAAGCCGGTTCGACATCAAATACCTGTGGTTTGTCTAATTTTATATACAAATCAGCGATGGCCAGAAAATGATTCACACGTATGGAGCGCGGATGAATGAGCGGGGGTTTTGGCATATACAAATTTTGTTTTCCTTTTTCTTGTGCCAAGATTGTCAAATGGCCATCTCTCCCCAAGCGTTTGCAAACTCTGCTCGCGATATATGCTGGATTTTTTACGTCATTACATACGAGTGTTGCAATCTGATCGCGGCTTAATACCCGGAATGCATTCAGGTAATGTAAAATGGATTGATCACGTGCTAACATAACGAGTCACTTCCTTACTTTGAAATTCCCCGCATGCTGTAATTTACATAGTTGAGTTTGCGGATTTTCATCTTTTCAAAGTGTTTCAGTTCAAGCATTTTACATGGATAGGAAGTTTTTACTAGTTATTTTATGCTGTAATTTTTGTGTATTGTTGAGTAAATACATCTAAATTGATAGTTGTCATGTACTAGTTCATTTTCGATGATGTACTAGTAATAAGGACTATTGTAAGAGAACTGCCACACTTCATCGGTTGTCTCAAAAAGTCGCCTCTTAGCATTGCATTGAATTCGCAACAAATAGTCCGTATTCACAAAAAGGAAATACGGACTATTTGTTAGAAGATTTGCTTTCATACATGGATTTGCTAATAAAAAAGGACTTCATATGTTTCATATCGCAATAACAAGTTCCAAATTCTCCTCCCCATGTAATACCACTTTGTCGACGATCAACCGCAATCGGGCTTTTGCTTCTTCTATCGGCAAAATAGCAAAACTTTCCAATATGGTCATCTCTTGTGTATTCAGCTTCGTTTCCAACTCGGAATATGCATGGCTCGAATCGTTTGTTTCCATCCTTTTTTGTGCTTCGAGTATACTTTGTTCCATTTTTTCTTTTTCCTTCGCCAAATCATTCAATTCAATCAGCCCTGCAGTATACGCCTCTACCTGTCGGGAATATCTCTCTTTCGCGTGTTTCATTTTTTGCTCGATTTTTTCTTTGTTTTCTTTTTGTACCTTCTGAATGGTTACTTCATGGCATGTAGTATCAATCGAATCGATTAACTCCATGATTCCTTTTTTGAACCACGTTTCTACATCATCGGCCCGATATGGTTTACTGTCACAGGTTCCCTTGTTTTTATAGGCAGAACAGCGATAGACGCGATGGCGCTTTGGCCAGCCGGACCAATCGATGCTCATGGAGGCTCCGCATTTTCCGCATTTTAGAAGCCCGCCAAGTATATGAGGACTTGTTTTTGCTCTTGAGGGTACCTGTGGTTTATTCATTCGCTCTTGAACGATATCCCATGTGTCTTGGTCGATAATGGCCGGATGAGCGTTTGGAATCACGATCCATTCGTTTTCATCTTTACTTTCTCTTTTCTTTTTGCTTGAATCGATCCGATTCCATGCAAGCGTGCCTATGTAAACCGGGTTTGCAAGCATAAGTTTTACAGATCGCAGCGACCATTCTTTATTTTGCCGGGAGGGTATCCCTTCTTCATTTAGTTTTTTTGCAATGCTATAGTAACCGAGTCCTTCATTCACAAACATATGGAATATACGTTTGACGATTTCAGCTTCCGGTTCAAAAATCACCAATTTTTTTTCGTCCAATCGATACCCATAGGGGTGCTGTGTCAGCCATTTTCCTGTTTTGGCTGCATGAAGCATATTATCAAATACACGTTCGCGAATTCGTTCCCGCTCAAATTCCGCCACCGCTCCCAGGACTTGGAGAGTCAGACGGCCCGATGGTGTATCCGTATCAAAGGATTCGCTTGTCGATATAAACGAAACAGAGTATTGATGGAATAGCTCGATCAGTTGCAGCAGATCCAATAGCCGCCTGCTTAAACGGTCCAATTTCGTAACCATTAACTTTGCAATATCGCCATTCTTGATCTGTTGCAAAAGGGAGTTTAGGGCAGGCCGATTCAGGTTTTTGGCAGAATACCCATCATCGATAAATTCCACAATTTCGACAGTCCATCCCATCGCCCGGCAGTACGCCTGCAACCGAGTCCGTTGTTCTTCTAATGAAACACCCTCTTTTGCTTGTTCATCCGTGGACACCCGGCAATAGATGGCGATACGTTTTAACGGAAAGTCGGACATGTTGTTGAACCTCCGAAAGTTGGACTTGTTCTATTTCTATGCTTGGAGATCTGAAAAATTGAAGTCGAAAAATAATAAGGTTGTCCCAATCATCTTTCTTCATAGGGTAATGTAGGAGGAGATGGCATGGCTGTTACATTTACGATTTCAATCGGAAACGAACAATTGTCATTCCGTTCCATCAGTGAAATAACAGATCTTGAGGCGTACGAAAAGATTTCCAGGCAGATGCTTCATTGGAGTCAATCTGTCCGTGAATCCGCAATCCGATCGCAAATCGTCGAAAAATTCGGACAAGAACTTGCATGTCAGGCACTCATTGCATTTAAAAGTAAATCTTTGTAATATTTGATCAAAATGCCATGTGAAATTTGAATCATGAAAGGAAATGAGACGGCCGAAAAATCATAGGCTGTCTTTTTTTATATCGTGGCGCTATATTTCCAAATAATTTGACAACATTACTGCCACTTAAATATTGCTGAATTTTATCAATAAATAGAATGGAACAAATATATTGAAAATTCAAATTCGTAGTGATATTATCATTTTAATGATGAAATTCATACTAATATTTTGAAAATATAAATTATATAGAACTTAAAACGGTATTTGAATACGAAATCAGGTGATATTATGGAAGATCTTCAAATGAAACCATTGATGAGCAATTTGGATGATTTGGATTATGAAATTGTGAAGTTTCTGCAAGATAACGCTCGCACTCCGTTTACACATATTGCAGGTCAATTAGGTGTCACAGAAAGAACCATTCGCACGCGTGTGCAACAATTGCAAAAAGATGGAATCCTTCGTCTTGTCGGGGTAGTCAATCCTGTCAAAGCTGGAATTCGCGTTCAATCGATTGTTCAGCTTTCCGTACGGGATGCTTTCTTGGATCAAGTAGTGGAAAAGTTAAATGAACTGGATGAGGTTCGACTTATTGTTCTAATGACAGGTGAATTTCAATTATTGCTTGAGGTATTTACCAGAACCAATGAGGAATTATCAGATTTTGTAATGAACAAGTTAAATAAGATCGAAGGGATCACACGGTCCAATGTCATGATTCAATTGAAGCATTTGAAATCCAAGTATAAATTTATCCGCTAGCCAGGCATACCAAGGTTATTGCATTTATCTAACAATATCAATTTATCTATCAAATAGTCTATTTATTGATTCAATTTAGTATTTAACATGTTTTTTATTCCAATTAAAAATATAAAGGGGGAAGTATTTAATGTTGAAAAAAATAGGAAAACGATCAGTAGCAGCAGTTGTTTTAGGAACAGTATTAGTTGCAACGGGTTGCGGCAGCAATTCTGTACAAACATCCTCTTCGTCAAGTGCAAGCAATGGAAATAAAGTACTCAATATTGGCATACAGGCAGATCCGCCGAGCCTCGATCCGATGACATCCAGTGCGCTTGTTGACCGCATGGTGCAAAACAGCATTTATGACAAGTTATTTGATCTCGATAAAGACGGAAAAATAGTCCCCATGCTTGCAACTTCTTATGAAACAACAGATGGCAAGATATACATAATCAAACTTCGTACTGGCATCAAATTTCAGGATGGTACAGATTTTAATGCGGATGCAGTCAAGTTCAATCTAGAACGTGATATGTCGAAAGGATCCAAACGTACTGGTGAATTGGCAATGGTTCAATCGGTATCTGTTGTGGACCCGTCGACTGTGCGAATCGTGTTAAAGAAACCGTTTGCACCGTTCATTTCGATATTGGCTGACCGGTCAGGTATGATGGCATCTCCTGCCGCTGTCAAAAAGTATGGATCTGATTACCAGAATCATCCGGTTGGAACAGGGCCGTTCGTGTTTGTTGAACATTTGAAAGGCGATCATGTAACGCTGAAGCGTAATGATACGTATTGGAATGGAAAGCCGAAGCTATCGGAAGTTGTCTTTAAAGTATTTGCAGATGGTTCTGCTGCCGTTCAAAACTTAAAGTCCGGCATGTTGGATATCGTTGGGCCAAATGTTATACCGGTGCGGGAAATTCCAACAATCAAAAGTGATCCGAATCTATCACTTGTAGCGGATGCAGGAATGGCATTCCAGGGCTTCTATATGAATGAAACGATAGCGCCGTTCAACAATCAATATCTGCGGGAAGCCGTAGACCATGCAATCGACCGGAACACAATTGTAAAAGTGCTTTTTAACGGGTATGGCGCGCCTGCATATTCTCCGTTTGGCCCGGGGGATCTCGCGTATGGCAGTTCCGATAAAGCTCCGGCTCCAAATGATGGCGAAATCAAAGATTTGCTCGCAAAAGGCGGCAAGCCAAACGGCTTCTCCTTTACTCTGGAAATTCCTACGACAACGATCGGAGAACAGTTTGGAACGGTCATTCAAGGTATGTTGAAGAAGTATGGAATTAATATGAAATTAGAAAAAACCGAGTTTGGCACACTGATTTCCAACGGAAATGATGGGAAATTCCAGGCATTGCAACTCGGTTGGTCCGGACGGCCGGATCCGGATCAAAATATTTACGATTTTGTTGTGACAGGCCAGCCTGAAAACAATGCCCGCATCTCCGATCCAAAGTTGGATAAGCTTTTGAATCAAGCGCGTGTGGAGCTTGATAACGGCAAACGGAAACAACTGTATGATCAGGCGATGGTGGAGTTGCATAACAATGCCGGTTACACTTACATTTATCACGAGTACAATATCTTTGGAATTTCGAAGAAAATTAATGGATTCACGTATGTACCGGATGGGATTGTTCGAACAGCTGCCATTGGTAAAAACTAAAAGGCCAGTAATGGCATCATTACCAAGGGGGAATCTGGAATGAAATTTTTACTGCGCCGCCTCATTATGACAATACCGATTCTCTTTCTGGTGTCGATCATGGTTTTCTCTTTGGTTCACTTGATTCCGGGCGATCCAGCCCGGGTCATACTGGGACAGGAGGCAACACCAGAAATGTATCAGAATCTCAGACATGAGTTAGGATTGGATAAACCACTTGTAGAACAATACTTTCTTTGGCTCCTGAAAGTATTGCACGGTGATTTGGGAATGTCCATAACGGACCATGTTTCGGTCGCATCTTTAATTGCGCAACGTTTGCCTGCAACGATTGAACTAACGATCGGTACATTTCTGGTTGCCATATTGATAGCGTTTCCAACAGGCATTCTTGCTGCGGTCAAACGGGGAACCTGGATTGATTATCTCAGTACGTTTACAGGGCTTGGAGGAATGAGTATTCCAAATTTTTGGCTGGGGTTAATGCTGATCATCTTTTTTGCAGTCAATAACCACTGGCTTCCAGCTTCAGGTTATGTCCCATTTACCCAGAATCCCGTCATGAATATTGAAGCAATGATCTTGCCATGTATTGCGACGGGAATCAGAGAGTCTGCTGTCATCATGCGTATGTTGCGGTCTTCATTGCTGGAAGTGGTAAACATGGATTTTATCCGTACAGCCAAAGCAAAAGGGCTTGATGAACGGGCAACAATCCTGGGACACGCATTGCGCAATGCGATGATCCCTGTTGTAACTACTTCCGGATTGACGGTTGCCGGCCTATTGGGGGGCTTGGTCATTACCGAATCTATTTTTGGTATTCCGGGGTTTGGCCGACTTATCGTCGATTCTGTTTTTAAGCGGGATTATGTGACAGTGCAAGGCGCAGTGTTAGTATCGGCCGCACTTGTAGTTATGGTTAACCTCGTTGTCGATTTGCTATATGCGGTGATCGATCCGCGCATGAAAGCGGGCAAGGGGGTTGAAGCATGAAAGAGTACGTGAGATTTTTTCGGAATGGGCTTGGAGTAATCGGTGCGCTCATCGTACTCGTTGTGTTGCTTGTTGCAATTTTTGCCAAACATATTGCTCCATATGACCCAAACTTCCAAAATTACCAAGCGATATTGCAGCTTCCAAGTACGACACACTGGTTTGGTACAGATGATTTAGGCAGAGACATTTTTTCACGGGTTGTCTTTGGTGCACAAATTTCGATGAAAGCAGCGTTGATTTCTGTCGGAATTGCCATGATCGTTGGAGTGCCAATCGGGCTTTTTTCCGGTTATTACCGGGGTTTCTGGGATGAGTGGGTAGTGATGCGGATCGTTGATGCAATGCAAGCGTTTCCGTTCTTAATTCTGGCACTGGCAATTGCGGCAGTCCTTGGAGCAGGATTTGGCAATGCGATGATAGCAATCGGGATCGGGTTTGCTCCTTCTTTTATTCGCATCACTCGCGGACAGGTATTATCGCTTCGGAATCTGGAATATATTCAGGCTGCAAAGGCTGTCGGAATTAAAGATTGGAAGATTATATTCGGCCATATTTTCCCCAATGCATTAAGTCCGATCATTATTCAATCTACGCTCGCGATGGCATCAGCAATCTTGGCTGAAGCATCTCTTTCCTATTTGGGTCTTGGGGTACAGCCGCCGGCACCATCATGGGGAAGCATGCTGAATCAAGCACAAACCTTGATCGACCAGGCGCCATATGCGACGTATTTCCCAGGCCTGGCTATCTTTATTTTGGTGCTTGGTTTCAATTTATTAGGGGACGGATTGCAGCAATTTCTCGATCCGCGCATTAAAAATTAGAGGAAGGGGGTATTTGAATGCCTGCCGTCTTGGAAGTTAAAAACCTGAAAACGTTTTTTAAAACAGAACGTGGCAAGGTGCCCATAGTTAGCGGTGTTGATTTTTCGATACAAGCTGGTGAGACCGTTGGTTTGGTTGGCGAGTCCGGCTGTGGAAAAAGTGTGACAAGTTTATCGATCATGAGGCTGCTTGCGAAAGGTGGCATTTCTGAAGGTTCGATCCGCTTTGAAAATCGGGAACTTTTGACGCTTCCGGAAAAAGCAATGCAAAAAATCCGTGGAAATGAGATTGCAATGATTTTTCAGGAACCCATGACATCACTCAATCCTCTCCATACCATTGGGAGGCAGATTGAAGAGGCCCTGCGTTTGCATACAAATCTAAATAAAAATGGAACAAGATTGCGGGCGATTCAAATGCTGAAAGCGGTAGGGATGCCGCGGGCAGAAGAAATGTATAAAGAGTTTCCGCATCAGTTGTCAGGAGGGATGCGGCAGCGGGTTATGATTGCGATGGCGATGGCGTGTAATCCGAAAGTGATCATTGCGGACGAGCCGACAACCGCACTGGATGTGACGATTCAGGCGCAAATACTGGATTTGATGCGGAATTTGAAAGAAGAAACCGGAACGGCGATCCTATTGATTACACATGATCTGGGTGTCGTCGCAGAAATGTGTGACCGTGTGATTGTGATGTACGCCGGGCTTGTTGTGGAAGAAACGGCTGTTCAGACACTTTTTGAACAGCCAAAGCATCCTTATACAGTTGGCTTGCTACGTTCCACTCCAAATATTGATGAAGAAAAAGAATATTTAGACACAATCCCCGGAGCGGTTCCGATGATTCATGAAATGCCAAAAGGATGTCGTTTTGCGCCACGTTGCAGTCGCGCACTGGATATTTGTCATGAAAGTCCGCCTCAACTGATTGACATGGGCGGCAACCATAAAGTCCGCTGCTGGTTATATGCGGAGGGAGATGAAGCATGAACAAACCGTTACTGGAAGTAAAAGGGTTGAAAAAATACTTTCCCGTTAAAACAGGATTTTTTAATAAAACGACTGGCAACGTTCGTGCTGTAGATGGTGTAGATTTGCAGGTAATGCCGGGTGAAACGTTAGGAATCGTCGGTGAGTCTGGCTGTGGAAAATCGACAACCGGTCGTTCGGTTTTAAGGCTTTTGGAACCGACTGAAGGTGAAATCTGGTTTGACGGAAAAGACCTCGCCACACTTGGTAAAGAAGAAATGCGTCGGACGCGGAAAGATATTCAACTTGTCTTTCAAGACCCGTATGCTTCCCTCAATCCACGAAAAAAGATTCGGCATATTTTACTGGAGACATTGGAAGCGCATGGAATTGGGACGAAGGCGGAACGCATGCAGCGGGTAGAAGAGATTATAGAAATCGTAGGTTTGAAAAAGCAGCATCTGGATCGGTTTCCGCATAATTTTTCCGGCGGGCAACGGCAAAGAATCGGAATAGCCCGGGCGTTGGTTCTCAAACCGAAATTGATCATTGCGGATGAGCCGGTATCCGCATTGGATGTTTCCATTCAGTCACAAATTTTGAATCTATTGAAAGATCTAAAAAAAGAGTTTAATTTGACATTGATTTTTATCTCTCATGATCTATCTGTGGTCAAACATCTATGTGATCGGGTGGCTGTCATGTATTTGGGACTTGTTGTGGAAACTGGGGATAAAAACAAGCTTTTTTCCAATTCTATGCATCCCTATACACAGGCATTGCTATCTGCGTTGCCAATGGCAAAACCAGGGGTGAAACGTGAACGGATTATTTTGCAGGGAGATTTGCCAAATCCGGCGAATCCTCCTTCGGGATGCACATTTCATCCGCGTTGCCGGCATGCAATGGATATCTGCAAGTCTCGTGTTGCATTCTTACAAGAAAAAGAGAGTGGGCATTTGGTAGCGTGTCATTTGTTCGAAGAAAATACTGAAACAAAACCGGGTTTAAATTCTATTGTCGAGCAGATCGCCGCGAGTCAGATTTAGTCACACCTTGACTGTATAGGTTTTAGCATTTAGAAAGATTCATATAGAAAAGAAAAAGGGTTGATACATTTGTCCAGAACTGTTTGCAATATCTTGCTTGTACTGCTCACTGTGACTTCGGGGTGTGTGGACGCCATTGGTTTTCTTGGGCTTGGGCAAGTATTTACGGCTGCCATGACTGGAAATACCGTCTTGTTTGGATTGGCCATTGTGCATAGCGACGGATTGAATGCAATTGCATATTTGGTGGCGCTATTTGGATTTATCCTAGGGGCGGCAGCAGGTGCCGTGATGTTGCGTCGAATTCGGAAAACAACTGGATGGAGCAGAACGGTAACATTTACACTTTGTTTTGAATTAGCGGCGCTCGTGTTGTTTGCGATCATAGTTTCTGCATCCGGGGTTCGGGTAACAAGAGCAAAGGTGGATCTTATGCTGCTGATACTGGCCTTTGCCATGGGTGTGCAAGGGGTTGCGGCACGAAGAATTGGAGTGAACGGTGTTACAACAACAGTTATTACAAGCACACTGACAGGACTTGTGGAAACTTTGGTGTGGAAATTTGGAAACAATCGTCTTCGAATAGTTGAAAAAAGTGAAAACACGGTGCCCTTAATCTCTATTGTAATGTGGATCACTGTGATTGTGTTTTACGGTATGGGCGCTGCCATTTGCGGAGCAATTGAACACCATTGGCAGTTACAGGCCATTTGGCTTCCTATTGCGATTGTTTTTACCGTTATTGTAACAGCTGCGGTATCTGAAGCGAGTATAGCAGCGAAGCAAAAAACTGAAATAAGTTTGTGAGAAATTGATATAAAATGTGAAACAACTTGTTTTGACAGGCTTTACGCATGGTTGCGATTTTATAGAGGAAAGAGAGAATAGATGGATGAAATATGATGCTTTATCGTACCCGTACCCTTCAAGAAGGGTGCCGCTATATGCAAATAATGGAATGGTGGCGACATCACAGCCGCTTGCTGCACAAGCAGGACTTGAGATATTGAAAAAGGGCGGGAATGCAATTGATGCAGCCATCGCTACAGCCGCTTGTTTAACGGTAGTGGAACCAACTTCAAATGGAATTGGTGGCGATGCGTTTGCTCTTGTCTGGACAAATGGACAGTTGCATGGTTTGAATGCGAGTGGGCCGGCGCCAAAAGCGCTCTCAATCGACGCACTCAAACAGGCGGGATATTCAGAAATCCCAAAATTCGGGTTGGTTCCGGTTACAGTTCCTGGAGCGCCATCCGCATGGGCGCAGCTTTCCCGGCGCTTTGGAAAACTGCCGTTAACAGAAGTGCTGCGTCCGGCAATTGAATATGCCGCAAATGGTTATCCTGTTTCTCCGACTTTAGGCATGTATTGGAAACGTGCCTACAGGTTATACAAGGAGCAATGCGTGGAACCGGAGTTTGCAGCCTGGTTTGAAACATTCGCTCCAGACGGAAGGGCTCCGGAAATCGGAGAAATGTGGCGTTCAAAAGGGCATGCAAGTACATTACAAGCAATTGCCGAAACAAATGCCGAAGCTTTTTACCGTGGAGAAATTGCAGAGCAGATTGATCAATTTTCAAAGCAATATGGCGGTTTTTTAAGCATTGAGGATTTGTTGGATTATCAACCGGAATGGGTCAAACCGATTCATGTTAACTATCGTGGCTATGACGTTTGGGAGATTCCCCCGAATGGCCAAGGGCTTGTTGCATTGCTGGCACTCAATATTTTAAAAGGATTTGATTTTCCGGCAAAGGATGCTGTTGATACATATCATAAACAAATCGAGGCAATCAAATTGGCATTTGCTGATGGGAAACGTTGGATTACGGATGTACGTCATATGGGAATTTCCGTGGAACGACTTTTGTCTGAAGCATTTGCCGCGGAACGTAGAGCCTTGATCAAAGACACAGCCATTCAACCGGAACCGGGTACTCCGCCGCAGGGAGGGACTGTCTACTTGGCAACAGCGGACAGGGAAGGAAATATGGTTTCCTTTATTCAAAGCAACTATATGGGATTTGGTTCCGGGCTCGTTGTTCCCGGAACAGGAATCAGCCTACAGAATCGGGGACACAACTTCTCACTGGATCTGTCCCATGAAAATCGCCTGGAACCTGGGAAAAAGACATACCATACGATTATCCCGGGATTCTTGACAAAAGACGATCAAGCTGTCGGCCCATTTGGCGTTATGGGCGGATTTATGCAACCACAGGGCCATGTGCAGGTTGTTATGAACGCGATTGACTTTCATTTGAACCCGCAGGCGGCATTAGATGCTCCAAGATGGCAATGGATGGAGGGTATGAAAGTTCAAGTCGAACGAAATATCCCGGAACATATTGTGCAAGAACTGGCACGTCGAGGACACAATATCCAAGTTTCTCTTGATTCAGGCAGCTTTGGGCGCGGACAGGTGATTTGGCGCAATGAACATGGTGTATTGGTCGGTGGGACCGAGCCACGAACGGATGGTTGCGTAGCCGCTTGGTAGTACATGCAGCATTCAACCTTAGTAGAGATGGGGAAGAGAATACATGACATTCAAGGTAGAAGAAGCTACAATTGCTGCCATGCAAGCGGAGTGAACGGATTTGTTTACAGTACAAGATCGGATTGTCATGGAAAAGTTCGAATGAAACCGGCAATTTATAATGCTCCCATGAGGTGAGACACAGGGGAGCATTATAAAAAGACGTTCCATATATTTTTAATATCCGGAAAGACGGTCGAATTTACGGACTGATGCGGGGATTGAGATGATTTGCTCTTGCGGAAAATCAGTTGCTTTTTTGATTTTTTCCATCTTAAAAGTTGTTTCCGCATCAAAATATCTTTCCCCACATTGATCGCAAACTTCAGCCGGAACATTTTCGATAATGATTTTTTTTCCTTTCCATTCACGCTCAACTGTGACAAGTTTTTGTTCAATCTCTCCTTGGCAAAGATAACATTTCTTCACTTTCGATCACTCTCGTTTTTATTTGATTGTAACATATCTGATATTCATTCATTCGATCCTAAATATCGATTCACCTTCCACTTCCACAAGTGGGATGTGTAAGTGGGGAGTATTCATTGACCGTTAATAATGGTTTTCAAGTAAATTATAAGCACATTTATAGAACGAAGGCTGGGCGACCTACTGGCATTTGCGGATCATGCGGGAGATGGATATGACGGTTGATGATAGCATTGAATTTGCGAAAATGCATGCCGGCGTAGTCACACCTTCTAAGACCAGCATCAATCCGTATACACTTGGGCTGGCCATGTGGGAAGACATCGAGAAGCGCTGGAACAACCCCACGGAGGAAGAACGGGAACGATTCGGCAGACAATCTGGCAAGGGCCGTGAGAAAATGTTTGAGATCCGCGAAATGGAGTCTGACATGTCATTCTTGCGCAACTATCTGACAAGGGATCTGGTGGAAGAACAGGATATGTATCTGTATCAAAAAGTCGGCAACGAGTGGAAAGTGGTCGACAAGGACTGGGAACGTGTGCGTGACCAACTCTGTGCAGCGCGGGTGAATGGCGGATTCCCCGTCCTATATGTAGAAGATGGGGATTACAATCGAAACGGAGAGCTGTATATCAAACATCATTACGAAGGATTGGAACTCGATATAAAATATATGGAAAAAACTCTGCCGTATCTTCATCGCTTGTGGAGTCGCCCTGTGCACATTGAGACGATCTTGGAAAACCGCAACGTGTTGTTTACCTATGATGGGAAGAAGACCAGCCGACGGTTTTTGTAACACAAACGATTCAGACACAAAGGCATCTCCTGATTCAGGGGGTGTTTTTTTATTTTGAAAGCATGATCCGAAATTGAATGAATACATGGCTGAATGCCATGCAGGTACGGATTGATGCAGCGTGAAGATAGCAGGGATGCTATCTTTTTCATCTGTGTAATTTTTCTATATATTTTTTTAAAAATACAAATTATAATTAAATATGAAAATTTTATAGAAAAACGATAGGAAATTTGAATAAGGAGAGAATGTAGTTGCTTTTATTTAGTATCCGTAATAAGTTAGCTGTTTCCTTTGCACTGATTTTACTTGTGCCAAGTATTCTCATTGGCTTTTTTTCTTATCAGGCGGCCAAGGAACGAGTACAAAACGATTTGATGCAAAGCGCTCTGCAAAATGTAACGTTAATCAATGATGCTGTCACCCAATACATAAAGCCGGAAATGAAGGATGTTGATTATCTATCCGAACGCTTGCAGTCTGCATTCGATGCAAACCAGGATGATCAGGAAATTTTACAACGTCTGAAAGAGTTTGGAACGATACATAAAGAAGTTTTGAATACGTATATCGGCACATCGAGTGGTAAAATGCTTCTTGAACCAGAGCAAAAACTTCCGGCAGGGTACGATCCGCGCACCAGAGGCTGGTATCAACAGGCCATGCAAAATAAAGGCCGAGTGATCATTACGAATCCATATGTGGATGCGATCAGTGGCAATCAGGTCATTACGATTGCCAAAGCGTTGCAAAACGGAATGGGAGTCACCGCCATTGACTTCAATTTGAAAGATTTTGCCACACTTGTAAAAGACGTAAAAATCGGGCAAAAAGGGTTTATCTTTATTTTTGATACGGATAAAAAAGCACTCGTGAGTCCCGTATTTAAACCGGGTACACTCGTGCATGCGGATTGGCTTGACCAAATGTACAAAGGAACATCAGGTGAAGTGGATTACAATTTTCAAGGCGTATTGAAGAAAATGGAATATACGACAAATGCTTTGACCGGATGGAAGCTCGCCGGATCCATTGAAATCAAAGAAGTTGCCAATGCTGCATCGACGATTTGGAATCGCATGATTTTGGTATTGGCGATATCCGTATTGATTGGCGCAGTTCTGGTATATTTTATCATTCGTTCCATCAATCGTCCCATTGCAAAACTTCTCGGATCTGTAGAAAAAGTGGGAAATGGGGATTTGACACATTACGTGGAAGTAAAAACACAAGATGAAATTGGAGCATTGGCAAAAGGTTTTAATGGAATGGTGGATTCCTTGCGTACATTGATTACAGAACTTCATACGACAGCAGAAACTCTGGCGGCTTCCTCTGAAGAACTTTCGGCCGGCGCCGAGCAAACGACGAAATCCACCGAACACATCACGATCTCGATCCAAGCGGTTTCGGAAGAATCGGGACAACAGACAAGAAATGTAGAACAAAGTGTCCAATCCGTACAAGAGATTGCATTAGGGATTCAACAAATTTCGGCAAATACACAAAATGTAAACCAACATTCCAGCCAAACATCCGAAATCGCTTCACAAGGGCAGCAATCGATTCAAGAAACCGTTAAACAAATCGAAGCGATCGATCAAATTGTCAACAAGATTGCGGATTCCATCCGACTTCTGGGGAAAAGCTCAGAAGAAATCGGGAACATTACAAGTGTCATAACGAATATTGCCTCGCAAACCAATCTATTGGCGTTAAATGCTGCGATTGAGGCTGCAAGAGCCGGGGAGAACGGACGCGGTTTTGCAGTTGTAGCGGATGAAGTGCGAAAACTTGCGGAACAATCCGCAAATTCAGCCAGTAATATTTCTGCTCTCATACAAACGATACAACAAGAAACGAAAGAATTGATTGCATCTGCCGAATACGGGCAAGCCCAAATGAAAGTTGGAATTCAATCTGTCCATTCTGCTGGTGATGCATTTACAACGATTTATCAGGCAATTTCAGAAGTTGCAGTACAGGTGGAAGAGGTCTCCGCAGCCATTCAGCAATTAACAGCGGGTGCGGAGGAAGTGGTGACCTTAAATAAATATACGAAACAAGGACAAGAAAACAGCATCGTACAAATTCAGGCAGTTTCCGCAGCAACAGAGGAGCAATTAGCGACAATGGAAGAAATTACATCGTCTGCAACTTCTCTCTCCGAGCTTGCGGAACATTTGCAGACCATGATCGGAAAATTCAAGATCAAATAAAAATGATTGAAACAAAAAACATCTCACTCCACTTTGGATGCGGACTGAGATGTTTTTTATGACACAAATGTTCTACTTTTTAAAAATTATAAGATTATAAAGCATCCTTTAAATCATGTGTCAGTTGTATTGTAAGATTGTACAATGTAATCGGGTATTGATCGTTATGGAATTTTTCAGGGAGCTGTACCGGAATGGATGATGTTTTGAAAACGGGTAGAAGGGATGGTTTGGCCGCATTTCGGGCGGACGCGATTGATTTTGACTTCCACTCTTCCATGTACGAGGAGAGTAATGAAAGATTGTTTGCCCAGACCGTTTGATCTTCCTTTGCCAACTGGCCACTTTCCGACCATTTGGTCAATGCTTGCAGCATACTGGTCAAATGTGTATATGCCTGACGTAATTTTGAGAAATTTGAGGAGATTCGCTTCAGAACTTCCCGATTTCTTTTTGCAAACAGATTGTATTGCAAACTTTCTCTGGCTTGTTCAAAATGTTCCAGTGTTTTATGCAAATCTTCAAGCATGGATTGTATTTCTTTGTGCATGACTCGTTGTTCTCCTTGCGGACAACCAGTTTCCAGCCATGCTGAAAGTTTCTTAAACGATTCAACAATGTGATCAGTAAATGACGTGAAGGATTGAATCGCTTCTTCTGTAAAATCTGGGGGAAAAAACAACGTATTGATCGTGATGGCTGTTAATGCGCCGATCACTGTTTCCATAATCCGGTCAAAAGCATATGTATGGGATTGTGTTTGAAAAATCAGCACCATCATGGCACTGATTCCTACTTGAAAAATTGCCTGATCCGGAAGCTTTGCTTTTTTTGTGATGGCTGTACCGATGAAAACAATGAGGCCGATGCTCCAAGCATGTACGCCCAAATAACCGGCGATTGTCGCTGTCAATAAAACGCCGGCGATTGTGCCAATCACTCGATTGAAGGCGCTGGTGACCGATTTTTCGATTGTTACCTGTAAACAGAGAATGGCTGCGATGGGTGCAAAATACGGATGTTTCGTACCGGTGAGTTTTGCTAATTCCCAGGCAGCCGATGAAGACAATGCCAATTTCCAAACCTCACTTGTTCTGTCCAAAAAATAGTGCAAACGCTTTAAAAACGAGATATCATTCATTCTGCGATTCCCTTTACAAATCATAGATTTTGGCCTTGTTGCATTGTGAATCATCCTTGAAATTTGACATGACAATCATCCGAACATTCCAAAATTTATATGGAATGGAGTTGTCTTCTTGGTTGTCTTTTTGTAGGATGTTCACACAGGCTGTCTTTCATACGAATACACACTTGAATTTCGTTTACGCTTGACCTTTCTTCACCCATTCCGTTACTGCAACCAATCGTTTCGCTTGTTGCTGAATGGCTGCCGTAATGTCTCCGACAATATTTCCATCCTGGTCAACGGTCGCGCTTGTTCTATAAGAATTGCCGCCGCATGTATCGATAAATTGCTTCATTTGCGATGCGATGTTTCCAAAACGCGTGGGAACATTTGCTGATTTTGTTATATAATAAACATTTGTCAGGATACAGGCTGAGGAAGTGACAAGGAATGAAATTGCCTGATACGTTTTTAGTTAAAATGAAATATCTGCTCGGGGATGCGTACCCGCAGTTTTTACAGAGTTACGAACAGCCGCGGACGGCTGGTGTTCGTGCCAATTCATTAAAAATTCAACCGGAAACATTAAAAGAAAAGCTCCCCTATTTGCAGGAAAATGTTCCGTGGGCAAGAGATGGATTTTATTATGATGAAAAGAACCATCGCCCTGCCAAACATCCTTGCTATTATGCAGGATTATATTATGTACAAGAACCAAGCGCCATGTTGCCGGCAGAAATGCTGCACGCGGAAAAGGGTCAGAGAGTACTTGATTTGTGTGCGGCGCCTGGCGGAAAATCTGTTCAAATCGCTTCACAAATCGGCCGGGAAGGTTTGTTGGTGGTAAATGATATCCATCCGCAGCGGGCGCGGGTGCTGCTGAAAAACATGGAACGGTACGGTGTGACACAAGCTGTCGTTTGCAATGACACACCGGAGAAACTTGCAAAAGTATTTGGCGGGTTCTTTGACAAGATTTTGATCGATGCACCCTGTTCAGGTGAAGGCATGTTTCGCAAAGATCCTGTGATGGCCAACAATTGGAGTGAACAGGAAGTGCGAAAGTATGCCGGGTGGCAAGCGGACATTTTAAAAGCAGTGCCGGCGTTATTGCGTCCCCAAGGTGAAATCGTATATTCCACATGCACGTTTTCCCGGGAAGAAAATGAAGAACAAATCGAACAATTTTTAAAGCAGCATTCGAACTTTGAACTGGTGGTAAAAAAGCGCCTATGGCCGCACATGGTAAAAGGAGAAGGGCATTTTGCCGCCAAGCTGGTGAATCAAGAACTTAAAAGCAAAGCAAATCCCCGGAAAGATTGCCCGGAACATGGGAGTACACACTTTTCCAAAACCTCCAGGGCGGCAATCGAGGAATTTTCCATGCAAGTATGGGGACATGTGGACAAATGGCGTTCCTTTCTTCCAAAGGATGGCCAAATCGTGGAACGCTCCGGACACATCGTATTTGAACACCGGGATTTACCGACACTGCGCGGTCTCAAAGTATTGCGATCCGGCTGGCTCCTCGGAGTGATCGAGAAAAGCCGATTTCGCCCGAGTCAAGCATATGCGTTAGGTTTGCCAAAGGAAGCAGCGGCAGTTGCCGTCCAGGCATACCGTTTATCGACAGACAATGAAACGGCGCTGTATGAAGGGATTCGGTATTTACGGGGCGAGACCATTCAAGTGGAAGGCGTGCAATGGAAAAAAGGGTGGCATTTGGTTTGCATGGATGGCTATCCTTTGGGATGGGCCAAAGGTGCCGGATCGATTTTAAAAAACGAATATCCGCCCGGTTGGCGTTGGGAAGACAGAAATGAGTTTGAGGATCGGTGATTCAATGGATAAACAATCGAATGCAGCCCGCATGCGTTTGGACAAGCTTTTGGCGCATATGGGTATCGGTTCGCGAAAAGACATAAAAAAACTCTGTAAAGAAGACCGCGTGTTGGTCAACGGCTCGGCAGTCCGCGACTCCGGCATGATCGTTCACCCATACATGGATCAAATCGTTGTGGATGGGGACCGGGTCAAATATCGGGAATACATCTATCTCATGATGAACAAGCCACAAGGCGTCATATCTGCAACGGAAGACAGAAAATTTAAAACCGTCATCGACTTGTTGCATCCGGAACATCAAAACTTTCAACCATTTCCGGTCGGACGACTGGATATCGATACAGAAGGGTTTTTACTCCTTACAAACGATGGCCAATTGGCGCATCATCTGTTATCGCCGCGAAAACATGTACCCAAAACCTACTATGCCAAAATCCAAGGGCAAGTGACACAAACAGATGTGGACTCCTTTGCACAGGGAGTTGTATTGGAAGATGGGTACCATACATTGCCTGGGCAATTGGAAATTCAAAAAAGCGATGCGGAATCGGAAATTTTGCTCACCATCTATGAAGGGAAATTTCATCAAGTGAAACGAATGTTCGCAGCAGTCGGCAAACGTGTCACATTTCTCAAACGGATTCGATTTGCCAGCTTGCCATTGGATGAATCGTTGCAGCTTGGAGAATACCGGGAGTTGACAGAGCAAGAACTCGCATCATTAACAACTGAAAATGATGAAAACATCGTATGAAAACAAGCACTTCTTACTATTGGAAATACGGTAAGAGGTGCTTGTTTTTTATTATCCTCAGTTTTACCGGGTTTGGCCGAGTTTCGTCTCATAAATTTTCTTGTACTGGGAAATGTAAGCATAGGGGAGGGAGACCTGTATGAACGTGTTTCACTTCTGGTATCAACGGTTATTTCAAAAAAAACGACAAAAACAGGCGACTGAATTCTCATTAGGAAAACGTCCGAGTAATGATTCTACACAGAATCCGCAAGTGAACAAGTCCGGCCAAAAACCGACGACACCGATTCCGAAATCGTTGCAACAGGTAAAGGACGATTTGAGCAAAGTGTTAAGTTTGCCTGAAAATAAAGATATCCATCTGCGAGAGTATACAGTACCGGACGGAAAGAAATGTTTGCTGATTTTTATTGAGGGGCTTGTGGATTCCGAGTTGGTCAACGAAACAGTGCTTGCGCCGTTACTGCTGGGAAGTCGCATGGATATCCCTTTTTTGGCCCGGGAAGACATTGCGGATTTGCAACAGGCCATCACAAAGCTGCTGGAAGGAGCGGTTATCCTTTTTCGCGATGGCATCGATCAGGCGATTGTATTGCATGCGGAAAGCGTGCCGACGCGGTCAGTCGAAGCGCCGAAGACGGAGAACGTTGTGCGTGGTCCGCAAGAAGGATTTGTGGAAGATGTTGTCGTGAATAAAAACCTGATTCGACGAGTATTTCCTTCCCCCAATCTTATGGTGGAAGAAATATATATAGGAAAGCTGGCACCGGCAAAAAATTATTATTTGTATTTGCGGGGAATTGCCAATCCCAAGTTGGTTGATGAAGTTCGCACACGGCTCCTTGCTATTACAACGGACGGAGCGCTGGATGCTGGTGAGATTGAACAGTTTATTGAAGATCGGCCCAAATCCTTGGTACCCACTGTGCTGGCGACAGAGCGTCCGGATCGGGCAGCATCGTTTTTGCGTGACGGTCATGTTGTGATATTGGCCAATCGCAGCCCGAATGCCTTGGTTTTGCCTTGTACTTTTTGGTCAATGTTTCATGTATCGGAGGATTCGTTTCAGCGGGCATTTTACGGGAGCTTTATCCGGATCATCCGCTTGATTTCGATTTTCATCACGTTGTTTGCACCAGGGGTATTTATCGCTGCGACCAATTATCACCCGGGAATGATACCGACAGATTTGCTACTGGCCATCGCAGGCTCCAGAGAGCGGCTGCCATTTCCGTCCATATTTGAAGTGTTTTTAATGGAGTTTTCCTTTGAGCTGATTCGGGAAGCCGGGATTCGGATCCCCAGCGCCCTGGGTTCGACGATCAGCATCGTCGGCGCATTGATCTTGGGACAGGCGGCCGTACAAGCCAACATCATCAGTCCGGTGATCGTCATCGTCGTAGCGATCACAGGTTTGGCATCGTTTGCGATTCCGAATTCCAGTCTTGGCTATATGATTCGCATTACCCGCTTTTTTTTAATTGCGTTTGCGTCTTTCTTTGGGCTAATTGGATTGACGGCAGGATTTTGCATGATCCTCATCTATGTGGCCGGAATCAAATCGGCGGGTGTTCCGTTTTTTTCCCCCTATGTTCCACATGCCGAACATAATGGTGATCTGATTTTGCGGAATTTGGTGTTTAAAGATAAAGTTCGCCCTGCTTCCGTGCGTCCATTGCGCGCGCTCCGCGTTTGGTGGTCAAGAGAGTGGGATGAGCAATAAAAGGAGGATTCACTAGAGTGGCCAAAGGAATCCGAATGGGTCATCTCGATTATCGAGGATTCTCGGCGTTGTTGGTCTATTTGGTCGGGATGAAGCTTTTTGATAACAGTCTGTTATACATTTCCCGCTCCAGTCTGAATGGGGCGCCGATTATGGTCGTTCTTGTGACGCTTGTGATCGGATCCGCCGTCTGGCTTGCATTGCGATTCATGCAAAAAAATCCCGGTTTGAATTGGCTGGAAGCGATGCAGAATGTACTTCCGAAGCCTGTCATTCATATCATCGGGCTATTTCTCTATACAGCTTCCTTGCTGGATACGGGAATCAATCAACGGTTGGAGGTGGATGCCGTACATACGTTGTTTTTGACCAGCACGCCTGATTTTGTCCTGATCTGTATAACGAGCGCTGGCGCTTTTTATGCCGCCTATGAAGGGATTGAAGCCATTTCCCGGGTAGCCACCATGCTGTTCCCCTATCTGATTTTCGCGCTGTTGATTGGGTTTGCCCTTTTATATTCGTATTTTCATTGGGATTTTTTGTTTCCTTTACCTGGTATACCACTTGGCGAGATGGCAAGACAATTGCTTCCTGATACATCCATATATGGGGAGATCGCAATGATCCTGGTGTTGGCATCGATGGCGAGAAGCCATGCCGAGTTGAAAAAAGGGATTTTCAGAGGGATCTTCTTTTCATCAGGATTGTTGATCCTCATCTTGATTTTGTGTATCTGTGTATTTGATATTCAAAGCATGAACAAGAACCCATGGCCCTTTCAGCAAGCTTTACAAACGATTTACATCAATCGCTATATCCAGCATCTCGACGCATTTTTTGTGTTTATCTGGATTGCAGCCGAGTATGTCCGTTTCGCGATCACGTTTTTTGTCACTTGTTATCTGTTGGCAACGACCTTGGAGCTGCATGATTACCGTCCCGTCCTTGTTTTAAATTTGTTTTTATGCATAGTAGTCAGCGTGTGGCCCGATTCCATGTCAGACGCCAACAATTTTCGGGTAGAAATATTATGGAATTATGCGGGTCCGGGTGTTTTTGCACTATTGATCCTGCCATCCCTTTATGGCATATGGAAGCAATCAGAGAAAGAGTTGGCGAATCGATGAAAAAAATGATTTGGCTGGCCGGCATGAGTATGATCGTCAGTGCGCTGTTGCTGACGGGATGTTGGGATCAGCATGAGTTGGAGGATTTTACATATATTACGACCGTCGGGCTTGATCAAGGGAAGAACGGCAAAATTCAGGTTACGTTGCAGTCAGCTTCGCCACAAGGTGCAACAAGTCAAGGAGGCGGAGGAAAGGGTGAGGGACCGACAGCATCGGAAACGGTCACCTATCTGTTGGAAGGGCCGTTGACTGCCAAATTTTTCGGAAATACGACCGTCAGCCGCAGGTATTCCTTTGAACATACAAACGTTTTGATTGTTGGCGAAGCGTTGGTTCGCACACACGACATTTTGCGGTTTTTATCATCTGCATTGCGGGATCACTCCTTTCGCCGCGATATGTTATTAATCGTGACAGAAGGGAAAGCAAAAGAGTTTATTTATCGCAATCAACCGCTTTTGGAGCAAACCCCTTATAAATTTTTCGAAATGATTTACCCGCTCTGGCAAACGACGGGATTGTGGCCGAATATCCGTTTGCATTCCTTCTTGCGGACGCTGGAAGGCGGACAAGGGCTGCCGATTACGATCTTGAGTTCCTATCAAGATCCGCAAAAAATAAAAATTCGGGACAAGGGAAGCAATAAACAACCGTCATCGTCAAGTTTCAATTCTTCTGCACTGCCCGTATTGGCAGACAGCAATGGGAATCAAGATTTGTCAAAATCGGATAACTATTTGTATGGAGATCAATTCCGGTTGAAAGGTGGAAATCCGGTCGAATTAATGGGAACTGCTGTTTTTGGGAAAAAATATATGATTGGAAAATTGGGAACGGTAGATACACAACTGCTGTTAATGATTCAAGGGGAAAGCGAAGAAATCTATCGCAATTTTGCCAACCCCTTGAAGCCAAAGTCCAAGTACGGAGTTGCACTCACTTTATTCCAGTCGGGAAGCCCCGATATAAAGATGCAGTGGAATGGGAATCATTTAAAATCGATTCAAGAGAAAGTCGAATTGAATGCAAAGATTGTTGCGATTCAAAGCGGAGACAACTTTGTAACAAATACAAAAAATCGACTGAAATTGGAAAAATTCGTTAACTATATACTATCCAAACAGGCCAATGCACTTGTAAAACGGTTCCAGACAAAATACAAGGGGGATCCTTTTCATTTTGAATGGAAAGCGCGGCATCATTTTCTATACACCGGGGATTGGAAAACTTACGATTGGGGGAAAGCGTTTTGCCAGGCAGATGTAAAAGTGGATGTTCATGTCAAGATTCTAACGGCTGGCAAACAGTTAGAAAACCCGCGGAGGTAAAGGGATGTCTACAATTCTTTTATATGGGGCTGTCGGTGTAGGTTTTATCTATACTTGCCGGTATATCTGGTATTTGTGGAAGAAGAAAAAACGTCTGGCGGCCGTTGAGCTGGCGATCTTGAATCTTGTGATGGCTGCCGGATGTGTATATAAATTGATGTCGTAAAACGTTCACGACTCCCGGCAAAAAATCATGCTAGTATAGAATGGAATCTTGCTTTGGGAGTGAACAGGTTTTGCTGGTATTTGTACATGGAATCTTTGCCGCTGCTTTTATCCTTTTCGTATTAGGCGCCTTGTTTTTCGATTTTATCGCTATTCTGCGCCCGCCGCGGTTTTATGCAAGGATAGCGTTTGTTTGCGCATTGTTTGCATTGTTGTCATTTGTGGCACTTGCCGGTATTGGCGGAATCCTGGCCAGTCATGTGCAAATCTCAACAGCAGCGGGTGTGTCACAACTTCATCGTCATATCATAATGGCAAGCGAGACAATTCTTCTGTTGCTGTTGACGTGGCTGATCCGATTGACACTCGGCCGCTATCGATTTCGCATGATCTTGTATTTTGTGTTGGAAATCGCTGTTTTGGCGATTGCGATTTTGACAGCACACTATGGGACACTCGTGGCATTTTTAAAACCGTGAAAAAAGAATCATGGAACATTGTTCAAAATAAAGATGATAAGATGCATGAAAAAACCCGGCTCATTTTGAATCGGGTTTTTTTGCAAAGGGTGATGCACAAAGGGATGTAGCGGGAACGATGCATGCTATGGCGTGATTCGCTCCCGAAAGAGCAGGGAAATACACCAGATACCTGATAGTCCGATCAAAGTATAGATAATTCGGCTCAGTACAGCTGTCTGACCTCCGAAAATGGCCGCAACCAGGTCAAATTGGAAAAGTCCGACGAGCAGCCAGTTGAGAGCGCCAATGACAACGAGCGTCAGTGCGAATTTATTGATATGAATTCCTCCTTTGCGACATATATAGTGTTCATCATTGCGTAAAATCTATACATTCGAAAGAAAAAAGCCGCCTTCCAAGCACTAAATTTATACTTGGTACGACGGCTGAAATAATGCTATTTTGTGTTATTGTGTGTTTCGATGGTTTCGTTTAATTTTCAAATGAATAGGTCCAGTATACTTCTTTTTGCCAATTCTGTTCCATTCGTTTGATATAATCCGGGTTTTTCTTTTTTTCTTCTTCCCAATTGGCGAAAAGCGCTTCCGTTTGTGAGCGATGTGCCTTGATAGCATTGAGTTTCTGTTCGCGGACAGCGCTGATATCGATGGTGACATCCGGTTTTCCGAGTATCGTTTCACGGTTTTTGGTGATTGCCATACAATGGACGACAGGGCGGTTTTCCTTTGCAAATCTGGCAACCGCACGGATGGTTGCTGCACCCATGGCGTCATGGTCTGGATGGACGGCATGTCCCGGATAAAACGTAAGAATCAAGGAAGGCTGCAATTCTTTGATAAATGCTTCGATTCGATCTGCCAAGCGCTCCGGATCTTCGAATTCAACCGTTTTATCCCGCAACCCCATCAACCGCAAATCGCGGACAGCCAATGCATCACAGGCATTTCGCAATTCTTTTTCACGGATCTTGGGAAGGGATTCCCGCGTGGCAAAAAAAGGACGCCCCATATTCCGGCCCATTTCACCCAGTGTTCCACATGCGTATGTGACAGGTGTGCCGGCATTTGTATGTAAGGCGATTGCTCCCCCGCAACCAAAGGATTCGTCGTCCGGATGTGGCAGGACAACAAGCACATGGCGTTCCATGTCAATTCCTCCTTTCAGACGGCCATTCAGATGGCAAATGGATTGGGGCTTAATTCCAATGCAACGGCAAGTCGGCCGTCTTGGTCATGGCCAGCCAATAAAATACGGCCTTGTGCATCGATTTCCCAATCTGTCAAACCTTCTGCATATACCCATCCCAGCTCAATTTTCAAACCTATTCGATAAGGGCCGCCACCTGTGATTACACCGCGTTCATAGCGAATGCGCCCATTCCGAATATAGGCTCCCACTTGCAATGCCTTTTCATTTCGATGTGCCGCATAAGCGCCGGCGGTTGTTTCAAGATGTAAGTACAGTTCTTGATTGGCAAAGCGGTCGAGAGCCGCTTGCACTTCATGCATCTCAATGGGTCCCACAAATGATCCCTCCGTTCTGCCAAATCTTTTTTGATACATACAAAGTATGGGAACATAGTATCATATTCGCCGAAAACGTACCAGTGAATCAAGCCGAACTTGGCGCTTCAGCGTCTAGAGAGACTTATCCCTGTGGGGGGTCAATGATTTCTGAAAGGAAGGGATTTAAGCCGCGGATCTTGCCTTTGCATATTTGTATACGACAAATAGTGCGAATAGCCCTGTCAAGAACCATGAACCGAGTGCAGCGAATGTGTTGATATATGCATATGTAAACACTAAGTCCATTCCGATTTTGAACAAGATGACAGAACCGATATATACGATGACATGATATTTTTCCAATAACCAGAATATGCTGTGGCTTCCGAGGAAAATCAACGGCAAAGTAGCTAATACACCAATCCAGGCCATCCAGACATTCCCGTTGGATATTGGAATTAATGCTGCATCGTTTTCAAAACTCATCATTAAATTGCCAACCACAATTTTACCGACTGCAGAAGACACGGACTGATGACGTATCTTCTCTTCTTTTGTTATGTGTTGGGATAGCAGATGATATGCCATATAACACATGAGAACACCAAATACCGATTGCAAAAAGGAAAATTGAAATAAAAATGCTATTACAAAAAGAATTCCTAATTGCAAGATCACAGACACGAGAAGGCTAAACATGAGGACGGTAAACCGTTTCGATTTATCAACGGTTTTCCCGACCAGAGAAATGATTAAAATATTGTCACTGCTTAACAAAAGATTCATCAAAGCTACATTCAAAATTGTAAGCACGTAGAATCCACCCCCGTAACCATTCCATCGTATTTATAAAGGATGTTCAAAAAGTATTCAAAACTCCACGGCGGATTGCTTTGCCGAATCCCAAAACGTCTTACTCATGTACCAAATACGTACACTCCGTAGACTTTTCGTGCTTCGACTTCGCACTCCTTGTGTCTTACTTAACTACTTTTTGAACACGCACTTATATCATTCCAAAAAGGGGTGGACTTATGATTTCGTCAGAACGTGGAAATATTCAGAAGCTTGAGTAAGAAAAAATAAGAGAGGTATTTGACTTACAACACCTCTCCGACCATATGGGGCTGTAAATAGAGTTCTTTTGCATAGGGAAGCTGATCTGTTTCAAATGTCTTTTTCGTAATGGAAGCAATTCGTTCGGCAGGTGAAATGGGATGACGAATCGATTGAATGTTCAATTTCATCCGAGCCAATTCGGACGTTCCTCGCGTTAGAGAAGAAATTGCATGCAACAACTCGGCGTTATCATCGACAAAGCGGGCTGCACCGGAAGCGACAAGGTAGTTGGCATTTTCACTTTCCTGACCCGGAGTGCTTCTGCACAGGATCATCGGCACACTGCAAGCAATGGCTTCAGACACGGATAGACCGCCTGGCTTCGTTACGAACAAATCGGCCACTTGCAGCAATTCATCGACTTCTTGTACAAAAGGCAAAGGATGCAGATTCCCAATCCCGAATTGGGAAATTGTCAATAATTGTTTATACAATTTGTGATTTCTCCCGCAAATGACAACAAATTGACTTTGTGGACATGTTTGCGCAAGTTGTTGGCTTACGTCTGCAAAGTTGGTTACGCCAAAAGCACCGGCAGACATTAAGACAACCGGACGATTTGGTGAAAGGTTCCACTTTTTCAGTAAACGATTGCGGTCTTGTTTTTGATAAAACGTAGGGAATATGGGTATACCAGTAGATACAATCGAATGTGCATCAATACCGGCTTGGATCATTTGGACTCGTACCGTATCTGTCGGAACAAAATACTGATCAACCGATTTATATAGCCATTGGCTGTGGACGGTATAATCCGTCACTACGCACCAAAGATTAAAAAAGACATTGCCTCTCTCTTTGATGAGAGCCAACATTCCCGTAAGCGCGGGAAATGTGCTGATGATAATATCCGGTTGGATGTCTCTCAAAAATCTTTCCAGTTTCCAAACGCCCAAGTAGGAAATTGACTGAAATAATGCATGATCTGCAGGCCATTCTTTGGTTTTGTAATATAACCAACCATACACAGGCTTTGCCCATGAAAAGGTTTGTAAGTACAGATTTCGTAAGACCCAATCTCCTACAGGGAATGCCTGGCCCAAAAAATCCTCCACAAAAATTGTTGCATCAGGCATTTCTGACTGAATGGATGCAGCGACTGCTTCCGCTGCCCTTTTATGACCACTGCCATAATTGCCATAAAGTATTAAAATATTGGGTTTCCTGTATTGTGACATGACGATTCAGAACTCCTTACTTGCCAGGACTTTGAAAGTACCGGTTTGTTTTAGAAAATACAAGCTGTCAAGCAATGGAACTCTCCATAATAGTATTGCCAAAAATTACAGCGAATACTATAAAGAAAATGTAAAAATTCTATATTTTCTTTTATGAATTGATTACTATTATGAAATATGGCAATCGTATGTTAAAAATGTTACTTCTCTAAGAAAATAGACTGCAGAACTGTCCAAAAAGTTCTAGGATAAAAATATTTTAAAAATTGATTTTTGATCACTGCATTTGAACTTTTCGGTATTTGTCTCTGTCCATGTATTTAGAACCGTATATTTTATGGTTTTATTATAAATCTTATCGAGTCGAGTGCAAAGGGATGGCGGCCGTCTCCTTGGAAACAGAAATGAATGAATGTTCGGATATAGCGCATGAGAATGTCCATGCGGGTCGAGGTGAGGCACTGTGCAAGGGGTGAAAATGCTTCGTGGAAGAAAAAGATCTACAATTGATCCGATCAGCAAAACACGGTTCGAAAGAAGCGTTTGCCCTGCTTGTACAAAATTATAAACAGTATGTTTACCGTACTGCTTACGGGATTTTACAAAGCCGAACGGATGCAGAAGATGTTGTACAGGAAGCATTTATCAAGGCGTATCTTTCCCTGGCACAATTACAAGAAGAACGGTCCTTCCCTTCATGGATCACGACCATTACGACTCGGCTCGCAATTGATCTGATAAAAAAAAGGCAGCGGGCAAGTCCGGTAACATGGGATGATTCTTGGCTGCAAATTCAAGATCCGAAACATGACATAAGTCATACGGAATTGCGTTTAAGTGTGCATCATGCATTAGCGGAATTGAATGAAGATCACCGGGCAATTTTGATCCTGCGGGAAATACATGGATTTGATTATCAAGAAATTGCGAATATTTTACAAATACCAATTGGTACGGTTCGTTCACGATTGCATTCGGCTCGTATGCAGTTGCGCAAAACATTAGAAAATCACCTGTAAGGGGGTAAATGAAATGCAGTGTGATGAAATCAGCGAAAAATTATCCGCGTACGTAGACAGGGAATTGGATGAATCTGACTACTCGAGAATTCAGCAACATATTGCAAGTTGTTCCCAGTGTGAAGAGTTGGTTAATGAATTTTCGCAAATATCCCAGTGTTTGCAAAGTTCGTTTGCCGAGTTGTTTGCTGCAGATTCGTTGGAACGCATGGTTTTGAATCGAATCGAATCCA